>CAXUBB010000446.1:3024-4484 GCA_964249105.1 uncultured Bryobacteraceae bacterium | reverse complement strand
CCAAGAGCGTTATTCCCGGCAAATTCTTTTTCCGCCAATCGGGGAAGCAGGCCAACAAAGAATTTGTGACGCACGCATAGCCATTGTCGGTTGCGGCGCTCTCGGAAGTTTTCAAGCTGAATCGCTGGCACGGGCAGGAGTGGGCTCACTGCGGCTTATTGACCGCGATTATGTAGAAATATCAAATTTGCAGCGGCAATGGTTGTACACCGAGGCCGACGCGCTGGCCGAAACCCCGAAAGCTGTGGCTGCCACACGGCGGTTGCGCGAGCTGAACGGTGGCATTGATGCTGCTCCATTCGTAGTTGATCTTACTCCTTCGAACGCCGAGGATCTATTGTCTGATTGCAATCTGATTCTGGACGGAACAGACAATTTTGAGACACGTTACCTTCTCAACGATATCAGTGTAAAGTTTTCAATTCCCTGGATATACGGAGGAGCGATCGGCAGTTATGGAATCGTGATGCCGATTGTGCCATTTCGCGGCCCCTGTTTCGCTTGCGTTTATCCAACTCCGCCGGCAGGCCTTCAACCCACTTGCGATGTGAACGGCGTTCTTAGTTCCACAACCGCGACAGTGGCAGCTGCTCAGTCCGCGCTGGCGCTTCGGCTTCTGGTGGGATGGGAGAATTTCCGCTCCCATATACAAACGGCAGATATTTGGACCGGGGAAACCCGACGCGTTAACCTGGGCGAACGAGACCCAGAGTGTCTGGCTTGCGGAAAACAAGAATTCCAATACCTGGAAGGGCGGCGAAGTGTGCCGATCAGTTTATGCGGGCGCAATGCCGTTCAACTGCATGAAAACTCGCGGCCGTTGAACCTTTCGGATCTGGCTGACCGGCTAAAAGGAATGGGGGACATTCGCGTGAATGAATTTGCGCTTCGAATGAATCTACCCAAATACCAGCTCACCTTTTTCCCGGATGGACGCGCCATCGTGAAGGGCACTACCGATGTAGCCCTCGCCCGTAGTTTATATGCGAGATTAATTGGAGCTTAAAAGGTTCCACCCAGATAATTGCAGTCATCCTGGAGGAGGCATTTTCATGGACAGTGCAACCAATCAGGCTAGGCGCGCATCTCTTCCACGACTTCACCATGGCTGACCAAGAATTGAACGAGCCCAAATTAGAACTTCTTCCCCTGCGAGAGGGGGACCACATCAGAGGTGGAGAGAACGCGGAAATCACTTTAGTCGAGTTTGGTGATTACGAATGTCCGGCTTGTGGGGAAGCCTCTCAATCCATTTCAAGAATCGAATCGGAACTGGGAAATCGCATACGCTATGTTTTCCGGCATTTCCCCTTTGCGGGTATCCACCCCCATGCGGAACTGGCAGCGCAAGCTGCGGAAGCAGCAGGAGCACAGAATCGTTTTTGGGATATGCACGATGCGTTGTTTTCCGATGGCCAGGGGTTGAAACTTGAGGATTTGGTGAAGCGGGCAGCACAGCT
>CAXUBB010000446.1:0-3014 GCA_964249105.1 uncultured Bryobacteraceae bacterium | reverse complement strand
GAAGACTTGAAATCGGAAAAATTTCTCGATCACGTCAGAAGTGATTTCCGGACCGGAGTGCAAAATGGAGTTTTTACCACTCCCAGCTTGTTTATCAATGGCATACGCCATAACGGAGATACAAATTACGATACCCTGAGGGGCGCTATTAGTCGAGAGTTAGAGAGTTTGCAATCACAATAGATAAGGTTGAATTTTATTGCTTTGCTGTTTTTTGGATAGTCATCTACTTGGACTATCAGATATAAGTACAGCCTCAATGTAGAGGAATACCGGTACATTCCTATACAAACGTGCGCAATCAGGAAAGACACCTTGCTTATCAATTTTGTGTCTAATAGATAACGAGCTAACTATTAGAAGATTCCGGTAGTGCGGAAATAGCACGGAAAAGTCTCTTCGTTGAGTGTAGAAACCTCGTGACCTTGTATTGAGATTACTTGTTGCCCCTGTTGTTGCTTGTAATCTTATCGCTTTGTCATCCGTTTTGTAATTGTAAACTGTTTTGAACTAATGAAAGGTTTATGATGAAGAGTTGTTGTTCAACCTCCAATCAAAACTCTCGCCCGGGTAAGGCGGTGATCTCGATTGTCATCCCTTGTTACAATCAGTCTCATTTTTTAGCTGAGGCAATCACCAGCGCGCTGCGCCAGACATACGAACACTGCGAAATTATCGTAGTGGATGACGGCTCGAAAGATAATACCCGCCAAGTTGCAGAACAGTTTCCCGTTCAATACATTTATCAAAATAACCAAGGATTACCATCAGCCCGCAACACAGGAGTTGCTCATAGCACGGGCGAGTATCTGGTTTTCCTTGATTCGGATGACCGGCTTTTGCCCCATGCTTTGGCCGTTGGCTATGAGCTTTTGCAAAGCTGTGAAGATTGTTCGATGGTGGTCGGCAATCATTCCTTTATCTCGGAAAAAGGGCACTGGCTACGGAACTGCGATAAAGACATAACTCAGCAGGACCATTACCTTCAACTGCTTCAAAGCAACTTCGTTGAAAATCCGGGTTGCGCAATGTACCGCCGCAACGTCTTTGAAGAGATTGGCGGATTCAATCCTTCCTTAAAGGCCTCCGAAGACTATGAATTTTATCTTCGGGTTGCCAGGAAGTTCAAGCTGATCTGTCATGATCGGGTTGTGGCGGAATACCGACTTCACGGCTCCAGCATGTCACGCAATCCTGAATTAATGCTGACTGCCACACTGAGTGTTTTGCGGTCTGAAGCAGAATTTATTGGCGGAGATCCCAAAAGAAATAAGGCATTCCAAAAAGGAATGGCAACTTGGAAACGCAAGTATGGGAGGGAACTCGCCTTGCAACTTGCTAAGCTGCGTCTGCGTTCCGACAGGGCCACTCTGAAAAGAAAGATATTCACGCTATTGCGTGAATATCCAATTGGTTTAGCTTTGGCGATGATAGGCTGTGTAATGCCGACAAAAGTTCTAACTTTTCCTGAACGGAGGCGACTTCAAACGGAAATCCACCGCCAACCTTTAATGGTTGAAGTTTAATAACTGCTAATTCAGTTATCGCTACATTGTGCCTTCAAAAATTGCCGTCGGGCAGCATAGCTAAATCCAGCCAGTAATGCTGAACCGTCTGCATTAAATCAAGTGTGTCTTCAAGATTGCTGGGCTTCCGTAAATAAGAATTTGCGCCACGTTCATAAGCCGCTCGAATATCAGAAGGCGCGTTGGATGAGGTAAGAACCACTACAGGAATTAATTGCAGTTTTTCATCTGCCCGAATCATTTCCAGCACTTCATGGCCACTTCGCTTTGGCAGGTTTAGATCCAGTAGGATCAAATCAGGGCGCTTTGCCATACCAAATAAGTCTCCCTTTACCAGCATACGGATGGCCTGCTCTCCGTCCTCAGCCACATGTAGCCGGTAACTTGCGCGTGATTCCTGCAAGCCCAATTCCAGCAGAACCCGGTCGCCTGGGTTATCTTCGACGACTAATACCTCAATAAGCCGTCCACTCTCACGCTGCACTTTATCCTCCTAATTGAAACCCGGGCAGGTTGGTTCACAATTCCCGCACTTTGGAGACATCGTTTAGGAGTTAAATCAATACAGTAAAATTGCAGGTTTGTCCGAAAACAGAATCGAACAGAGAGTAAGGGTTTGAGGAAGCGAACTAATTACCGTTTGGATAATGACGACCGAAGTGTTCCGTTGTGTCAAAGCCGATTAGCCCAAGCGACAGGGAAACACCCTGGTTTCGGAATTTGGTAGCGCTAACGGGAATCGAACCCGTATTTAAGCCTTGAGAGGGCTCCGTCCTAACCGTTAGACGATAGCGCCGGAAGGGACGACATCAGTATAACGGATCCAAAAACCAGGGGCTGACCAAGCAACCGGTGAGTTGCGTCCGGTTCGGGCTAGTATTACTTACAGGGCATCCGGCATTGGCAAACTGCATTTTATTAAAGCTTTTGCAATCAAACAAATAGCTTCCGGCTCAGTTAAATTTTTTGCCACCGAGGTTTCGGTAATCACCATCTGCCGTGATCGTTCCAGCATCTTTTTCTCCCGGAATGAAAGAGGCTTCAAGGCCTGGATGGCCACTAAAGTTTTAAAAACTTCAGCAATCTCCAGCAGACTTCCGTTATTCATCTTGTCAGAGTTTTCCTTATACCGGTCTTTCCAATCCTGGGTGTAGATAGGTCGTCCGGTAGAAAGATAATTCAAAACGCGAGAAATTTCGCTACATTTTGTTACCTTTCTCAACCCCACATCTCCCACATGAGAGAAAGGCACCATCACAGTCATGCTGTTCGGGTGAAGACGTAAAAGGTAGAAGTTTTCCTGCTGGGCACCAAATGATCGAGAAGATATATTCTCGATTGTTCCCACGCCGTGGTTTGGGTAAACCACCTTTTCACCAACCTGGAAGGTCATGCGCGGACCTCTTTCTGAGTTCAGATTTCAGTTACCAAGTACTAAGCTGAAACGCAATGGTAATGCTTCTGATAGAAGCGCGTCAAGTGGGAAGT
>CAXUBB010000445.1:2134-4486 GCA_964249105.1 uncultured Bryobacteraceae bacterium | reverse complement strand
GGCATGAATATCCGCAAACCAGCGTTGGACGTCGCTTGGGAGGATTGGAATGCAATTCTCGATACCAATCTGCGGGGCAGCTTTTTCGTGGCGCAAGCCGTGGCGCGCCGGATGATCCCGGCCCGTTATGGACGAATCGTTAACATCGGCTCTGTTACCAGCGTGGCCGGATATGCGGGGCTTGCTCCTTATGGCGCGAGCCGGGGCGGAGTCAAGCAGTTGACCATGAGCCTCGCGGACGATTGGGGTCCGTTCGGTATTACCGTGAACTGCCTCGCGCCGGGATGGTTTCGCACGGAGCAAAACAAAGTCATGTACGAGGATAAGGAATGGGTGGCGTACCTGAGCGACCGTATACCGGTTAAGCGTCCGGGCGCTCCCGGCGATCTGGACAGCGCCATTGTGTTTCTGACGGCGGAATCGAGCCGCTATATTACGGGTCAAACCCTTTTAGTGGATGGCGGTATTTCCACGGGCGCAGTCCGGGCGCTTCCCCAGAAGCCTCCAGTCAAGCACGCCTAGACAGCATCCGCCGGTTCCGGAATCTGCTCGATGTTGCCCAGCAGGAAAATGTATCCGCAGATTCCAATGATCAGGATAATAGCCGCTGCCGCGAAAGCGTGTCCAAAAGAGTTGGTCGGTCCAGCAAAGTATCCTGTGGCAATCGGGGCGATAATACCCGCGATTTGGTTGCCGGTGTTTAGGATGCCGCCGACTTTGCCGACGCTGTTGCGCGGCGCGATCAGGCCGGGAACTGACCAGCCGACCGGCGCGGCAGCCGAGAGCCCTCCCAGTGAGAGGCTGATCCAGAAAACAGCGGCTATCAGATCGTGAGAGAAAACCACCCCGATGATGGCAAGACCCAGAATCGTGCCTCCCACCAGCACCGTTTGGCGCACGAGGGTTTCCCGATACCCGCGCCGGATCAGCGTGTCCACCAGCCAGCCGCCAATCACGAAATCCGTAAAGGCGGCGACAAACCAGGGCACGCTGGTGAAGAGCGCGGAACGCTGTAAGTCAATGTGGAACACTCCTGAAAAATAACTGGGCAACCAAGTCAGAAAGATGTAAAAGCAGTAGTTGTAAGCGAAAAATCCCAGCGTCAGCCCCAGGACTTTACGTTGACGAAGCAAAAAACCTAGCGAGGCGCTTTCACCAGTCTGAGTGGGCGCGCTTTCACGGCCTTCCGAGATGTAAAGCCGTTCACTGCGGGACAGTTTACTATCACCTTCCGGATCTTTATAGAAGAAGTAAAAGGCCAGGAAATAGAAAAAGCTAATCAGGCCAGTTACGGCAAAACTAAGGCGCCAGCCGATATGGACGATCAAAATCCCAATCAGCGGCACGCCAATAGCGGAAGCCAACTTAGAAGCTCCATCGAAAGCGGCGGTTGCCAAACTACGTTCCTGACGCGGGAACCAGGCGCCAACCGCCTTCGCGCTGGCGGGAAAGGTCGGCGCTTCGCCAATGCCGAGCAAAAGGCGGGTCGCAAAAAAGCTGTTGATGCCCGTGGCCGCTGCGCTGGAAAACGAAGCAACGGACCACAGCAGCGCACTGATCCGCCCGATCGAAGACACGCCAAACCGGTCCAGCAGCACGCCCATGGGCAGTTGCAGGGCAGCGTAGGTCCAAACGTAGGCGCTCAGCACATAACCGAAAGTTTCGTTGGAAATTCCAAACTCATTGTGCAGTGCTTCATGAGCAACCGATAGGTTTACCCGGTCTAAGTAGTTAATCAGTATGCCGATGCCCAGCAGAATGGCAATGCGCCAACGCCGGTTTGTTCTCACGTCCTTTCTGGCGTCAGCCGAAGTATCGAAATCTCTCAGTGGTTTCTCCTCGTTACCGAATGCTATCGCAAGACAGGGACGGTACAAAAAGGAAGGGAGCGGTTTCAGCACTGGTATGCCGAAACCGCTCCCTTGATAACTCTAAATCAGTGGTCTAGCGATGCGCCAATTCCTGCTCCTGGCTGGCACCCAGGGCAGCAAGACGATCAGATAAAAGCTTCTCAAGAGAGACCAGCGCATCGCTGAATCCCTTGATGCCTTCGGTAAGCTTATCGGACGCCATCCGGTCCGCTTGATGCATCTTCTCGAAGGTGTCCTCGTCCATCGGAATTTTTTCGATGCTCATGCTCTTCGCTTTCGCCGGATCAAGCTTGCGCGGCAATTCACCTTCCGTAGCATCAAGTTCTTTCAACAGATTCGGTGAAATGGTCAGGAGGTCGCAACCCGCCAGTTCTTTAATCTCGCCGATATTGCGGAAGCTCGCGCCCATAACCTGCGTTTTATAGCCAAACTTCTTGTAATAGTTGTAGATCCTGGTGACAGACTGAACGCCCGGATCTTC
>CAXUBB010000445.1:0-2124 GCA_964249105.1 uncultured Bryobacteraceae bacterium | reverse complement strand
TGATAGTCCTTGCCCGTATCTTTCTTGTACCAGTCCAGAATACGGCCCACAAAGGGCGAAACCAGCGTGACGCCCGCATCGGCGCAGGCCACCGCTTGGTGCATGCCGAACAGCAAAGTTAGATTACAGTGAATTCCTTCTTTCTCCAATTGTTCGGCGGCCTTGATTCCTTTCCAGGTAGAGGCGATTTTAATTAGAACCCGCTCGCGTGAGATGCCGGACTTTTCATACTGCTCAATGATCTCGTGAGCCATGTTGATTGTGGCGTCGGTGTCATAGGAAATGCGCGCATCCACCTCTGTCGATACACGGCCTTTGATTACGTTCAAAATCTTTTTTCCAAACGCAATCGCTAAGCCTTTAAATGCAAGGTTGGCAACATCCTGATCCTTTGCGCCGCTGCCGAGGTCTTTCTTTGCCTGCATCAAAACATCATCCACGATCTGTTTGAACTGCGGCATTTGCGCCGCCGCCGTGATCAGGGACGGGTTGGTTGTTGCGTCTTGAGGCTTATACTGCTCAATCGCCTGAATGTCTCCGGTATCAGCTACGACAATCGTCATCTCTCGGAGCTGCTGTAATAAAGTTTTTGCCACTGGATTCCTTCCCTTCTACACAAACTCTAGATAGGTTCTCGCCTGTTCCCGGAAGACTCACAACCGTCCGCATCCTTACAGGAGCCTGCGATGCAATCTCTTGTTTTAGTATGACTGATCCTGGAACAATCGTCCAAGACGCTCATGATCTCCCTATAAGACTTTGCCCTCCCTCAATACGTTTCGCAAATGCCTTGAGAATGAGCCGAAAGCGCGAAATTAGCCGCGCCGCCTGTATGAACTCACGCGAAGACCGGAGGGACTCCTGTCCAGCCAACCGACAAATTTTGCTATTTCCGTTTGCGATAAAAGCCTACCGACCGTGTTGTACTCATCGGCAAGCTGCCGTTCGGTTAGAACCGTATGAACGAACTTATGACACGCGCGGCAGAGCAGGGCAAGCCTGCCCGTCAGTTCAGCTTTGTCGAAATTACGACGGATTTGACCTTTCCGGTGCCGGGCTCGCGGGATCAGGTGATGCCGTGTCAGTTCCGTGCCAGTCCGCTGGCAGAGTTCACAGACGTCCATCACTGTATTGGATGCTCAGCACCGGTGATCGGTCACAACCTGCCGAACTTCGATACCGCTTCCCGGATCGACTTGTATTTCTCAATAAACGGATACATGCTGTGCTCCGTCTCATCCAACTGCTGCGCTTTTTTCAAGACTTCGGCTGCTTTCTCGCGCGGCACAACCACGACTCCGTCCATATCCGCTACAACAATGTCGGAAGCGCGCACGGCTACCCCCGCGCAAGTGACCGGCGCATTTTTACCCGTCACGCGAAAGTGGTTCACTGTTGTGGAAGGAACAACGCCGCGGCTAAACACGGGAAACTGTAGTTTCGTCACCTGCGGCGTGTCGCGTACTCCGCCATCCACAACTGCTCCCGCCAATCCCCGGTATTTCATGGCGGTGCTCATTAAGCCGCCCAATCCTGCATAATCCAGACCGTCTTCGAGCACCATGACGTAGACGGAGCCGGGCGCTGCCTCGTCAATCACGTCCATCATGCCCGAAAGCGCCTTCGATCCTTCGTTGTGTTCTTCTTTTCGCAATTGGACTGTCACCGCGGGACCGGCAAATTTTGTGGTAAACAGAGGCCGCATGTCATGTGACATATACATCTTCTTGCCATATAGTTGCTCCATGGCATCGGCAACCGAAGCCGCTTCGACTTGCCGGAATCCTCCAATCACGTCATCGGTTCCATTGTCCGCCTTGGCATGCCTCGGCAGCCAGGCAAACGTGAAGCAGGCCGCCGCCGCGGCCATAAATACGAAACTTTTCCAAATCTTCATAACTGTCTATGTGTAAGATTACTCCCGGAGGCAAACTCCATGCACAATCACTCACGACGTTTTTTCTTACAAGCCACGGGACTCGCCACAACTCAGTTGTTAGGGGCGCGTCGGGCATTCCCGCGTTCTTATCCGGAGATACCAGCCGCATCCCAGGGCAAGATCAAAATCACAGACGTAAAGTGCATGATCGTGCGCGGCACCTGGGATTGGAACCTGATCAAGAT
>CAXUBB010000444.1:0-4487 GCA_964249105.1 uncultured Bryobacteraceae bacterium | reverse complement strand
GTTAATAAGAGCGCGCCGTTGCTTCCTGTAAAACCAGTTAGATAATGAACATTCGGAAGCGAGGTCGTGAGAAACGCCTGAGTCTTCAGTTCCCGGAGAGAAGGGATGACCCCTTCACGCCGCGTAGAAAATGGGGAAGAGTTTGTCAACATCCATTCTAGTTATGGCTTGAGCAGGAGCTTGCCTTTAGTACGACGGCTCTCGAGATCCTGCTGTGCTTGGGCAGCGTCTGATAAGGGATAAACACGATAGATATGAGTTTTGAGCTGTCCGGCGGCAATCCATTGGAAGAGATCCGAAGAGCGCCAGCGTAGTTCCTCTTCATCGCTGATATAGTTCGCGAGACTCGGGCGAGTGAGAAAAAGCGAACCTTTCTGTGAAAGCACGAGAGGGTCAATGGGGCCGACGGGACCGCTGGATTGGCCGAAGCTGACCATCATGCCTCGAGGATGGAGGCAATCAAGACTCTTATGAAATGTGCTGCTGCCGACGGAATCATAGACGACAGGCACGCCCTCGTTATTGGTGAGGCGTTTGACTTCGGAAACAAAATCGGTTTGGCTGTACAGGATAACGTGGTCCGCGCCGTGGTCCTTGGCGAGTTGCGCTTTTTCATCCGAAGAAACAGTGCCGATCACGGTTGCGCCTATGATCTTCGCAATTTGCACGAGAGCCAGACCCGCTCCACCGGCGGCGGCATGAATCAGGCAGGTTTGGCCGCGTTCGAGCTTGAAAGCGGAGTGCGTCAGGTAATGCGCGGTCATGCCCTGCAGCATGATGGCGGCTCCATGCTCAAAGCTGACGTTTTCCGGCAAATGGGCGAGCAACTTTTCCGGCACAGCGGCATATTCGGCGTAGGAGCCCCGCGACAAAGCGTAAGCCACACGCTGGCCGACTTTGAACTTCGAGTTTTTCCCAACGGCAGCTATCGTGCCGGATGCTTCATTACCTAATCGAACTGGCTTCTCGGGCGCGGGATAAAAGCCTTTGCGAAAGTAAACGTCAATAAAGTTAACACCAATGGCTTCGATTTTGATCAGCGCTTCGCCCTCGCCAAGCTGCGGATCGGGAACATCCACATAGCGCAGGTTTTCAGGTCCGCCAACAGGATCAGCAACAACCGCTTTCATACCTGCCGATGATAGCGGATGCGAGCGTTAACCTGACTAGCCACTTCCGAACTGTGTTACCGTGATCCGCAGAGGGACGCATGTCATCATCCAGACGCGATTTTTTAAAAGCCGGCCTGGCCGCCACTGCATTGCCCGCTGTCGCCGGTGCCATTTCAACAAAGGCCGCGGCAACCGATTGGGTCACACTGGGGAAGTCCAATGTTCAGGTGACACGCTTGGCGCTCGGAACCGGAACGCATTCCGGGGCGCAACAGCGTCATCTGGGCCAGGAGGAGTTCACGCGTCTGGTGCGCTACGCCTACGATAATGGCATCCGGTTCTTTGAGACCGCAGATGCCTATCATGGCATGCCGGAGATGCTTTCCATTGCGTTAAAGGGAATTCCGCGCGATTCCTATCGGCTGATGACGAAGTACGACGTGCATCACTCGGAAGACCCGATGGCAGCCGTCCACCGGCTAAACGGGGCCTTGGGCGTGGACTATGTGGATATCATGCTTCTTCATTGCGTCCGCAGCCCGAACTGGCCGGAAGAAACGAAGCACCTGCAGGACGCCTTCCAAGAAGCCAAAGCAAAGAAGCTCATGATGGCTCATGGGGCGTCAGTGCACGGCAAGCAGGCTTTGGCGGCGTTTCCGGGCAATCCATTTCTGGATGTGGCCATGATCCGTATGAACCACAACGGCACGCGTATGGATACGCCCTCGATGCAGGACATTGATGATAAAGGCGACGTCCCGTTCGTCGTCGATCATATGCAGCGGACGAAAGCCGGAGGCGCGGGCATTATCAGCATGAAACTAGTCGGCGAAGGTCAGTTTAAGAATCCGGATGATCGTCAGGCGGCTTTGAACTACGCCTTCCGTAAAGCCGGCGTGGATTGCGTAACCATTGGATTCGGGAACACAAGCGAGATTGATGAAGCAATCAAGCGTATCTCCACGGCATTAAACGCTTAACAGTCGTATCACAATGGGAGAAATGCAAACCCAAACAAACCGCCGCCATTTTCTGATGGCCAGCGGCATGACGGCTCTGGCTGCCTCGCAGGTGATGGGGGCCAATAACATGCTCCGTGTCGGGGTTATCGGCACGGGCGGCCGGATGAAAACCCTGCTACATTCGGCGGATCAATCCGGCCCTTATCAGTTGGTGGCCGCCTGCGATGTCTATGCTCCGCATCTGGACAAGGTGAAACAACGCCCCGATAATACAGCCACCACTCATGTGGATTACCGGGAAGTGCTTGACATGAAAGAACTGGACGCGGTGATCATCGCCGCTCCGGACCATTGGCACGTGAAGATTGCCTCCGACGCGCTGGCGGCGGGCAAGGACGTGTATCTGGAAAAACCGGTCACCCACACGATTGAAGAAGGCGAGTTGCTGACGCGCGCCGTGCGTTCGTCCAACAAGCGCATCCTGCAGTGCGGGATGCAGCAGCGCAGTTGGCCGCATTTTCGCAGCGCGGTGGAGCTGATCCAGGGCGGCAGCATCGGTCGCGTGACCCAGGTGCGCACCTACTGGTATCAGAATTATCAGCGGGATTGGCCCACCGATCCCATCGATCCGCAACAACTCGACTGGAAGCGGTGGCTGGGATCGGCGCCCGATCAGCCGTTCAGCGAAGAGAAGTTCCGGCGCTGGCGCTGGTTCTGGGACTTTGGCGGCGGCGCGATGACCGATCTGTTCACGCATTGGATCGATGTGGTGCAGTGGGCCATGAAAACGCCGCAGCCCCATCTGGCCCAAATGATCGGTGACAAGTATGTCTTCGAGCAGTGGCAATGCCCGGATACCGTGCAGGCGGGCTTCCGGTACGCGGGTTTCGAGGTCGGCTATGAGGGCACCATGATTTCATCGATCGATGACGGCGGCCTGGAATTCCGGGGAACGGACGGGGCCATCAAACTTACGCGCTCCGGCTTTGAGCTATATCGCGAAGGCGTGGCCAAGGGCAACCCGGTCCTGACCGAGCACGGCTACCAGGACGGCACCATCGATCACATGAAGAACTTTTTTGACTGCGTGAAAAGCCGTCAGGAGCCGAACGCGCCAGTGGAAGCGGGCGTCGCGGCAGCCCGCGCCGGGCACATTGGAAATTTGGCGATGCACCGCGGAGGGCAGACCAACTGGCCGGTTCGGGCCTGAGAGGGCCATTTGCCCCTGTTTACACAGCCCAACTGAAGTCGCGGGTCACTTGGGTAGCGGGTTGTTTGTCGAGCAGGCGAATGAGTTCCAGGCGCAGAGCATCCACCAGGGCGCGCCAACTGGCGTCGATGACGTTGTTGGAGACCCCCACGGTCGACCAAGTATTACGATGATCGGTCCATTCGACCAGGACGCGCACCTTTGAACTGGTGCCTCCCTTCACTCCCAAAACACGAACTTTGTAGTCAAGCAGTTGAACAGCGGTGATGGCGGGATAAGCCAATGCCAGGCATTGCCGCAGACAGATATCGAGCGAGTGGACAGGCCCGTTGCCGCTAGCGGTATGGGTATGAACTTCACCATTGGCCCGCAGCGTGACTGTGGCGGAGGTCACCGTTTCATCATTGCCGGGGAGAGTACCGGCGGCGCTGCGATCCAACTTGGTTGAGACTTCGTAGCTGATAACTTCGAAAGGAGCAAACTCCGGGTGCGCCGCTTCGCGCACGAGCAGTTCAAACGTGCCTTCGGCGGTTTCGAAGTCGTAGCCCTCATGCTCCATCATTTTGATGCGGCCCAGAAGTTCGCGGCGAGCCGTGTCGGCTAAGTGTTCGTGCAAGCCCAGTTGATCCAGCTTATAAGTGATGTTGCCGCGCCCGGAAAGATCGCTGAGAAGAACGCGCTGACGATTACCCACGGTTTCAGGTTTAATGTGCTCGTAGGTAGCGGAGTCTTTCATAACAGCGCTCACGTGAATGCCGCCTTTATGAGCAAAAGCGCTGCCGCCGACGAACGCTTGTTCATTCCGCAGCGGCAGATTTGCCAGATCCGCGACGAAACGGGCCAGACTGCTTAATTTCTTTAGGTTTTCCTGCCCGACCGTGGTGTGCCCGAGCTTCAATTCCAGGTTCGCCAGGACCGAGCAAAGATTGGCGTTGCCGCAACGCTCGCCATAACCGTTGATGCAGCCTTGCACATGCGTGACTCCCGCTTCCACCGCCATCAGGGTGTTGGCGACGGCGAGTTCCGAGTCATTGTGACAGTGAATGCCGAGTACTCCGTCGAAGCGCGCGCGCGCCTCTCCGATGAGGTGCAGCAGGTCAATGCCGATGTGCGCGACGCCATGCTGGATATTGAGGCAGCCGCGAAGCTGGTGTCGGCGGCGAGCTCGAATGTGGATCTTGCAGGGGAAGCACTGTCCGAAGC
>CAXUBB010000443.1:0-4510 GCA_964249105.1 uncultured Bryobacteraceae bacterium | reverse complement strand
TATAACAAGCAATTGTGCTTGTTGGGGACATCAAATCAGCTATGAACCCGGCAGGAAGCCGCCGCCACGACCTGACCAGGTATCAGGGCAGAAATCTTCTCTATCTTTTATTAGCCATCTGCCTTCCCGCTGGTCTGCTCTATCTGCGGCTAGTTTTGGGACTCGCCGCTACCGACACGCGGGTGGCTCCCATACAATCTACCTGGCTGAACAGGGCATCGACCGTTGCGTTGCTCACGTTCTTTTTAATGCAATTGGTTTGCGCCCGTTATATACAGCGGTTATTGAAGCCCCGTCAAACAGCAGTAAGTCGATTTCTCCAGTACTTGGCCGTACTCGTGTTATGCGTTTTTTTCTCGCTCACGGGAGCTATTATTCTTGAAGCATTCGGCTTTAATTTTTTCCTGCGGCTAGGCGGAGTTCGCTAACAGCGGTTTTACTCTTGGTGAGGCAAAGTTCCTTCGAGAAAAAGTTCCACGCCACGGGCGACCCAGGCATTGATCTGCCTTTCTGTTAACGCCTCGCTGAGGCCAAGCAGGGTTTTCAGGTGAAAGTTGCCCATCATGATACCCAAAAACTGGATTGCGAGCGCTTCCGCGCTCCCGCCCCGCAGCAATCCGGCCTTTTGCCAGTGTTCGATGTTACGCCGCAAGGCGCGAATTGCTGCCTCCGGCCCGGCAGCAAAAAACGTTGCCGCTAATTTGGGAAAACGCTGAGCCTCCGCAATCATCGCCCGGAACATGGCTCGCCCTTCCGGGTCCGAAATGATCGATAAAAATTGCTTACCCAGAGCCGTTAAGCCTGCCTTGGGATCTAGTTCCGCTACGTCCATCGATAGAAAGAAAGTGAGCTTGTCCCGGCACTTGTTTTGGACCATGGCGGCAAACAATCCTTCCTTGCCGCCGTAATAACTGTAAAGCGTGGTTTTGGATCCCCCAACCCTTTCCAGGATGTCATCCAGACTCACGGCATCATAACCACGTTCGAGGAATAGTTCACTGGCGACGTGAAGGATATCGGCCTGCTTCTTCTGTGCCCTGGCGTTTGGCATTAAATAAGGTAGCCCTGTAGCATCTCCGTGAGAATTTATTTTCTCATCGAGTATTTGCATAATCTACCAGGGTTACCTTCTCGACGCTGACTCGAATGTCTGCGTTGCCGGTATCTTGTCTCGGAGTATTTCCATGGTGCCGGCCATCGTCTGCCGGGAAAATCGCTCAATCATTGGCGCGATCAGCCACCTGACCGAAGCGGGAACACCACGGCTAAGGGTCAGGGTTTCCACTTCGACAGACACGCCCTTGTCATATTGCTGGTAGCGCACAATAGTGAATATTTTTTCGACGTATCCATGCGATGTGTCCATGGACATCGGCCTTTCCTCGGGACTGCCCGGATTCTGAAGCTCAATCAGTTGCTTGGTTTCCGTGACACTATAGCCAGTGCCTGCATTCAACTGAAAATAGGTCGTGCGGAATTCGCCGAGAAGTCCCGCCTTAATGCCGAACCCTTTCTGGACAAACTTCAGCCGGTAACTGAATTCATCGGGTTGCCGGCTCATGAGTTTGGAGTAAGTCACCGCAGGATTATAAAGTTCCGCATAGGAATCGTAGTCCTGTAAAACGGCAAGCACGTCAACGGCGTGGACGTTAGGAATGAAAACAGTTCCCATCCAGTGATGAATTAGTCCTGAGGGAACAACCACCATCTCTCCCCATACTGAAGGAACTGCCCTGTTCCCGTCTGACCGGGTCTTTCCCATCTTGGTCGGTTGCCAACGCAGGGAGAGAAAGTGATCGGGATTACACGATCGCCGCCTAAGCTCCGCCTTGGACTGTTGAACATACTCTTCCCAGGCAGCGAGAGTGCTCGTGGTTACTGTCGCCGCCTGGGAGGAACAGATCAACAAGAAACTCACAACGAGGAACGCTACCTTGCTCATGGTAGGCCGGCTAAACTTTATCAATCGCATGACAGTTAATCTCGGAAAGGTATTCAGCCGTGAAAGTGATTGAATACCGTACCGAACAGTACTGTGATGAAAAGGCATTAATGAAGGATGCAAGCTCTTTCTGGAAAATGTTTTTCGTGGGATGGATTAGTTTTAAAAATTGTTAATACTGTACCGTACAGTATGATTTAAGTAGAGGCAATCTGTTAGTATGATTAGCGCAATACGCACATATACTCCTGGAGAAACCATGCTCATAATGCATAACTATTTCAAAGCTAGATGGCCCCGCACTGTATGGATGCTGACGTTAACAGCACTAACCCTTGTTTCCACTAACCTGCAAGCAGCGCCTTTTGAGCTAACTTACAGCGGTTCTTTTAACACGCAGAACGCGCTTAACCTCCTGTCGCAATCAAGTCCGACTTACTTCAGCGGATTTACCCCATTCACCATACATGCGTTTTTTGACACGAGCAGCCCTGACCTCGCGCCGTCTTCTCCCCCCGGACCACCCCCGTTTGCCGGTTTCCGCGCTTACGCGCCCTCATCTGTAACGATTGATATCGGCAATCAAACGTACTCGATGGACACTATCGCTACTAACCCCACGGCAGGCGTGACGGTTGCGATCTTTGACCAGAATAGTTTCACGCCCGGTCGTTACGCGATTGGCATACTCCAGGAACCGCCGCAAGACGGAGCGGGCATTATTGGTGATTTTATGGGAGCATCGCCCGACTTTACAGCGAACGCTCTAACATCAACTGTGTTTACGGGCTACGCCGGGGTTGGCTACGGCTCGGGCGTATGTCTTCAGGGAAGCGGCGCAAATTGCAGCTTACATGCAATTACTCCCTTTGTGCTACATGACAGCAATAACCAGACCTGGACCTTAACCCTGGGAAATTACAACGAAGATTATTCGGAAAATCACGATCCGACATCGCCCAACTCCGTCGGGCCGCTAAACCAAGCCCAACTGGTCGCAACACCGGAACCGGGTACGCTGGGTGCAGTAGGCGCGGCGTTGGCGATTGCCTTCGGCTTTGCTCGTCGCCGACGTGGTAGAACGAGTTTTTAGTCCTTCGTGGAACTGGCGTAGCCCGCTGCCGTTCTGCTGTCTGCGCCTTCCATCAATTCATAAGCCATCATATGGCAAACGATAAGATGGGCATCTTCAATGCGGCCCATGTGCTGCACCGGCACCTGAATATTCAGTTCCGCCGCTTGCCCTAGTTGACCGCCATCGCGTCCCGTTAGTCCAATCGTTTTGCATCCAACTGACCGGGCGTACTCCACGGCCCTTAGGACGTTGGGAGAATTGCCTGATCCGCTAATGGCGATGAGAACGTCGCTGCTTTGGGCAAAGTTTTTCAACTGCTCTACGAAAACCGCTTCATAATTAACATCGTTCGAGTAAGCCGTCAAGGTCGGCAATGAGTCCGTGAGCGCCAGGATACGGAAGCGCTTTTCCCGCTGATAACTTGCGCCCTTGACGATGTCGCAGACAAAATGCGAAGCTGTTGAGGCGCTGCCGCCGTTGCCGCAGGTAAAAATATGGTGGTCCGTGTCGCGCGCTTCCCGCAGCCAGGCCGTGGCCTTTTCCACTTTGTCAAGATCAATCCCATTAATCGCGTTTAGCAGATCTTCCTTGTAATTTGCCGCAAACGTCATCTCTGCAAATCTCCTTATTTACTACTCTACGGAACTAGCGCGGTTCGTGGCAGGACCCGCAATCGAGGCTCGCGTGCGCTTCGCGATGACAACTCATGCAGCTCCCCATCGACAGATCGTGTTCCTGCCAGAGCGCGACACGCGTCGCCACCGGGCCATGACAAGTTTCGCACTTCACGTTTGCCTGCTCATGTTGACGATGGTTGAACCGCACAAAGGTGGGAATCTGGTAAACCCGCGCCCAATCGACATCGCGATTCTGCTTGGCGAACGCCGCGAGTTTCTCTTCAGCTTTGGACTTAGGCGCAATCGCCGAGTGACATCCCATGCACTTGGAGACTTCCGGCATGTCCACCATCTCGCCGCCCTCTGAAGAAGCGTGGCACATCCCGCAAGGCTGCTTCAGTTGCGAAACGTGCAGCTTATGATTAAACTCAATCGGCTGCTTCGGTCCGCTCCGTCCCTCATCCTGCGCGTGCGCTCCGGAGCTGAAAGCGCACAGTATCGCCAGGACCATCGCCGCTCTCATAAATTACCGGCGCGCATCTGCTCAGCCATGTAATCAGCCGCGCGCATGGCCAGGGCCGAAATGGTCAGCGTCGGATTTTGCGGGCCGCCCGAAACAAAACTGCTGCCATCCACCACGAACAGATTTTTCATGTCATGAGTCTGATTCCACTTGTTCAGCACGCTCGTCTTCGGATCATCTCCCATACGGCATGTGCCCAGCTCATGAATGCTCTCGCCCGGCGGCACCATCTGCGAGTGTTTCGCCAGCACTTCGAAGCCCGCATCATGGCAGACTTCATCTAAAGTATTCATCGCATCCCGCGCCATGTTGAACTCGTTATCGGTGTAGCGGGCCTGAATGTTCAAGGCTGG
>CAXUBB010000442.1:0-4540 GCA_964249105.1 uncultured Bryobacteraceae bacterium | reverse complement strand
TACCGGAAAATCCCGGATGTGCGCTCTGCGCCTGCACGATCAGGCAACCACAGCGGAGGTTCCGTCCAACTCGGTTCTCACGCTGGCGTGGTAGAGATCCAGCGGGGATTTATTCGAGCTGCACAATGCCGCGCTGCAAAGCGACCGTTACGGCCTGCGTGCGATCAGTCACGTTAAGCTTCTGAAAGAGATGGCTGACGTGCTGTTTAATCGTGACTTCCGCCACATGGAGTTGCGCGCCGATTTCCTTGTTGCTCAGGCCCTTTGCCAGCATTCCCAAGACCTCGAGCTCGCGCGTGGTCAGCGGCTGATGCGTGACGCGCTCGGCTAGTGACTGCGCCACCACGGGGTCAACATGCATTTTACCGGCATGCACGGCGCGGATGGCGCTCAATAACTCTTCCCGGACTGCGCTCTTCAGAACATAGCCGCGCGCGCCTGCCTGTAGAGCACGATAGATCTCCTCCTGGCCGGAGTGAGTAGAAAGCATCAGGATCTTGGCTTGCGGAAAATCCTTCAGGATGGCCGACGCCGTTTGGCTGCCGCTCAGCCCTGGAAGCCGTCCATCCATGATGACGACTTCAGGACGGTGCTCTCGAAATAGGCTTATGGCTTCCTCTCCGTTGCACGCCTCGGCGATAACTTCCATGTCGGATTCAACATTCAAGGAAGCAGAAAGGCCCATGCGGACCATAAAGTGATCGTCAACGACTAGGATTCGAATGGGTTTCGGAGGGTTCATCGGCTAGGTTAAGCGGCTTGATCGGAATTTCAACTGTGACGGAGGTCCCGCGCCCGGCCTGACTGCGGATCTTACACTTGGAGCCGACCAGATGAGCCCGCTCTTTCATATCTAGCAAACCGAAATGGCTTCCACTCGAAAGGGCGGCGGTCCCTTCGTCGAATCCGCAGCCGTCATCGGTAACAGAAAGCGCGAGGCTGTTTATGCCATAGGTAAGCACAACCTCAATCCTGCCGGCTCCGGCATGCTTCATCGCATTGGTAATCGCTTCCTGGCCGATCCGCAACACGTTCATCTCAATCGTCGGATCAAGGCGCGTTACTTTGCCCTTAATTTGAAGCTCTATTTTAGCGGCGCTTCGGCTGGACAGGGGCTCAACGGCGTGGGCAAGCGCTGAACCCAATGTGCCCTTTTCCAGTAAATGGGAGCGCAAGTCCCACACGGATCGGTGCGCTTCCATCATGCTGCGCCGGCTCATACGGCGAGCGGTGTCTAAAGCGTGGCGAGCCTGTTCCGGCGCCTGGCTAAAGCAATCAGCGGCCAGATCGAGGTGCAGCGTAATGCCCGCCAAGTCCTGCTCGAGCGTGTCGTGCAACTCACGGGCAATGCGGTTGCGTTCCTCCAGCACGGCCCCTCGCTGCAGCTTTTCCCGCAACGCCCTCACTTGGGCCTGCCAACGCTGGCGTACCACTAGCGTCCAGACGACAACCGCCAGCAGCATCCCTCCCGTCGCTGCCAGGATCAGGCCCGCTGAGTGGAGGTTCCATAAGGAGGGCGCGTTGAGAATATTTATGTCCTTTGTTGAGCGCAGGAGAATTTGAAATGACTGGGGAGCGCGCCACAATCCGCCGTTTTGAACGAGGCAAACACCCGTCAGTCGCAACCGGCTGCCGGGAAGCGGAAGTGACTTTTGTGAAGCGGAGGAGAGCGAGCGTTTCAGAGAAGCGGTGAAAACCGTATTATCGTGCCGAAGCCGCAAGGTTTTGCCGCCGTTTTCAGATGAAACGTCCAGGAGATCCGCGTCCAGGACAACGAGCGCTCCGTCGTAATGCTGCCAGTCGGATCGGAAATCAAAGCTGACCGGTTGAGGAGGCGATCCGCGGCGGACCACTTTCACGGCAGAACTGGTGAGGACAGGAGCCGAATCCCCCACTGTCGGCCAGCCTAAAACGTCCACCTGGTCTCCTACGGAAAGCGGCGTGTTCTCCTGGCTCATCACGCGCAACCCTCTGTCTCCCGCCTGAAGGCAGAACAGCTTACCGGGTTCCTGATAAGAGACAACTCCAAAGACGCGCACGCGGCTGTCCCTTTGTTGGGGAGAAAAACGCAGCAGTTCCGGAACAGGCACAATTTCCGCGTTTGTCTCGATGGAGACGAAATCAGTCGCGGGAACATAGAGCAGAACGCCTACAAACTGACGCTCCTGATTGAAAAGGCTGCCGCAAACACCGCTGAAAAGAGCCTCGCGCCCAATCCAGGGCGCCAGATTCCCGCTTTTGGACAAGGGAATTCGAGCTTTAAACTGGCCTCCTCCGGAATCGACGGTCAGGGCAATGGTAGTTTCCGACCACGTTGTGCGGTCGATGGATGCCGAGCGAATGATACCTCTGATCCTGATCCACTGGCTGTCCCTGCCTCCGTTTGCCAGTTCAGAAAATTCATAAATGCGAGTCGCGGGCATCGGCATGCCGGTTCGCAAAACTCTGGAGCTGATCTCCTTGACGACAGGCGCGAAACGCCCAGGACCGGTGATTCCAATAATTTCGATGAAGTCGTGGATATGATGCTCAAAGGCGGGCCGGTGGCTGCCTTCCACGTAAATTCCCGCGCTTCTGTCCTGCACGAAGAAGTCAGGGGCCGGAACGTCATCCGTGATCACGCCCTGGAGCCGGACGGGATATCCCATCGCTGCCTGTCCTGGCGTCAGCATACGAATTTCGGAGGCTCGCGTGAGCTGCGGAAGGGTTTGGGCGCATAACAGCCCCTTCAAAAAAACAAAAATAACCAGAAAACAAAGACGAAATAGCACAACACAATACTTTCGTATAGTCTGAGAGACCTACCAACAGTCTAACCGGAACTCGTACTTCAGCGGAGATGACAAACGGATGAAGGGGTGACAGACTCAACTAAAGATAGTTGTCTCAGGAGTCAACCATGTTCACGCCTCTCAAGCGCCTTGTTTCGCGCCGGGAACCTTGTCGTCGTACATCCTTTCCCTTCTTAAAGTTAGAATTCTTGCCCCGTCTTGCCGCGCCGATCCTTTTGGGCCTGATGTGCTGCTTTGCCGGATTTGGCCAAAATACCAACTCCGGAGAAATCCGCGGCACGGTCACTGATCCGAGCGGCGCCATCATTCCCGGCGTGAGCGTCACGATTCTTAATACGCAGACGGGCGTGACTAGAGATCTGGTGACCAACGGATCGGGAATTTATGATGCTGTCTCTATCCTTCCAGGCACGTACAGCCTCACCTTCTCTAAGGAAGGTTTTAACAAGATCGTTCGCAGCGGAATTGAAATCACCGTCAACCCTGTCGCTGTCGATATACAACTCGCGGTCGGGACTTCAACTCAGGAGGTCTCGGTCACTGAACAGGCCCCGCTGTTGCAGACCGAATCGGGCGAGCAATCCACCACGCTCGACTATAAAACCATGCAGACGCTGCCGAACGTGGGGCAGAACTGGGCGAACTTTACGCGCATCCTTCCGGGCGCTTCGGGCTCAGGCAACGGAGTGGCCGTGAACGGCAACATGCCGTACTATTCCAACTTCCTGGCCGACGGCGCTAACGTGTCACTCCCCCATAGCGCCAACTTCGATTCCATGGTGTTCGAAACCCTCTCGGAGGTGCAGATGTCAACCTCCAGTTTCTCTGCCCAATATGGAGTGGGCGGCGCAGTTTATAACCAGATCAGTAAAAGCGGCACGAACCAGTTCCACGGCTCGGCTTATGAGTACTTCCAGAATGACGCGCTGAATGCGACAAACTTCTTCTCGCACACCGTCCCCCACCTTCGCTACGATAATTTCGGCGGCGCGATCGGCGGCCCGGTTATCAAGAATAAAGTTTTCTTTTTCTTCAACGCCGACAAAATTATTAATAACGGCAGCTCTTTCTTCAGCAATAGCTATCCGACAGCTCTTGCCAGAACCGGGAATCTTTCCGAATACAATACAACGATTTACAATCCGGTTACGCGCGCTCCTTACCCCAATGCGACCATTCCGACCAGTCAGCTTGATCCGCTCGCGCTGAGCTTTCTATCGCTCTACCCGGCGCCGAACCGGCCTGGCCTCATCGCAAACAACTGGGTCGGCAATCTTCCGTCGCAGTCGCCGTTCATGCGCTATTTCGGCCGTTTGGATTACAACGTTAACGATAAAAATCGTTTGACCATGTCGGTTACGGAGCGCGATAATCCGGGGTACAATCCCACGCCCTCTTCGCCCGTCGGCACCACCAACTCGGATATTGGGAGCTACAACGCCCAAATTTCCGACGTCTGGACTGCTACTGCGAATACTGTCAACGAGTTTCGTTTCGGATTTACCCGTCAATCCAATAACTTCGCGCCCGCGACTCTGAACCAGGGTCTTCCCGCGAAACTCGGCTGGAACTATGCGTTTGCCAATATCGCGCCTACCGTTAACATCACGGGAACCTGTTGCAGTCAGTTAGCGGCGGGAACCAATGCGATTTATAACGAGAACAGTTTCGATCCGTCGGACGTTGTCACTCTCATTCGCGGCAAGCACATTTTGAAATTTGGCGGCGAAGTTCTCATGTACCAGGAC
>CAXUBB010000441.1:0-4543 GCA_964249105.1 uncultured Bryobacteraceae bacterium | reverse complement strand
GCGCTTCGCACATCAGATCCGCCGCTTTTGCCGTCTTGGGAAAGGGAATGACCTCTCGGATCGATTGCTCGCCCGCCAGGATCATGACCAGCCGATCCAGCCCTAACGCAATTCCGCCGTGCGGAGGAGCGCCGTACTCCAACGCTTCCAGCAGGAATCCAAATCGGCGTTTAGCCTCCTCCTCAGTGAATCCAAGCGCCGCAAACACTTTCGACTGCACATCGCGCCGATGAATACGAATCGAGCCTGAACCCAGCTCCACGCCGTTCAAAACCAGATCGTACGATTTTGCCCGGCAGTGCGCCGGATCAGTTGTCAGTTTGTCGAGATCCTCGTCGTGAACTGAAGTGAAAGGATGGTGCGCCGCATTCCAGCGGCTGTCCTCTTCGTCCCATTCGAACATGGGAAAATCAACCACCCACAAAAACTTGAACGTCTCCGGGTCAAGCAGCTTGTGGCGGTCGTTGTATTTCTGCGCGATTTGCAAACGAAGCTGCCCGCAGGCGAGCAGAACCGTCTGTTCCGGCAGCGCCCCCTTCTTCTCGCCGGCCCATCCCGCCAGAATCAATAAGTCATCTTCCGCCGGTTTCACACGCTCGCGTACCTGAGCGATCTGCTCAGGATAATCCCGCTCCAAACGCTTCAAGTCGTCAAAAACCCGCAAGCCCTTTTCCTGGCCTAGAGCTTTGATCTCGTCGCGTTCCTTGCGGCTGAGTGTCCCTGTTTTCGGAAGGTGGATGGCAACCAACGGCAGTCCTTCCGTCGTAAGGCCCGCACCGGGAAACAAATCTTCAACACAACGAAACGGCGGCAGCCGCAGATCCGGCTTATCGCTGCCGTAGCTCCGCATTGCCTCGGCGTAGGTGATGCGCGGGATTGTTTTCTCAACCGTCTTACCCGCCGCCTCGCACACATGCCAGATCAAAGGCTCAATTACCTGAAAAATCTGTTCCTCTTGCGGGAATGACATCTCCAGGTCGATCTGCGTAAACTCCGGCTGCCGGTCCGCGCGCAAATCCTCATCGCGGAAACAACGGACAATCTGAAAGTAACGCTCATAGCCGCTCACCATCAGCAACTGCTTGAAAATCTGCGGCGACTGCGGAAGCGCATAGAAGCTTCCCGGCTGCACTCGGCTAGGCACCAGGTAATCGCGCGCACCCTCGGGCGTTGAGCGCGTCATGAACGGCGTTTCAATCTCTAAAAAGCCCTGTTCATACAGCGCCTGCCGGATCGCAAACGTAATCTTCGAGCGCATGATAATGTTGCGCTGCATACGGGGCCGCCGCAAATCGACATAGCGGTACTTCAACCGCACATCTTCTTTTACGTCCGCCGCATCTTCCAGCGGAAACGGCGGCGTGCGGGACGTATTCAAAATCCAAAGCTCGTCAACGGCCACTTCCACCTTGCCCGTCGCGATATTCGGGTTCACCGTGTCGGGACTGCGCCGCGCAACGACGCCGCTGATCGCAATTACATACTCCGAGCCTAGTTCCTGCGCCCGCTTGTGCGCCTCCGCATTCTTGCTTTCATCAAAGACAAGCTGCGTAATTCCGTCCCGGTCGCGCAAATGGATAAAGATCACGCCGCCCAGATCGCGCCGCCGGTGTACCCAGCCCATGAGCACAACGGTTTTTCCGACATCATCGGCCCGCAACTCTCCGCAACTGTTCGTCCGGCGCAGATCGCCCAAGAAATCCAACGCTACCTCAGCCATGTCCAAAGTGCTCCAATAATTCCTGTCGTGTCATGGTGATCTGTTCGCCGGAAGCCATGTTCTTCAGTGCATAAGACTGCTTTGCGATTTCATCATCACCCACAATTAATGTGAAGCGCGCCGCGAGCTTGTTTGCCAGCTCCAGCATGCGCTTCAACTTGCGATCCGTGCCTACCTCCACCGAAACTCCCAAATTTCTGATGTCGCCCGCCAGCACCGCGCACTGCCGCAGCGCCGCCTCGCCCATCGGCGCGATATACAAGTCCAGTTGCGGGCTTGGAATCGCTTTGCCCTCTTCCACCGTCATGACCAGCCGGTCTTCCCCAATGGAAAACCCGATGCCCGGCGCTGGAACTTTCGAACCCAGGCTCTCCGCCAGTCCGTCATATCGCCCGCCGCCCAAGATGGCATTCTGCGCTCCTAAAGCGCCGTGCGTAATCTCAAACGTCGTGCGCGCATAATAATCCAGCCCGCGTACCAGACGCGGCCTGATCGTATAGGCAATGCGGCGGTCATCCAGAAACTCGCAGACCCGGCGGAAATGCTCCCGATCCTCCTCGCTGAGGTAGTCCAGGATAGAAGGCAGCGCATCAATCATCGGCTGATCCTCCGGCACCTTGCAATCCAGCACCCGCAGCGGATTCGTCACGGCCCGTCGCTGGCAATCGCTGCACAGCCTGGGAGCAACCGGCTCCAGGGCTGTCCGCAGCGCCTCGTTAAATCGTTGGCGCGATTCCTTGGTTCCCACCGAATTGATTAGCAGTTCAAAACCATTAACCCCCAACTCCCGCAGAACCGTCACCACCATTTCAATGACTTCCGCATCAATAGCGGGCGAGTCCGAACCGATTGCCTCCGCGCCGATCTGATAAAACTGCCGATATCTGCCTTTTTGGGGGCGTTCGCGCCGGAACATCGGGCCGATGTAATACAATTTTTGCAATCCCGGCTGCTGGTCCAGCCGATGTTCGATGTAAGAGCGAATGACGGAGGCCGTATTCTCCGGGCGCAGGGTCAGGGAACTGCCGTCCCGGTCCTCAAACGTGTACATCTCCTTGCTGACGATGTCGGTCTCTTCGCCGACCCCGCGCGCAAACAGCGCCGTTTCTTCCAGAACCGGCGTCCGAATCTCCTGATAATTAAACCGCGCAAAAATCCGCCGCGCCGTCGTCTCCACGTGATTCCACGCAAAGCTGGAAGGCGGCAGGATGTCGCGCATTCCCTTCACGCTATGGATCAAATCTGCTCTTCCTTGTAAATGGCCGTCAGTTCAACGTAGTTATCACAGTTCTTGGCAAAGCGCTTCCGTTCTTCCGGCGTGACCTCGCGCTTCACTTTGGCCGGCGCTCCCATCACAAGAGAATTCGCGGGGACCTCCATGCGCTCCGGAACCAGAGCGCCCGCCGCCACCACCGCTCCCGCGCCAATTTTCGCTCCATTCAGCACAATCGCGCCAATGCCGATGAGCACCTCATTTTCGACGACACACCCGTGCAAAACGGCCCGATGTCCTACCGTGACCCGATTACCGATGATGCAGGGATAAATATCGCGCTCCACATGCAAAACCGTATTGTCCTGAATGCTGGTCTCATTGCCGATGCGGATGTAGTTGACATCGCCGCGAATCGAGACGTTCAGCCAAATGCTGGACCGTTCGCCGACTTCAACATCGCCAATAATTTGCGCGCTTGCGTTAATGTAAGCGGAAGAGGCTATGCGAGGCATCACTCCGCGATAAGGTCGAACCATGAAAATAAAGGGTAGGAGACGGATGTCTTTTAAGCCATCGTAGCAAGCCGCTGTTATGATTGGCGTGAAGCGCCAATCTATGGACACCGTCGTTGATGCGCCTCCGATTACGGTTGAACAGTTCCTAGGCTTTGAGGCTCCGCCCGGCTATCGTGCGGAACTGCTGGATGGAAAAATTATTGTGTCGCCTGGACTGAAGCCCATTCACCAGCAAGTGACAAGCAATATCTACAAAACGCTGGATCGTTCACTGGAAGGCCGCTTTGCCGTGAACATGCGGACCAACTTTGATCTTTCGGAGATCCATTACATGCCCTCTCCGGATGTCTTTGTGCTGCCGCTCCAGGAATAGAAACAGGCCATCCAAGACAGCCGTTATCCGCTCGGCGCGCCGATTCTGGCCGTTGAGGTAATCTCGCCGGCTAATACCGAAGAGAGAGTGCGGCAGAAAACTCAAATTTACCTGAACCACGGCTCCGTTCAGGTGTGGAACGTATATCCGCACCAGAAGACAGTTATTTGTTGTGAGCCGTCCCAACAATGGGAACTCCGTGAGGATAACACTATAAAACTACCGTTTCCCTTGCCGGATTTAAAGCTGAGAGTAGGGTCGTTTTTTAAGTTGCCTTGAATTTGCTAAGCGCTGGGTTTCTGTTCCCGTTCGAGTTCCGCCACGCGCCGTTCTAAGGCCCGCACTGTACGTAAAATCTCCGGCAGCCTTGAATAAGCGGCGGAGGCCCGCAGCCACTCGCGAGAATCAAACGCGGGAGAGCCGCTCACAATCGCGCCTTCCGGCACGTCATGACCCACGCCGGACTGCGCCCAAACAATCGCATTTTTGCGAATTGTGAGATGCCCCGAGGAGCCGGTCTGCCCCGCCATGATGACGTTTTCTTCGAGCACCGTGCTTCCCGCCAACCCGGTCTGTCCGCAAATGATGTTGTTTTCCCCTACTACGCACGCATGGCCAATCTGGCAAAGGCTGTCGATTTTGGCTCCTCGTTTGACGCGCGTTTCACCCATGGTGGCGCGGTCCACGGAGGTGAGCGTTTGAATCTCTACATCATCCTC
>CAXUBB010000440.1:2312-4573 GCA_964249105.1 uncultured Bryobacteraceae bacterium | reverse complement strand
ATCATGAGGATCGCTTGACGCTCGAAAGATCCGGGCCCTTGCGTGTCATTGTCGGACGGGACGCTGACCGGGTGGACGCCCTTTACCGCTATTTCCTGCCGAACACGCCGGAAAACCAGGAAAGCGCGCCTTTCCTCAGCATGCTCCGCATGCGCCATCCCGACCGCAACATCTTTGAGGAGATGACCGGCGCGCATATTTTCTTTTACAACCCCACGCACAACCCGCTCGAACTGAACGCGGGACGGCTTGCCACCAACCTGAAATGGGAAGGAGAATCAAAGGTCAGAAGCGAACCGTACCTGCGCCAGTTGTGCCTGCAAACCGCCGCTGAAGCAGTGATGCGCGGGGCCGAGCGTATCGAGTGGCGCTATTCGCTGCCCACTGCCCTGAACACCCGCAAGCGTTCCGAGTACCAGTCCATCTGGCGCAGAATGACAAAATTCGTAGCGGACGAAACCGGTCTGCCCTTGGCGAGAGACCCGGAGCAGATGACCGAGAGCTTTGCCACGGCCAGCTATTTCACCAGCCGCGAAGGCGCGGCCCCGGAAGTCGGAACGGTGTTTCTTGATATCGGCGGCGGCACATCGGATATCTCCATCTGGCAAGGCAACCAGCCGCGCTATCAGGTCTCTATTCGCTTCGCGGGCCGCGATATTTTCTTGGTCCCGCTCTTTGGAAAGCGTAAGGACGTGATTCCCAACTTCGCGAAAGTGAGCGGTTTTTCAATGGAAACAGCCAAGCGGCTCGTCGCGGCTCGATCCGAATCCGAGTTCTCCGCCCAGGCGGAAGCCATGTTGCGTGACTTTGGGCGCAACCTGCCGCAGCATCTGCAAACGCTCGATCTGCTCGAAACTCCCGCCGCTCCGGTCCGGCTCGGCTTAGCGGGCTTGTTCTACTACATCGGCATTCTCCTGCGCGCCCTGGAAAAGAACGGAAAGTATCAGCGCGGACTAAACGGCATCTTTGTCGGCGGAAACGGCAGCCAGCTTCTGCATTGGGCCGACGACGGAGAGTACAAAACCAACGGCGGTTTCGCGCGCGTCCTGAAAGCCTGCCTGCTGACGGGAGCGCAGTGGACCGGCGATGCTTCGGTCAGCTTTCAAATCCGCCTCAGCGAGAAACCGAAAGAAGAAGCCGCCACCGGCCTGGTCGTGACCAACAAAGTCACGGAAGACGCCGAAGAACACTGGGACGACATCATTTCCGGCGAAGCTTTCCTTGCTGGAACAGCGGAAAAGCTCGAAACCGATACCTTTACTCGTGACGAGATTGCCGCTATTAGTCTGAAAAAACTGCCGCAACTGGAGGAGTTCTATAAAACCTATCTGCGCGCCATGGACCGCAGCGGCTTCTCCGTTGCGCCGCTTCCGGCGGATTACATTTCCAAAGATGTATTGGATCGCGTCCGGCAGTTCATTGCGGAGCAAAGATCCCAGCCCTCACAGGAAGCCGATCTCATGCCGCTCTTCATCACCGCGCTGCAAAGACTGGTGCTCGGTTTGGTGAAGGATAGCGGCATCGTGGCTCATTCGTCACGCGGTTAACGGGAGCGCTTATGGCTATCGACGAGGATCTGCGGTCAGCCCTCAACCGTTACTTTGAGTCGCTTCTCGACGGAGATCAGAAGCTAAGGGCGGATTTATCAAAAATCGCTAAGGCCTTTGCGCCCGATAACCGAATTCATAAACTGATCTTCGCGCACATAGCGCAGCTTTCAGCCCGTGCCGTGAAAACGGAAGATTTACTCAAACACTTGGACACATCGGACGGCTCCCCTGCGCTTCCTGCCGTGGAGCAGCGCCCGGAGCCGGAACCGCCCACTCCGCCGCCAATTGTGGACGACGCGGAAGAACCGCCCACGCATGCCCTGACGCCTTTTGAAGAAACGCTGGTTCACACCTACAACTCCGAGCCGGGTAACTGGAGGCGCGGCTATCGGCCCGCCAGCTTCGGCGCATCCAATGTGGATGAAATCTGGAAAACCGGCGGAGATCCCAAGTTCACCAGAAAAGAAGGCGGCATCTATCATCTGGTGGAAGCCGAAAATCGCGGCTACGTCGTGCCGGAACCCGGCCTGCGGTTGCAGGAAAACTATTTTCGCAGCGAGGGAATCAATCACCTGTTTGTGTGCCGCAACTTCCGTCCCGGCGCAAGTTGGCCGCGCATCCTGCTGGTAAGTCCCGCCGTCGTGCAGGAAACCGGAGACCGCTGGACCGTGCTCGAAAAAGGCGAACTGCGGGAGCGCACCTGATGGCGGC
>CAXUBB010000440.1:0-2302 GCA_964249105.1 uncultured Bryobacteraceae bacterium | reverse complement strand
GTTATTTCATCCCGGATTCCCCCCTGGGCATTCTCTTTGTTTTGGGCTTGATTACCTGGTTTGCTACCTGGTGCGGACGATTAAACAAAGAATTGCGAACTCTAAAAAGCATAGGCGCGTCATTTGAAACCCTGAACGCCTGCATTCCTTCCCTGCGGCAGCATCAAGCTTGGCGCGACAAGGAGCGCATAAGCGGCAAATCGCCTACGGTTAATCCTTCGCAAATATTTACCGAGACTTTAAAGCTACAGGCGCAGGCATCGCGCACGCCGTTTCCCCCGGAGCCGGTGCGGGCGCAATTCGAGGCCATCTTTCTGGCAGGCTGTGATGAAAGCTCGCTCGATCTCGCCGAGCTTTCCGCTGCCACCGTGCAAACTCTGACCCGCACCGCCCAGGACCTGCGCCTGGAACTTGCCCTTTGCATACTCACGGGCATCATAGGAACGCTCCTGGCCCTGACTCATGCTGTTAGCTCCTCCGCCGTGCGCCCCCTGGGAACCGCCAACGCCTTCGCCCCGGCGATCTGGAGTTTTCTTCTTGCTTTGATCGGCGGCATGCTTTACTTGCGCTTTCAAGCCGCCACCCAGAATCCGCTTCTGTACGCTTTACGGCGAATCACCACAACCGTTTGGGTGCCGAAGCTCTATCCCACCGTGGCCCAACGAGCCGCGCAATGGGCGGTGCAAACCTTAGGAAACGCCGCCCGCGTTACGGACGCCTCGGAGGTGATCGAAAAGAACACGCTCCGCTTCACCTCCGCCATCACGGATGCGCGCCAGACCGCCGAGCTGTTTTCACAAGGCATGAGAAATTTCGCGGAGGGCATCAAGGGATCGGACTTGGTCCTGGTGCGGGCGCAAACCAAACTGGCCGAAACCGTAAACACCTTCGCTCAATCGCTAGGGCGATGGAGCGCCTTTGAAGATGAGATCCGCTCCTTTTACCGCTCTGCGGACGCTCATCAGCGGCAGTTGGTGAAAGAAGGCGAAAACCTGGAACGCATGCTGGCCGCCTATAAAGATATTGTTGCCAAAGCCACCGCCACGCTGGAACGCTCCGCCGAGCAAATCACCGCTGCAACTCAACAGCTTCCGCAATCGTTTGACTCCGCCTCATCACGTATAGAACAAACCGCAAAATCTTTTGATTACTCCGTTAACCATCTCATCAGCGATTTGGTTCACCAACTAACGATTCAAACCGCCGAGATGAAATCCTCCCACGTCCAGGATCTTGCGAAGTTCCAAGAGCAACTCGCCGCTTTAACCAACCCTATTCACAGGTTGGAAGATCGTCTGAGAGATTTGTCAACTCCGTTCGAGCGAGCCGCCCACAATTTGCAGGAAATCGCAACAAACTTATGGAAGCTCAACGAATCTGCCGTGCAGAGCCTCAACGATTATGTAGGTCAATTCAAAGCCCCCTCCGACAAAAACAACTCTTCTGAGCCACATTAGCCTTGTCCCCACTTTTACTCGATCTCCAAAACATATTTGTCCAAAGAAACGAGCGCTTTGCGCTCAACGGACTGAATCTGCAAATTCAAGCCGGCGAACACGTCGCGGTTCTCGGACCCAACGGCAGCGGTAAATCCACGCTCTTGAAACTGCTCTTGCGCGAGTGCTACCCGCTCCTCCGGCCCGGAACGGTGCTCGAAATTCTGGGGGAGGACCACTGGAACATCTTCGAACTGCGGGAACAACTCGGCATCGTCACCAATGATCTGATGACGCAATGCACCCGCGATATTACCGGACGCGAACTGGTCCTTTCCGGCTTTTTCGGCTCAGTGGGCCTATGGCCGAATCACCGGCTTTTGAGCGGAATGGAGGAAACCGCCCACGCGTCCATGACCCGCCTGGGAGTCGCTCATTTACAGAACCGCTGGATTGACGAACTCTCCTCGGGCGAAGCGCGCCGCCTGCTGATTGCCCGCGCTTTGATCCACAATCCGAAAACTCTCGTCCTCGACGAACCGACCACCAGCCTCGACCTCCTCGCCCAGCGCGAAATGCGCCATCAAATGCGGCAGCTCGCCGGCAGCGGCGTTGGTCTGCTCCTCGTGACTCACCATCTCGAAGAAGTCATCCCCGAAATTGATCGCGTTGTGCTGCTCCAGAACGGACGCGTCTTTGCGGACGGCTCCAAAACCGAACTCCTCACCTCCGAAAATTTGTCAACGCTCTTCGGCGCGCCCGTTCAAGTCTCCCGCGAAGACGATTTTTATCGCGCCTGGTGATAAGGATCTGGTCGCTGTGCGACAAACCGGCGCGGCGACCTGGATGCCGGCCAGTACAAGGAC
>CAXUBB010000439.1:1571-4592 GCA_964249105.1 uncultured Bryobacteraceae bacterium | reverse complement strand
CGCAGTTCCGGCGGACCCTGGACTGGACAGGAGATAAGAATCTGCTGCGGCGGCAATGGCCCTCTCTTCAATCCGCTTATCATTACAGCGCCTCTTTGGTGAGCGACAAAGACGGCCTGCCCCGCATCCCTGCGGATAAGTCAGGCGCGAACGAGCAGAACCGTTTATCGGAAGAGCTTTCGCTGGCGACGGCCTGGACCTCCGCCGCCGAAGCTTACGGCGAAATGGCGGACCTGACAGGGAAACCGGATATCGGCAAAGAAGCGCGTGAACGGGCCCACCGCGCCCGCGAGAGTCTCCCACGCCGTTACTGGAACGAGGGCAATCAATACTTCATTACAGGATTTCTGCAAAACGGCTCACCGCTCCCGCAGATCATGAGCTCACCTGTCGGAACGATCCTGCAAAACACTTTCCCGAACCGTTATAACGAAGCGGCGCTTGATTTTCTTTCCGCGCCTTCGTTCCTGACCGACTGGGGACTCCGCAGCATTCCGGCCAATGATGAGCGCTTCGAGGCCGCTTCCTATGCGGGCGGAAGCGTTTGGCCGGTGGGCACCGGAGGGGCGGCGCGCGCCTTCTTTCAGCATCACCGCCCTTCCGTCGCTATCCCGCTCTGGCGAAGCCTGATAACGGAAAGCTTCACTGATTCACCCGGCCACGTGGACGAGGTTTATTCCGGCAGCACTTTTCGAGAGTTGGATGTGTCGGTGCCGGAGCAAAGCTGGTCTTCGTCCGCGCTCGTCACAGCCACATTGTCGGGAGTTCTCGGTATTGAGCCGGACGCTCCCAATCATAGGGTAACTATCGCGCCTCACCTTCCGCCTTCCTGGAATTGGGTAGCGGTAGACCGCCTGCGCGTGGGAGAGACAACGCTCAGTTTTCATTTGCAGCGCTCGCTCACCCAAACCGAATTGGAAATCACCGCCGAAGGGCCGCCCATCACTCTCGCATTCGAACCGGAAACTCCGCTGGGTAGCGCTGACCTGCGCGCCACGAGGGATGGTCAAACTGTACCCGTAAAGCGAGAATCAAACGCGCAAGACGCGCATGCGTATATGGAACTAAACCTGTCAGGAAAAACGCGCGTGGCGGTGCATTACATTGGCGGATTCACGCCGGAAGTGGACTGGCAGCCGCCTGTTATTGGCGAACCTAGCCGCAACCCGCGCCTCCGTCGCGCTGCCTGGAGCGGTCAAACTTATTCGGCGGACATAGCCATCGCCCAGGGCACTTGTCCAAGCCTGCGATTTCACTCCACCGTGCGGCCCATCGCCGTGCAGGGCGGAACAATCGTGGAACAAAGCCCGGAACTTTTCGTTGTCCGTATACCGGGAAGCGACGCAGACTGCCATAACACGCCAGGAAGTTATCACGATACTCATTTAGAATTGCAATTCCCGGCGCGGCGGAACGAGACTTCCCAAAACGCTTCGCGCTAACCTGAAATTTGATGGAGCTTCCTACAGCGGCCTCGGATGCTGTACGACAGAAATTGAAAGAAGTACGAGGCACTTTACTCAATTTGCACAAAGCACTGCTCGATTCCGAGCGCGCTTCTTATGAGTTGATTCATGGCAACGTTGCTTCACCAGCGGCCTTTTTGCAGCTTTTAATTAACGATCCGTGGTTTGCATGGCTCCGCCCGGTGACCACCTTGGTTGTTCAGATCGATGAAGCCCTAGCCGCCAAGAATCCGCCTAAAACCGAGCGTGATTTCGCGCAGCTATTGGAGGACACTCGCGCCCTGCTTTCGCCTTCCCGTGAGGTGAATGACTTCTGGAAGCATTACCTGGGGGCCGTGCAGCGTGATCCCGGCGTCGCCGTCCTGCACGATCAAATGGAAAAACAGCTAACTTAATACCAAAAACTCAAATTCGTATGCCGCTGTTGCGGTTATTTCCATTGTGTGAACTCGACCCGAATTGGCATTCAAGTAAACGCCCTTCCAGGAGTTTACCCGCTTGCAATAATTGCGGTTCGGTAAACGGCGCGGAGATCAACTGCAAGCTAATGGGCATCCCATTCGTTGCTTGGCCGCAGGGCAGGGAAAGAGCCGGTTCGCCGAGCAAGTTGATCGAGCGCACCAGACGGGTGGTGGCCAGGCGCGTGTCCTCCGATGCAGCGCCAATTTGAACCAGGTCTTCGGTAATGAGCGGCGCTGTAACGGGCGTTGTAATCATGCAAATTTCATTTGATTTCTTCAAAAATTTGCTTTATATTTGCCAAGTACTAGGGGAATTAATAGGGACTTGCACTAGAACGCGATAGCTTTGCACGGAGCTTGTCAGGAGGCGAAGGGAACCCATGCCGTTTCGAGCGCGTCGCGTCTTTTTGTCTCAAATTGGTTGTGATCTCTTACGGGCTTACAACTAATTGGGTAGATCGCCATTATGGAAACGGTAGAACCCATTGCTGTTGTCTGGCGCGAGATGTTGATCGGCATCTTCTCGGTTTTGGGCAGGATGGCGCGTCTTGCAGAGTGCTGTGATTTACGCACCCACTGCTATTTTCATACTCAAATCACCAGGCAGTTGGGATGGGAAAAGGCCCATCATGCTCTGCGGACGGCTCATGAACTCGTCTGGAGCGATTGGATGCGGGGCACGCTCGGTCAACAACAAACGGATGTTCAGTTGTACTTGAGCGATGGCCCGCTTGGGATGGCGCAAACAATAGCGGACTGGAGGGAGTCGCGGCCCTTCCTGAGCTTCATCCCGACCTCGGTAGGCGCGGCGGAACGAAATCTGTTTCTCAGTAACTTGGGCGTGATCCTCGATCTCCTGCACAATCGGTACAGTTCGGACCCGGTATCTTCTGCGGATGAAGGCACGGTGGCAAATTCCGAAATTCATCAGCATTTGGTGGCAATAGTTCGCGAGCGGCACAGCGATCCCGATCTATCCATAAAAGGCTTGAGCGCTGAGGTCCATTTATCGGATCGGCGTCTCGGACGGATTTTTACAGAACTTGCCGGACAATCCTTCCGCCAATACCTACGAAACCTGCGGATTACAGAAG
>CAXUBB010000439.1:0-1561 GCA_964249105.1 uncultured Bryobacteraceae bacterium | reverse complement strand
CAATTACGGTCCTGGTCGGCTATCGGGATCGCAGTCACTTCGGTGACGACTTCCGCCAGGTGATGAGGTGTACGCCGGGGGAGTTCCGGGCCAAGCATAATCGAGGGAAGCCTGAGAAGCGAGGACGTCCGATTTCTTAGATTGAAAGTCCGTTTTCTTATATTGATTTTGCTTTTCGCTCCCGTTCTTTCTCTTTAGAATAAGAGCTACTTGGGACTGATTAATAATCTCAAGCAACAAAGAGGACTATGACGTATGAAGGGCATACTAACATTTCTGCTCGTAGTAGCGTGGATTGGCGCGGCTCCGTCGGGCGCAGCGCAATGCGGCGGTAGCGGAGGTTGCAGTGATCCGAACTGCGCCTGTTGTGACTGTAACGGCGATTGTTTGTTTGACAGCACTAGTGGCTGCTGCGGTGTAAGTCCGATTGTCATTGACGTACGAAAGGAAGGGTTCTTATTGACCAGCGCGAAGGAAGGAGTCGATTTTGATTTCTTTGGAAAGGGAAAAAAGATGCGAATTTCCTGGACCGCTGAAAACTCGCACAATGCGTGGCTTGTCCTTGACAGGAACAATAACGGCACAATCGACAACGGTACTGAGATGTTTGGGGACATTACGCCGCAACCGAAATCCACAGACCCAAACGGCTTCCGAGCGCTTGCGGTGTTTGATGAGCCGGGAAACGGCGGGAACGATGACGGCATCATTGACGCGAAGGACCGCATCTACTCATCCCTACGCCTCTGGATTGACTCTAATCACAACGGCATTTCCGAGCCAAACGAGTTGTTCACATTGCCGGAACTCGATGTTGTGTCTATCAACCTCGGTTACACGAAATCCAACAAAGTGGATGAATTCGGGAACCGATTTCGTTATAAGTCAACCATTGTAGGATCATCTCACCAAATAGATAGAGATATCTATGATGTCCTCTTAGTAAAGTGGACTTCCGCGCCGACGACCAGCACTGCGGCAAGCGACCTGCGTACGACATCGGATGCCTTATTTAGTTCACAAGCCGATCAAATAAGAGTCAACTGGTCACTTAAGACGTTTGGGATTTATCCTCCAGTCAGCATACGCAGAACACGGCCACTATTCTGTGGTTTAGGTCATCCCTGGATTGCCGTAGAAGGAAAGAGGGGAGTTAACTAAATGTCTATGACTGCACGCGCTTCTAACGGAAATCCGCACGCGCCCTGGAGCGTTCCGTGTGGGAATATCTTGGACAATGAATTTTTTTATCTGGCTATTGGGAAAAAGAGTGCCGTGCTGAAAGTGGCAGGACTTCTCTTGCTGCTTTTGATCGCACGGGATGCTTGGAGTCAGTCATCCCCGTTGATTACCAGTGATCATGTTGAGACTGACGGAACCCATAGTTTCACCGTGACTAACACATCTTCCGCTAAGCTTACCGGCTTCACCGTGGTTGTGGACAGGTATCTTCCACAGGGCGGACACGCGCTTGGGAAATGGTTTTATGACTCATTCTTCAATTCGACTCAACCTCCGTTAAGCAAAGGCCAGAGCTATACATTTTCCAACCTCGGAGCCA
>CAXUBB010000438.1:0-4601 GCA_964249105.1 uncultured Bryobacteraceae bacterium | reverse complement strand
GTTCCGGCTTGGGAGGAGCGGGGGCTTGCGCCGGCGGCGGTGCAGCGGCGGGAGCGGAAGCGCCGTTGGGTTCTCCTATGCGCGCCACAATCGAGTTAATCGCAACCGTGGTTCCTTCCTGCACTAATATTTCGGTCAGGACGCCTTCAGCGGGCGACGGTATCTCCGTATCCACCTTATCGGTCGAGATTTCAAATAAGGGCTCATCGCGTTCCACTTTTTCGCCCGGCTTTTTCAGCCAGCGCGTGAGCGTTCCTTCCACAATACTTTCGCCCATTTGGGGCATTACGACATCAGTCATCGGATCTCCTGCAGCTCTCTATGAGCGAATTCAACTTGAAAATCAAAAATGTTGGCGAACGAATTGGAAATAACGTCCATCACATCGTCGCGGGTTCCGGGCCAGCCCAGGCTACGAAGCGAACAGACCGGCTTCGTCAGGCCGCAAGGAACAATATATTTGAAATAGTTCAGATCGGTATCCAAGTTAAGAGCGAATCCATGCGATGTGATCCAGCGGCTGATATGGATTCCAATCGCGGCGATTTTGGCGTCACGGACCCAGACTCCCTCAAATCCGCGCTGTGCCATACGGCCCGCGCCGATACCCAGAACTGCCAGCGCGTCAATCAGCGCTTGTTCCACGCCGTAAAAGAAGGCGTGCACATCGCGTTTCCATTCTCGCAAGTCGAGGATCGGGTAGCCCACGATTTGACCTGGACCATGATATGTCATGTCGCCTCCTCGATCCGTTTCAAAGAACTCAATACCGGCGCGTTCGAGGATTTCGGGGCTTGCCAGCAGGTGCTGCGGCTTCCCGTTGCGGCCCGCCGTAATGACATGCGGATGTTCGACGAACAGCAGCGTATCGCGGCCTTCTCCGCGCTTACGCTGTTCGACTAAGCCCCTTTGCACTTCGAGGGCGTCAGCATAACGCATGTGTCCCAGGTCGATGACTTCCAGCGGTCTCATGGCATAGGGCCTAGATATTGATGGCCAGCCCGTAAACGTTGTTGAATGCCTCACCCACGGCTTCATAGATCGTGGGATGCGCGTGGATGGTGGACATCATGGTTTCCACCGTCGCTTCCGACTCCATGGCCGTCACCGCTTCCGAAATCAGCTCGTAAGCCTCAGGACCAATAATATGGACGCCCAGGATTTCTCCAAAACGTTCGTCTGAAATGATTTTGACGAAGCCTTCGTGCTTGCCGAGAATCGTCGCTTTACTGTTGCCTGCAAAGGGGAATTTGCCGACTTTGACCTTGAAGCCCTGAGCTTTGGCCTGCGCTTCCGACAAACCGACGCTACCGATGCCTGGATCCGTATACGTTGCGCCGGGAATGCGATTCCGGTTAATGGGCTGCGCGGGTTTACCGGCAATGTGAGAGACCGCGATCATGCCTTCCGCCGTGGCGACGTGAGCCAGTTGAGGAGTGCCCGCGACAATATCGCCGATCGCGTATAAGCCGGGTTCTCCGGTACGCTGCTGCGCATCCACTTTGACGAAACCGCGGTCGATCTCGGCTTTCGTGCTTTCAAGGCCGATATTATCCGTATTCGGCTTGCGCCCTACCGCCACCAGGAGCTTTTCAAACTCCATCTCCTCCTTTTGACCATTAGCAAGCGTGGCGCTCAGGCTGACGCCCTTTGCATCCTTGCGAATATTCTCGGCCTTCGCGCCGGTTTCAATCCGAATGCCGGTCTTTTTGAAATGTTTTTCAAGTTCCTTGGAGATTTCCTCGTCTTCAACGGGAACCAGATGGGGCAGCATTTCGAGAATTGTGACCTTAGAGCCAAAGCGGTTAAAGATGGAGGCAAACTCAACGCCGACCGCGCCCGCGCCGATGATACCCAGCGTTTTCGGCACGGCGGGCATATCCAGAATTTCGATATTAGTTAGAATCTGATTGGCATCCGATTGCAAACCAGGCAACATGCGGGCTTCCGATCCGGTCGCCAGAATGATGTTTTTGGTTTCAACGGTCTCCTTGCCCTTTTCTCCCTGCACCTCGATGCGCCCGCCGCCCAGGAGACGCGCATAGCCTTTGATGACGTCCACCTTGTTTTTGCGCATTAGAAAATCGATGCCCTTGGAATGCTTGGTAACAATCTTGTTTTTACGGTCAAGAACTTTCGTGTAATCCAATCGCGGGTCTTTACATTGAATGCCTTCGGCTTCGGGATTTTTGAAATACTCCCAAACGTCCGCCGTATGAAGAAGAGATTTGGTGGGAATGCAACCGACCAGAAGGCAAGTGCCGCCCAGCCGGGGCTGTTTTTCAATAAGAGCTGTTCTTAAACCGTATTGGCCCGCCCGCACAGCCGCAGAATAACCGCCGGGGCCGCTGCCAATCACTACAACATCGTACGCCATTTTCGTCTCAAGTGTAGCATTGAAGGCTTTATTTTCATTGGTTTCCGGGAAAGTGCAGGCGTGTGCTGACGCGAGGCAATAATACCCTGAGCTACTTCTTTATTGAAGCTGCGCTCTCTGCCGCCATTACCCGTCGCAGGGCGTCGTTCATGCGGGTCAGATAGCCGGGGCCACTCCCCTGAAACCATGCCAGCACATCGGCATCCACCCGCAAGGCCACCTGCTTCTTGCGTGCCTTCCAGAACTCGCGAGCGGGAACCATGCGCGCCAGTTGTTCGGGCGTTGCTGGCGGCAGATCGGAGTAATCGATCTCGGTATCCGACTGCTCGGCCAAGCGCTGTAATCGCTGTTCGTCTTCGGACGTTCTATTCCGAGCGAGCCTTAAAATATCGTTGCCGCTCATTCTTGTCCGCTTTCCGGGCTGAGATGAGGCGGATAATTTCCTGGCCATGATAATTCAACTTCCCTGTTCCGATAATGATGTTGCCAAATTTGGCGAGAGGACACGCTTTTGAGCGAAAGATTGAGTTTTTATTAGCTGTTATTTGGGACTGCGAAATCGATCTCGCAGTGTCAAAAAGAAGACGGCAATCCAAAGCGCGGCGAGAACCGGAAAGAAATAAGCGGCAAGAGCCATGCAGTTTCCAGAATATACCTATTTGCTGGTCAGCGGCAGTGGGTAATAAATGCCACCCAGCAACTACAGCAACCTTTTCCATATCCGAAACGCTCCTACTCCCCTCTACGTATCATGGTTGAAGAGCTATGTATTCCCTCCGACCCGTCACGCTGTTCATGGCCTGTGTCTTAGGGCTTCCGGCGTTGGTCGGCGCGGCTCCCAAAGAGCCTCCGCCAGGAGTTCTCCATGAGGTGGCGGTGAAGGGCAACCGCTTGTATTCCTCCGAAGCGATTGTTGCGGCTTCGGGTTTGCGCGTTGGACAGCGCGTGACCGGTCAGATTCTTGAAGCGAGCCGTCTCAAAATCCTGAACACCGAGTTGTTCGATAACGTGGCGGACGAATTCAAATTCAGCGCCGGCGTTACGCCCGCTTATGATGTGACGTTTGAAGTAGCGGAAAGCCAACAAATCTTCCCCATGCGGTTTGAACGGCTGGGAGACGTGTCGCCGGAAGCGGCCCAACGTTATTTGCGGGAGCATGTGGAGTTGTACTCGGATCGCATACCGGGAACTGAAGGCGTTTTGCGGCGGTATACGGCAGCGGTGCAGGAGCTGGTGTCGAAAACACATCCGGAAATCAAGGTCAAAGCGCAAATTTCGAACGATGACCCGAAACAACTGGCGGTGCTGTTCACCTCCAATGCTCCCGCGCCGACGATTTCACAAGTGTTTGTAACGGGCAATCAGGCAATTGATACGGGAACGATCCTGCGGGCGGTCAACCAGGTCGCTGTGGGCGTGCCGGTCAGCGACACGCGGATCAGAATGATTCTGGATGGGGCGATCAAGCCGCTTTACGCAGCCAAGGGCTACGTGGCGGTGAGTTTCCCCAAAGTGGAGACGGAGCCTTCAACCACGAACCTGGGCGTGGTGCTGAAAGTAAACATTAAAGAGGGGCCGACATTCAAGCTCGGGGCGATCCGTTTTCATGGAAACGGCCTGGATGAGGAAGAAATCCGTTCCAACATTCCCTTCAAGCCGGGACAAGTTTTTAACAGCGACCAGGTGGACAACTTTCGCCTAGATATGATCCACCGCATGAAACGGCGCGGGCTGCTGGACGCGAACGTGACCATGGAAGCGGAGCCGGAAGACTCTAAGCGGCTGGTCAACGTCGTCTATAACGTCGTACCGGGAGGCGTTTACAACTTTGAAAGGCTGGACATTCGCGGATTGGATATTACAACCGAGCCAGTCATTGCTAAATTATGGGGCGAAAAACGGGGTAAGCCCTTCAATCCGGAGTATCCGGATTTTTTCCTGAAGCGCGTTCAAGAGCAGGGGCTTTTCGACAATCTCGGCAAGACGGAATCGGACTACACGGCGGACGCTTCCACCCATAACGTAACGGTGCATTTGTACTTCAAAGGCGGCAAATCCGCGAAGGACAAAGCGCGCGAAAAGCAGGACGAGCAAGAGCGCCAGAAAAGTGACGGCACCTGGAGTCCCTATCCGCCGCTCTAACAGTATTGCTGTTTATCCCGGCTCTTTTGATCCCCTCACCAACGGGCACCTCGACATCATTGCGCGAGGTTGCCGGTTGTTT
>CAXUBB010000437.1:0-4656 GCA_964249105.1 uncultured Bryobacteraceae bacterium | reverse complement strand
TCCGGGTCCCGTCCCATGAAGTTGCGGTATAGCTGCGCCGGATCATCGCTATCTCCGCGCTCCAGGATATTGCGCCGGTAATCACGGCCCGTATCCTTATTAAAAACTCCTTCTCGGAGGAACCGGGTGAAGGCATCAGCATCCAGCACTTCAGACCATTTATAGGAGTAATAACCCGCTCCGTAAGCAACTGGGCTGGCAAACAGGTGAGTGAAGCTGGCGATCATACCGTAGTGAGCCGGAAGCTCCGCCGGCGTGAACGGCGCTAAAATGCCGCGAGCGTACGCCATCACGTCTCCGCCGCTCTCCGGATCGTACTCGCGGTGAAGTTTGAGGTCTACGGTCGCGAAACCAAGTTGTCTCATCTGCATATTGGCGCTGCGGAACGTCCGCGCCCGCCGCATCTTTTCGAACAACTCGTCCGGAATCGGCTCGCCCGTTTCGTAATGGCGCGCAAACGTGTTGAGAGCCTCGCGCTCCATACACCAATTTTCCATGATTTGCGAGGGCAACTCTACAAAGTCCCAAGGCACGTTGGTTCCGGAAAGCGACTTCACCGGCACATTGCTTAAAACATGATGCAGCAAATGCCCGAATTCGTGGAAGATTGTCTCTACTTCACGATGGGTCAACAAAGAAGGACGATCTTCCGTCGGCGGCGTCAGATTGCCGCAGATCAATCCGAGGTGCGGCTGATCCATCTCCGGGTGGCCTGTAATCAATGAATCCATCCAGGCTCCGCCGCGTTTGTTCTCTCGCGGGAACCAATCCGTATAGAATCCACCCAGCAGTTGGCCTGAACTCCCGTCTTGCACACGATAGTATTTCACTGCCGGGTCCCACCCGGGTACGCCCGGCTCTTCGATGACCTGGATATTCAGAACGCGGCTGAAAATATCGAACATGCCCGCCACTACGCGTTGCAGCTCAAAATAAGGACGCAGTTCCTCCTCATCAAACTCGTAGAGCGCCAACCGCTGTTTCTCCGCCAGATACGCTACATCCCACGGCTGCACTTTTTCGTAACCAAGAGTACTGCCCATCTCCGTCAGGCTTCCGTTCTCCCGCTCGAAGAAAGGCCGGGTTTTCGCGCGCAGATCCTCCACGAAGCGCTCCGCTGTTTCTCCTCTGTGCGCCATGCGTTCCTCCAGAACCAGATCGGCAAAATCTCGATAGCCCAGCAAGCGGGCCTTCTCACGGCGCAACCGCAAGATCTCCGAGATCAACGCGCGATTGTCCAGTTCGCCTGAAGTAGCGCGGCTGTTCGATGCCTCCCAAAGCTCATGGCGGATGTTACGGTCATCCAGGTATGTCATGGCTGCCATGTAGCTGGGAGCTTGCAGAGTAAGGCGCCATCCCTCGCGATCTTTCGATCGGGCGCTCTCGCGCGCCATGGTCCGAGCCGACTCCGGCAGTCCCGCAAGCTGCTTTTCATCAGTGATGATCAGTTCGAAAGCGTTGGTCGCATCCAGAACGTTTTCAGCGAACTTTGTGGTCGCTTTCGTCAGGGCGACATCGATCTCTTCTAACTTTTTCTTCCCTTCGGCATTGAGATCGGCACCGGCCCGCCGAAACCCGCTCACCGTCTTTTGCAGATACCGCTGGTGTACCGGAGGAAGTTCGTCCGCTTCCCTGCTCCCGGCTACCGCCTTGACAGCCGCCCATAGTTGCTCGTGCAGCGGTATGGAAGTATAGAACAGGCTAACGGGTTCCTGAATCTCGTTATAGACCGCTCGGAGTTCAGGCGTGGTCGCCACGCTCTCCAGGTGACGGACAACAGCCATGGCAAAGTCCAGCGGTTCCGTCACATTGTCTAATGCAAGCAGAACATCCTGGTATGTTCGCGGCGTTTGGGAGTTACCCAAATCATCTACGCGCTGCTGCATCTGCTTCAAAAGCAACTCAATGGCAGGCTTCACATGCTCTGTCCTGATGGCGTCGAACGGAATGGGAAAGCGTTCCGACAGGAGCGGGTTTGCTCCGACAGATCCGTCCTCTAAAGTTTGTTCTGGCATGAAAATTAAAAACCGTAACGCACTACCAAACGCGGCACCCTTTCGCCGGATACATTTTGTCGCCCGCCTTGCAGCCGAAAGCCTGGCCAAATTGCGGCATATTCGACACCACCCCATTGGCGCGGAATTTGCCGGGAGAGTGCGGATCAGTCTGCGCTCCTAGGCGCGCTTGCTCCGGTCTTACGTTTTCGCACCAGACCTGCGCAAATCCGAGAAAGAACTGCTGTTGCTGCGTATAACCGTCCGCCTTCTGCCGCAATGGTATGCTCTTCTTTGCTAAATCATCTATCAAAGCCAGATAAGCGAGCCGGATACCTCCGTTATCGGCCGTGTTCTCTCCTAAGGTCAGTTTTCCGTTTAACTCAATACCAGGAACCGGACTGAAACCGCCGTATTCATTGACAAAGCAATCAGCGAGCTTCTCAAACTTTTCGTTGTCGCTCTTCCCCCACCAGTTCTTCAGATTGCCATCGGCATCAAATTGGCGTCCCTCGTCGTCGAAGCCGTGCGTTAATTCATGCCCGATCACCACGCCGACAGCTCCGTAGTTGGTCGCATCGCTCGCCTGATTCGAGTAAAAGGGCGGCTGCAAAATGCCTGCCGGGAAGTTGATGTTATTCTGCGTCGGATCATAATAAGCGTTGACGGTCGGCGGCGTCATTCCCCATTCCTGCCGGTCCACCGGCTTGCCGATTTTGTCGCGCTGCCGTTTACTCTCGAATTCGCTGGCTCGGTACCAGTTGCCAAAGTAATCGTCCGGCACAACATTCACTGACGAATAGTCGCGCCACTTCTCGGGATAGCCGATCTTATTGGCAACCGCATGCAGCTTTACCAAAGCCTCTTTCTTCGTTTGCGGACTCATCCAGGTTAGTGAGTTGATATCGCCGGCCATCTGTTTTTCGATCTCGCCGACCATTTCGAGCGTGCGCGCTTTTCCCTGCTCTCCGAACGTTCTTTCCACAAATTTACGCCCTAGCGCCTCGCCTAGCTTTACATCCGTAGCTGACACGCAGCGCTTCCAGCGTGGTCTCTGTTCCGTGGTCCCCGACAGAGTGCGCCCGTAGAAATCGAAGTTTTCCTCGTCAAACGGTTTCGATAGCCTTCCAGCGCTGGCTGTCAGGTAGTGCCACGTCATATAATCCTTGAGATCACCCAAGCTTTGTTTTTGCAAAAGCGCTCCAAATGCCTTGAAGAAGTCCGGCACCGTCACGTTTAACATGGAGAACTCAGGAGTTTGTAAACGGGTAAAAAACTGGTTGAACTGAAACGCGGGAGCCAGTTTCTCTAAATCAGCTTTCGGCATCTCATGCACGAGCAGTTGCGGATTACGCCGCGACGTAATATCCAGCGAAGCTTTCGCAAGGTCCGTCTCGATCTGCATAATCACCTTCGCCTTGGCCGTCGCTTCCGCCGGAGACACCCCGATCAAGCTCAACATCTTCCCGATATGAGAAACATACTTTTGGCGGATCTCCTGCGACTTGGCATCCGTCCGAAAATAGTAATCCTTCTCCGGAAGGCCAGTGCCCCCCTGATCCACTTCCGCAATGGTCATCCCTGCATTTTTTGGATCTGGCGTGGCGTCGAACGTGAAAAATACGCCGATTTGCCGCTGGTGCAATCGGACGATTTCGTCCAACAAGTCCTGCTGATTGCTGATATGTGAAATCCGCTCCAGTTCTGACCGAAGCGGGTCCGCGCCTCGTTTTTCAATGACGGCTTCATTCATGCAGGACTGATAAAACCCGCCGATCTTTTGATCAATAGCGGATCGATCCTCATGCTGCTGCGAGTCTTCCAGAATGGTCCGCAGTTCCTTCTGGTTTCTCTCGTACAGCAAGTCGAAACTGCCCCAACTGCTTTGATCGGGGGGAATCGGATTATTTTTCATCCAGCTTCCGCAGGCGTATTGGTAAAAGTCCTGGCAGGGATCAGCGCTTTTATCGATAGCGCTCAGGTCGAGACCGCTTTGCGAACCGGAAGTCTTATCGGATTGTGCGAGAAGGCCCGCGCTCAGGAGGACAAAGCACCAGAAAAACCGAACGGGAGAACAAGTGTTCATTCACATTTAGTGTAATCAGTCGCTTACCAGACGCGGCAGCCGTTCGCGGCCACCATCGGCTGACCCGCGGAACAGCCAAATGCCTGGGCGAACTCCGGCTGATTCTGCACCGTGCCGATGACACGGAACTGCCCCGGCGAGTGCGGATCGGTTCGCACCAGGTTACGTAGCGCTTCGGGCCGCTCGTTCGCGCACCAGATCTGGGCAAAGCCGAGGAAAAATCGCTGCTGTGGAGTATAGCCGTCTAGCTTTTCCTTACTGACCGAACCATTTTCCAGCCCGCCTAAAAGCGCCATGTACGCCAAACGTATTCCTGCATTATCCGCGCCGTTTTCTCCCAAAGTCAGACGCCCATTCACATTTGATCCCTCTACCGGGCTGAATCCCGAATACTCATTAACTAAACAATCGGCGCGCTTCTTGAACTCGGCTGCATCCTGTTGTGTCCACCAGTCGCGGAGATTGCCGTCGGCATCATACCGCCGACCCTGATCGTCAAAGCCGTGCGTCAGTTCATGCCCGATCACCGCCCCAATACCTCCGAAATTGACAGCCATATCGGCGGTGTTGTTATAG
>CAXUBB010000436.1:0-4692 GCA_964249105.1 uncultured Bryobacteraceae bacterium | reverse complement strand
CTATGGCTGTACCGGAAGAGTTGGCGATTCTGGTCCGATGTCCGAAATGCAAGCGGCAGACGGTTCAAGTGCAGTTTAGAGGAGAGTTGGAAAAAGAACTGGCGGACGGTCATTTAGCGCTGTACTGCGGCCATTGCGATCTTATTTGGCAGGGCGGTTACGCTGAGAAGGACCAAGCTCAACAGGCTTTATCCAGCAGTTCTCTGGAGTTTCTCTAAGCGGTGCTACTTGTCGCGAATATTTTTAATGTATTTTTCCGCCTCTTGTCTAGACTGATACCTTTGCACGATGGAGTAGCCGGGATGCGTGCGAAGCAACTCCGTCAATTCCTCCTCACGCGCTTCCCAAATGCCAAATAGAGCACTATTGGTTACCACATAGAAGCGCGTAGGCGCGGGCTGACCCATGCAGTATGGATGACCCTTCCAAGGCTTCCGCGCTTAAAAAACTGTGCAGGGTTTTGTCTAGCTAGCGGAACAAGCAGCGTAAGTACTACGTCAGCGGTTCGATTTGCTTACCAGCGCGGACCACGTGAGCGTCCGCCACCGCCGCCTCCGCGGTTACCGCCGCCTCCGCGATTACCGCCATAGCCTCCGCCATTGCCGCCGCCGGTCGGTTTGGGACGCGCTTCGTTGACATTCATGGCTCGGCCACGGAGTTCGGCACCGTTCAACTGAGAGATAGCGGTTTGCGCCGCTTGCGAATCGGGCATTTCGATGAAAGCGAAACCACGGGGCTGCCCGGTAGCACGGTCAGTCACAATGTTGACGCGGTCCACAGCGCCATAAGCTTCAAATGCGGCTTGCAGGTCTTCCTGCGTTACCTGATAGCTGAGATTTCCGACAAAAATGTTGGTCACAGTTTTCAAATCCTTTTAAATAACAATTCAATCTTTGCCGGAATGCTCTGAAACCAACTGGACGGAAGGGAAGATAGCGGCCGGAAGGAACTCGGAGGTAAACACGGATGCGGGCAAAGACCTTTTAAGAGTAACAGCATTCTTCAGAAAAGGCCAGGATTTTCTCTTTATTCTTATAAATCGTAAGTAGCCGAACGGCTTACAGGAGCGTGCCGCGCAAAATGAGGGCGGCCAGATTGAAGTAGATGATTAAGCCGGTGACATCGACCAAGGTGGCGACAAACGGCGCGGAGGCGCTGGCGGGATCAAGGCCGAAGCGGCGGAGAATAAAAGGCAGCATGGAACCGGCTATCGTTCCAAACGTGACCACGCCGACCAGACTGCAGGCAATGGTAAGGGCGATCAGCAGATAGTGTTGACCGTAGGTTCCGCGCACTCCTTGCCAGATCAAGATACGGGCCATGCCGATGAAGGCGAGAACTGTTCCAAGAGCGATTCCAGCCAGAATTTCACGACGGACCACACGGAACCAGTCGCGCAGGCGCACTTCGCCGAGCGCGATGGCCCGTACGATCAAGGTGCTGGCCTGGGAGCCGGAATTGCCTCCGCTGCTGATAATCAGGGGCAAGAAGAGCGCCAAAACAACGGCCTTGGCGATTTCCGCCTCGAAAAAGCCCATGGCTGAGGCAGTAAGCATTTCGCCGACAAACAAAATCGCCAACCAGCCGGCGCGCTTTTGCACCATTTGCCGGAAACCGATCTGAAGATAAGGGCGGTCGAGCACTTCCGAGCCGCCCAGGCGCTGAATATCTTCGCTCGCTTCCTGTTGCAGAACAGACACAATGTCATCGACCGTGATGATGCCGTGAATGCGTCCTTCGTCATCCACAACGGGAATGGCCAGAAGATGGTGCTGGCGGAAAAGCGCGGCCACATGCTCCTGGTCCGTCGAGCCGTGGACGGCAATGAAGCGCGTGCGCATGATGTCACGAACGCGCTGGTCCGAAGCGGCGGCAAACAGGTCTCGAAACGAGAGAACACCGACGAGGCGGCCTGTCTCATCCACGGCATAAACGTAATTGATGGTCTCGACATCGCGAGCCTGGTGACGCAGATAAGCGATGGCTTCGTCCACGGTGGAATCAGGCCTCACACGGGCATAGCGCGGACTCATGCGCCCGCCCGCAGCGTCCTCCTTATAAGCAAGCAGGGCGCGAACTTCATTGCGTGAGGTGTCGTCCAGGTGATTCAGCAGATTTTCGCGGGAGGAAGGGAGAGATGCCTGAATGACATCGGCGGCATCGTCGGGCGCGAGCAGGCGAAGCCACAGGCGGCGCTCTCCGTCCGGCATGGAGGCGATCAGGCTCGCCTGGTCCCGCGAGGAAAGGTCAAGAAAGAAGTCGTCGGCTTCGCAACGGGGGAGTTCGGCAAAGGCGGCGAGACGCTCGCCTAGGTTGAGATCAGGCCAAAGATCGAGAAGTTCTCGGTGCGTTGTGATGACGGGCAATCAGGAAATCCTTTTCTAGTGGACGATTGCTAAGTTCTTCGTGGTGATGGCATTTTGAGGCGAACCGTTTCGCGCGGCGAGGGTTGCATTACAGTTTCATGACTACATGATCTGTTGGCCGGGTGAGCGGTACTTTGCGGGCAGTCACCATTGTTCCACTGGCAATCACCTTTACCGGCTTGTGGGCGATCCAGTCCGGCAGCAGCTTTCTTAAGATCCTCAGCAGGGGAGAAATGATAGGGACGGGATAGCGCTCGAAATGACCGTAGATGTAGTCAAGCGATAGAATCTTGTAATTCGAGTGAAAGCAAATCTCGGAAAATCCTGTGCGTTGCAGTATGTATCTCAGTGATCTCTGACCGAAGTAGGTCAGATGCTCCGTTTTGTACTCCATCCAGCGTTTACGGAGCAGCCGGCGAGACCAGCTATCCAGCGAGGGCGTCACCAATACAAGCAGGCCTTCCGGCTTCAGACTGCGATGCAAACAAGCGAGCGCATAAGCAGGATCGCGAACATGCTCGATCACGTCAAAACCGGCAGCCACGTCGTAGTAATCGGCGGGCAGTTCATTCGATTCCAGTGAGCCTGTCTGCACGGCCCGTTTCGACAATCTTTGATTGGCGACCGCCACCGCATGCGGCGAGTATTCGAGACCCTCCACCATGAACCCGTGAGAACTGGCTTCGAGCAGGAAATCGCCTGAACCGCAACCAACTTCAAGCAGCCGTGGGTTGTCTGTGTTGACGAGTGGGCGTACCTGCGCAAGGTAAAGCGCTGCCGTCGCCCGTTTCAGCGCCGCCGCCCGCTTCCGGGCCGCTTCATTCTCACTGCCGATAAAATACTGAGCCGAATAGATTCTTTCCAATTCGTCATCGGAAGGTTGCGGATAAACAAATTCGACGCCGCAATTACCACATTGATAGACCGGGTGCTTGCCAGCCAGGAACAGCAAAAAGCTGATAAATTCAACACGTCGACAGGCCGGACATGCAAAAGGGGAGGAACGCATAGCGAGTTAGGTAAGCACTTATTGTTGCAAGGTCAGCGGTTCGGTTCAGTTATTTAGTGGTTTGCGCCGACAACTGAATAGATCCCGAAAAATCCGAAGCCGCCGTGCTGAACCCAATCGTATTTTTGCCAAGAACATATTGTTCCATGCTCTGTGGATACACGCCGGATTGGCAGTTAAGAACGGTTCTGCCGTCAAGCGCTACGCTCGCGTATCCGACGCCCGCATCCAAGGAGACATCCATGACTTGCGGGCTGTCTCTGCGTACCGGGAGGGAGCCGCCTCGGCACTCCGGCCCACCCCAGTGATCCAGGAATAAAGCGATTTTGGCATTCGGCAGATACTTTACTCCCAGAAGATCGGCTGCGCCCCGGTTCTGTCCGAATTGCGCCAGCGGCTCGTTTTCGGAGGCATGCGAGGACGGGAAAGTCACATTGACTCTCAGAGGTCGGGCCTTTCCGCTCCACCTGGGCGTCTTTTCGCTTTGAGGAGCGATCATCCCGGAAAACGCGGGTAGCATCATTGGGAAATCCGAACGATTGACGCCCCAAAATGGTTTCGAGGATGATCGGGAGTAGACGCCGTTAGCGCAATCGAGCACTGGCGCTCCATCCATGCTGAGTGATGCGCGTTGCCGCATGGCGTCTAAGCGCAATGAGAAAGCGTGAGAACTGCCGGGTTCATACCGCAGCACGTTTCCGGAGCACGTCGCATAGCCCCAGTGATGATACTCGAACTGCAACTGCTGATTGGGTAGGAAATGAACGCCGAGAGCGTCCGCGGTAGGGGACTCGCCTAGTTCAACAAGCGGTTCTGTCCCGTTCCCGGCGTGGGACGGAAATGCAATCGCGAACGGCAGAGGCGGCCACGCAGGCGGAAGCCCGGGTTGTATCCATTCGACGCCGTCACTTTCGTAAACCATATTTAATGCAGTGATTAGCCAAACGGAGCCGGCGGGCCGCGGACTGGGAGCCGGTTGCAGTCCTATGGTCACGACCGTTGTGGGCGGGCCGTCAAATAGAAGGGATCGTATCGACTGCGCGCGCCGCTCCAGGAGGAGATCCGATGATCGTTCCGTCACGTTCCAATGAACAAATTTGAGATTGCGCGAAAGAATTAAACCGAGCGTCTGATCCAGGCCAAGCGCCGCTTGTTCGGCAAATGCCAGCACAAGAAAAACGGAGAAGGACGCCCAAAGCGCGGCGCGAGGAAGACCTGGCGAAAGGCGATCAATCGCTCGCCAAGCATACACGAGGAGCTGCAGGGCAAGAAGCGAGATTGGGAAGAGGATATCGTATTGATAGCGCATCCAGGAAG
>CAXUBB010000435.1:0-4727 GCA_964249105.1 uncultured Bryobacteraceae bacterium | reverse complement strand
ATATGATACAGCGGGGCTGAACAACGGCGTTTTTTCCGGCGCTTTTCCGTTGCTCCACCAGACCTTCTTGCCGGTTGTGGACTGCGCGGCGGCAACTTCTGTACCCGCAGCGGCGACGGCTGCGGCTGCCGCGCTCTTACCGATGAAGTTTCTGCGATTCGATTTATTTAGCATTGGATTTTATTGTAAGTTCAGGCTTTTTTGATAGGCCGGGGACGTCCATATGGATTTTGATATTGATGCCTTTCCGCCGTCCAGCGGGCCATTCCGTACTCGCCCATATTGACATCGCCGGATATCTTGTCGCCTTCCACAATACCGGCGAACTCATAGCTGAGAAGCTGGCCCTGAATTCTTTGAGAACTATGGAAATGGATCCGGTTGGCGGTCATTGATCCGGTCAGATCGCCGGAGATAAATTCGCCCTGGTGAGTGCCGAGAAGGTCCTGGCCTTTCTGTTCGAAAAGCAGAGTGTGTTCGGCGGCGCCCCGCGCGAATTGTAGGGTGACCTGCCACTGACCGGCTACATCCGCTAACTCTCCTTGCGGAACCGGCGGGTTTTCAAATTTGGGGTGGCTGGTGAGAAGCGCGCAGAGGCGGTCGGCTACAATTTTGTCATCGCCGGGCATCATCATCCAGGGAGTGACGGTGACGGAACTTTTCATGCGGTCCGGCCGAACGCCGGTCTGGCCTCCCAGTACGATGCGCGGCTCGGTGTCGAGGAGCAGCTTGCTGAGTTCCTGGCCCGTAATGCCTAACTGCGACCCATCCCATTCGATCACCAACGAGGGCGTCAGGTTTGAGAGTCCTTCGGGTTTGGTGATGCGCGTGGTGACGCCGTTCGTTTTAGTGACCCGCGAGGCGATGAAATCCAGTTGCTTTTGCCAATCCCGCCATTCCGCTTCGTGATCGCGGGTCTTCCAGGCTTCGACAGCGGCCAGCATACCCATGATCTCTTCCTTGCCGACTTTTAGCGAGCGGCCAAAAGCATGATGCGGGGCGCTATTGAACCAAACGGATTGCAGAAGATTTTTGTCGCCCAGCAGCACGCCGGCGGCTTGCGGTCCTCGGATGCACTTGCCTCCGCTGTAGGCGACAAGCGTTGCTCCCCTTTGCAGGTGGATGTTGGGAATGGTTAAACCTTCGGCGGCGGCGTCCACGATCACCGGCACGTTATGTTGGCGCGCCGCATCGGACACTACCTTTGTGCCTAAAGGCCCTTCGTCGCCAGGTCCCGCCATGATGTAGACCAAGGCGGTGTTTTCGTTGAAAGCGGTTGCGAGTTCGGACGGATCTTTAATCTCAATGATCTTCACCCCCACCATCCGAATCGCGTGATCGTAAACGTTGCGCGAATAGTGGGGAATGATGACTTCATTCTTGAGCCCCTCGAGATTAGGGAGGCGTTGCATGCGCTCAGGGTTGCTTCCGGCGATGCAGGCGGCGGTCGTGGCGGTAAGGGCGGCGCAACAGCCGGCGGTGATAATTCCCCAGGGCGCTTCGGTTAGCTCGGCCAAGCGCTGGCTGACTCCGGCCATTAATTCGTCCATCTGCACGTAGGCGCGGGAAGCTTCTTCCATCGCATCCTTAACCTGCGGCAGGCTCTGCGAGCCGGTGATAATCGTGAACGTGCCTCGGGCGTTGATAAGAGGCCGGACTCCAACTTTGCGGTAAAGATCAGCGCCGCCTTTTGGGGCGGAAGTGTTCGCTCCCGAACCGGCGACAGGCGCAGCCGCCGCCAACGTCATCAAGCCACCCTGGCGGAGGAGATCGCGCCGGTTGACACCGAGGCTGTGTTTCTTTAACTTTTTTGAAAAGAGCTTAAACATTAGAACTGTAATTTCAGCGCGAACTGGATTTGACGATTATCGTGTTTGGTGGAAGTGATGGTTCCGAAGCTGGTCGTATTAAATGTTGCGTTCGGGTTGCTCAGGGCCGGGGTGTTGAACAGGTTGAAGAACTCCGAACGAAACTGGAGATTGAAACGCTCGGCGAAGCGGAAATTCTTGAACAGCGAAAAGTCCACGTTATAGAAACCGGGACCGAAGAGCACGTTGCGCCCGAAATTGCCGTAAGTCAGGGATGGCAGGGTAAAGGCGCTCGCGCTGATGCAGTTGACGAGATGACCGCGGCCGCAATCCGAAGTAGCGGCGCCGGTCAGATTAGGCCGTTCGCTGCTTCTTCCGGTGTTGGCCGGATCGCCGGGAACAGTGACGTTAAAGGGGAAACCGCTTTGCAGGGTAACGATTCCGTTCGTCTGCCAGCCGCCCAGGGCTGTCCGGACAAAGCCGTTTGAGGCGTTCGCCAGAAAAGGCAGCGCGTAATTGAAGCTGCCGACAAAACGATGGCGGACATCCCAGTTGGAGTTTCCGTAATCTCCGCGCCAGTTGTAGGGATCCTGAGGCGCGCCGCCCCCGTTGGAATCACTGGAAATATCGAGAGTGTGGGACCAGGTATAGGACACCAGGGCGGTTGCCCCGTGGCTGAGGCGCTGGCGCAAGGTAACGCTCAGGCCGTTATAGCTTGAAATCTCGTCATTCTGGATGATACGAATATCGGCAAAAAGCGGATTGGGGCGGCGTGAGTTGACGCTCGCTGTACTGGAACTAGGCAACGGCGTATTGGAATAATAACTGCGATCCAGATGAGTGGCCTCCGAACCGACGTACTGAACATCCAGGGCAGCGGAACTCCAAAGACCCTGCTGAAGATCAAAGCTCCATTGATTCATGTAGGGCGTGGGGAGATTCGGGTTGGGCGAAATGACGTTAAAACGGCTGGCAACGCCGCAGGCCGAAGCGGGTGTCGGATTACTCAATGAGATGGTTGCTGTTGATGACGCCGTGCAAGTCGTAATCGCGGTGAAGGGCGGATTGTTATTTAGAAAGGTAAACGTATTGGTCTGGTTCGGATTATAGTAAATTCCGTAACCGGCGCGCACTACCGTTTTACCCGTCACGCGATAGGCTAAGCCGAGACGAGGCGCAAAGTTTTTGTGGTTCGGGTTGATCAGGTGGAATCCGGGCTGCGGCGGATTAGCCGGGATCAAAGCGGTTTGGTTCTGATTTAAGACCACGGCATAGCCGTTCACGGTATAAGGGACAGTCGGCAATTCATAGCGGAGACCTAAATTGGCGGTGAGCTTCTTACTGACCTGCCAGTTATCAACCACGAAAAAACCGTCCCGCCATTCGGCGACTTGATTGCGAATTTCCGGACCGGGCGTGGTGACGCTTTGCACCAAGCCGAGGGCCAAATCAGCTTGCGCATAGCCCGTATAAAATCCGCTAAAAGTAAATGCGCCGTTCGGGTTATTCACCGCTGAGCGGGAGGTGATGAGCTTTCGCAATTCCGCGCCCACGATGAATGTGTGCGCTCCGCGCGTGTAGGTAAGCGAATCGGTTCCCTGCCAGGTGGTGTCAAACTGAAACCAGTTTGTGCCGGCATTACCCAGGCCCATAAAACCGGTGTTGCTGATGGTGGGAATGCCCGGATCATTGTAGGTGACGTCGCCGGTAAAGCCGGGAATCCCCAGGTCCGAGCCGGCGGTTTTCAGATTGTTTGTGTACCAATAGTTCAATGCATTGGTTTCCAGATGCTGGCGGCCCACGCGGAAGTCGTTCACCAGGTTGGGCGTGATGGTCTGGGTATAGCCGAACACCCAGTTGCGGGTTGTGACCGGCAGAGAAGTTCCATTAAATGCGCCGGTTGCTCCTACTAAGTACTCTTCGTTGTTCAGAGCGTACCGGAAATAGAACCGGCTTTTGTCGCCGATGTTCTGGTCAAGACGTCCGATAGTCTGGTTGAAATGGTCGTTGTTCGGATAGGTGGCTTCAAAGTTGTTGGTGATTCCGCGCAGATTCGGCAGCGGCATGTACTGGAGCAGCCTTAACGCTTGCGGCGACAAAGAGGATGCCGGGATGATGTTGCCGGGAAAGCTCTGCCCGTTCACCGCCTTGAGCGGCTTTCCATACTCCGAGAAATTACCCTGCCGCATCAACGGCGTGAGCACTGTATCGAGCGAAGTCGATTGCCTTACCAGACGCAGACCTTCATAGTCGATCATAAAAAATGTCCGGTTGCGCCCATTGTAGAGTTTCGGGATGAAGACGGGACCGCCGACTACGAATCCGAACTGGTTCTGACGGAGCGGGGCTTTGCGGGAAGTGGAGCTTTGAAAGAAGTTCTTGGCGTCAAGCTTATCATTGCGGAGAAACTCCCACACCGCTCCGTGGAGGTCGTTAGTGCCGCTTTTCGTGATTAAGTTCAGATGCGCGCCCATATAGGCTCCATATTGCGCGGAGTAGGTGCCGGTCTGGACTTCAAACTCCTGGATCGCATCGGGCGACGGATGAAACGGAGTAGTGGTAATCAGGTTGTTGACGATGGAGATGCCGTCAAGGGAGATACTGTTCTGAATTTCGCGGGTTCCAGCTCCGATAAAGTCTTCACCGGGCGGCACGCCGTTAGCCGCTTTCTGGCCAGGAAGAACGCCCGGCGCGGTGGTCGCTAATTGCAGCGGATCACGCCCATTGAGCGGCAGATCCACGACGGCTTTCTCGCTGATTACTTCGCGGACGCTGGCCTCGTCGGTGGAGATGGGAGGCGTAGTGGCCGTAACGACAACGCGCTCGGAAACCTGGCCGACCGCCAGCATAAAATCAGTGCGGACAGTTTGGTTGTAGTCCACCACGATGCCGGTTTTCGTGATGGTCTGAAAACCGGGC
>CAXUBB010000434.1:0-4732 GCA_964249105.1 uncultured Bryobacteraceae bacterium | reverse complement strand
GCGCAGATGCACATACGCGATACGCTTTTCGCGGCTGTAGCGGTCCACGGCATCGTAAAGATCCTCGCCTTCCGGCATCTCCCCCAGCGTTCCCACGCAGCACTCCAGTTGATTGGACGGGCTCCGGTTGGTGTCGATCAGTTTTCGGTACAGTTCCGGGCGGTACACCAGACGCGCTTGCCCGCGAACTGTCGGCAAGGGCGGATCATCGGGATGAGCCGCTAAACGCACACCGGCCTTTTCCGCGACCGGAAGGCACTCGTTGAGGAAATCAGCTAAGCGACCCCAAAGCTGCTCGGGAGTGGTGGGCGGAACGAATCCGACGGGAGCATCGACGTCGTAGATCATGTTCCAAACCATGCCGTTCGGAATGGGATCGTCCACCGGTCCGTTCATGCCAACGCTGACGGCTCCGCCGCGCGAGAAGGGACCGCTGACTCGGCCCGCCACGCCTGCCACGCTGAAGTTATATCCAATCACGGGAATGCCCGCTTCTCCCACATTACGAATAATTGTTTTAAGTTTCTGGAGCTGCGCTTTCTTCTGAGGACCATCCAGAAGAACGTCGTGCCAGTGCGCGGGATCGAAATTTTCGATGGCTTCCCAGACCAGTCCCGCGTCTTCGATTCCTTTTTTGATGGCGCTGAGTTCGTCGATCTCCCACAATTTATCCGGGTCTCCCGCAAAACCCCAGCCCCCCAATTCTCCGACGGGCTGATCCTGGCGCGGGTTCGCCGTGCCGCCTTTCTTGAAGTAATCGACTAGATGCACCACGGCGTGCGTTGCGCCCACCTGCCGCGCAAAGCTGTAGTAATCGGGCGTGAGCATGTGCCGGTAGAATCCAAATCCAAGTTTCATTGATGGCGAACCCTCGATTTTGACCAGATGTGTCCGATCTCCTCCAGCGAGTAGCCTTTGGTTTCCGGAACAGCCGTCCATACGTATAAGAAGTTTAAGGCAGCCATGGTAGCAAAGAAAAAGAACGTGCCGGAAGCGCCGAGATGGTCTTGCATGACGGGGAAGAATTGGTTTGCCAGATAAGCAAAGATCCAGATGGCGGTGATGGCAATCGACATGGCCGCGCCGCGAATTTTGTTTGGAAAGATCTCCGAAATAATGACCCAGCAAACAGCCCCGTTGCCAATGGCGTGGCCCGCCACAAACAGCATGACCCCCAGTAGAATGGCAAGCCCATGATCTCCCTGAAAATAGAGCGCTCCGGCACAGGCGAGAGCCGTTGTCTGCATGGCCGTGCCGGTGAGAATCAGGGTTTTGCGCCCGGCTCTGTCCACCAGAACAATGGCAAGCAGAGTGAAGAGAAGATTCACGATTCCCACCAGGATGGATTGAAAAAAGGCATCACTCGATTTTTGCCCGGCGCTCTTGAAGATTTCAGGTAAAAAAGAAAGCAGGGCGGTAATACCGCTCATTTGCGAAAAAGCCGCCAAGATGAACCCTATAATCAGCGCGGGCCGGACTGCGGGCGAGAACAACTCACGCCATGAGCCTTTCTCTTCACTTAAAGCTTTGCGAATGGCCTTGCCTTCCTCCGCGCCTGCTTGTGGGCCGTTGATCAGGGAGAGAACCGTTTGAGCTTCGGAGATGCGATTCGTTTTCATCAGCCAGCGCGGACTTTCATGAGAGAAGGCCGTGACAAGCGCGAACAAAACCGCCGGCGCTCCGGCGACCGCGAACATCCATCGCCAGCCCGTTTGGGTGTTCCAGTCGGAAGTTCCCGAATTTTGAATGAGCATATTGACCGAAACGGCGGCTAAGATGCCCAGAACAATGCCAAGCTGATACAGAATGACAAGCCTGCCGCGTACCGCAGCCGGTGAAATTTCGGCGATGTACATGGGCGCAACAATTGAGGCCGCGCCGATGCCGACACCGCCCAGAATGCGGAACGCGATGTACTGCCCGAAACTTCCGGCTGCCCAAACTCCCAAGGAGGAAAGCGCGAAGCAGGCGGCGCATCCGTAAAGCGCTTTCTTTAAGCCGAATTTATCAGCCAGCGAACCGGAAACCGCCGATCCGAGTAAGCAGCCGATGAGGGCGCACGCCGCCGCCCATCCGACTGCCAGCGGCGCCAACTGGTAATAAGCAGCCAGGTACCCGATGGCTCCGCTAACCACAATGTTGTCATAGCCGAACAGAAATCCGGCTAAGGAGGCCACTGCCGTGGAAATCAGGAGAGCGCTGCGTGAGATGTCACAAGACTTCAAGGGCGTACAGGAAGTGAAGCCGGTCTCAAGTGCCATGAATTTTGTCTTGACCTCGAACAAAGGTCAAGGCTATTGTAGTGCAGGTAATAACTAGCGCCATGCAAGCCTTGCAAGTTCTCTTCGCGTTGCTGACTGTTTCCGCATCTCTCTTTGCGCAGGGCTCGACTCAAACGGTATGGCAAATTGGGAAATTTGATCAGTCGCCGCTGGAATACTCAGGCCGGCAGCGCGGACCAGTACAGTTTGAAGTGGGGAAGAGCGACTGGAAAAAAACTGGCCGCCTCATCAGGAAATCAACAATCCTTACAACATTCTTTTTTCGCTTCCGTCTACCGCCGGCGCATACACTCTCAGGATTGCGGCTCTCATTGAGCAACCCCGGATTCCCGCGCTGCAAATTTCGATCAATGGGCACGAGGGCACGTTCTTCTTGCGTCCCCGCCTCAGCTACTATCCTGGCGATTTCTCCTTTGCCTTTGATCCGCATGAATCAGACAGCACTTTGGAAATTAAAATTCCATCTGCATTCCTGAAAGCCGGAACGAATAGCATCACACTGACCGGCGTGGATGATCCTCCTCCCGCGTCGGGAGAAGAAAAGTTTTCTGAAATCGTCTATGATGCGCTCAGTTTACAGCATGATTCCGCTAAGGAGCCGCACTCACCGGGCATGAGCGCGGACGTGAAACCAACAATTTTCTATCAGCAAACCAAGGCGGGTTTGGCGGAAATTGTCGATTGCTATTTGCGCTCGGATCGTCCCTGGAAGGCGGGCAGCGCTGAGATCGAAGTGAATGGAAACCGCTATGGAGCGAAACTGGCCGGTCATGCGGAGTTTGGGGAGCAGCGCGTCAGTTTTGCGGTTCCTGAGTGGAGCGGCACAGCCCACGGAAAACTGCGTGCTCAGGGCCGTAGTTGGAATATCTCCCTTACGCCGGAGCGCAAGTGGACGCTGTTTGTGGTGCCGCACACGCATCTCGATATCGGTTTCACGGATTACCAGGGCAAGATCGCCGAGACACAACCACGCGTGCTGAGCCAAGCTGCGGATCTGATTCGGCAGTATCCTGATTTCCGGTTCTCGATGGACGGTTCCTGGAATTTACAGCAATTACTCGAAACGCGCCCGCTCGCCAAACAAAAGGAACTGCTGGATCTGATTCGCAATGATCGCATGGCCCTGCCCGCGCAATACTGCAATCTGTTGACGGGCTATGCTTCTCTCGAAACTTTGTACCGATCCTTGTACAAATCGAAGGCGCTGGCGGACGAGTACCACTTGCCTTTTGAATACGCCAACATCACGGATGTTCCTACCTATTCCGGCAGTTATCCATCCGTGCTGGCCAGCAGCGGCGTGAAGTATTGGGTAGCGGCGGCCAACAATGATCGCGCGCCTATTCTTCATTTCAAGCACTGGAACGAGCAATCGCCTTTCTGGTGGGAGGGACCTGACGGCAAAAAAGTACTATTCTGGTATTCACGCCATTACGAGCAGGTGCAATCGCTTTTTGGATTACCGCCGGAACAAGCCGCCATTCGCGAGTCGCTGCCGATTTATCTGCAAGCCTACTCGCGCCCTGAATACAAGCCCAATGTCGCGCTGATTTATGGAACTCAGGTGGAGAACACGGACTTATACCCCACAACGGCGACGTTCGCCACCGAGTGGAATCGCCAGTACGCCTACCCGAAGTTGCAGTACGCTACCTTCCCTGACTTCTTCCATTATGTGGACCAGCATTACAGCGCTGCCTTGCCGGTTTACAAGGGCGATGGCGGTCCCTATTGGGAAGACGGCATCGGGAGTGATGCGTACTTTGCCGCTGAGGACCGGCGGAATGTGAATCGCGCTCTCTCGGCGGAAGTGCTTTCCAGCGTCACTCATACGGTTGATTCGAATCTCAACCCACCGGCCAGCTTGTTTGAGGACATCTGGCGCAATATTATCCTGTTTGCGGAACATACCTGGCTGTCGTATAACTCGGTCTCACAGCCGGACCATGAGCAGTCCGTCCGGCAAGCGCGAGTAAAAGATGATCGCGCCGAGCGCGCCGCGCTTGAGATTGAGGATGTGACGAATCGTTCTCTTAGCCAGCTTGCCGATCAGATTCATATTCCCGCCAACACGCTCGTGGTCTTTAATTCGCTCAATTGGGGTCGCGATGCGTTGGTGGAAACCGATCTTTCTGATAAGCCGCAGGTTGTGGATCTAACCACGCAGGAAAATGTGCCGCTCCAAATTTTGTCGGCTAAGGAAGGATTTCTGCGCGTTCGTTTTCTGGCGAAGAATCTTCCTGCGGTCGGCTACAAATGTTATCGGCTGACCTATGGAACGCAAATCCCGCCTGCTCCGCAACGCTCGGAAGAGACAACGGTGGAGAATGATTACTACCGCGTGCGGGTTGACCCGGCAACGGGATCTCTCGCCAGCCTTTACGATAAACAACTCAGGCGCGAACTGGTTGACGTGAAGAGCCCCTACAAATTTGGCCAGTACCTGTACG
>CAXUBB010000433.1:0-4733 GCA_964249105.1 uncultured Bryobacteraceae bacterium | reverse complement strand
CCGAGTTCTCCGCCTTCGTGAATCGATCCCGGCACTTCCGGGGCGACGTGGCTCGGAATGCCGTAGGGCCAGGAGAACTGCCGGAATAGGCGCTTGATTCCATCCTTGCTCCGTTCAACAGGCGGATACAGCTCTGTATAAGAGCCTTCCAAATAAGTGTGAGCGACAATGCCCGGTCCGCCGTGTCCTGGCCCGATGATGTACATCATGTCCAGGTCACGTTGTTTAATCAGGCGGTTTAAGTGCGTATAGATGAAATTCAGACCCGTCGTTGTTCCCCAATGTCCCAGGAGGCGCGGCTTAATATCCTCTACCGTGAGCGGGCGTTCTAAAAGTGGATTGTCTTTTAAATAAATCTGGCCGACAGTCAGGTAATTGGCGGCGCTCCAGTATTCGTGAAGTTTGCTGATTTCTTCCGCGCTGATGGGTTCGGGCATTCATTCGCTCCTCGACTCCCCATTATGTACACCTTGTGTGACAAGAAGGTTGCAGCACGAATGCCTGATATGCGTAAGAACAACTACAAGGTTCTTCGCTTTTCACCCTTGCCGTGTTTGTCGAAGGACTTACACTTTAATTTTCGATAAATAAGTCCCAGGAAAATCACTCCGCTTACCGCTCTGATGGTCGGCCAGAGATGGCCGGCAGGCGCTTCCAAGCAGGCATCGCCTACGAATAGGGAGACCGCCACAAGACCACACACTGCCAGAAACTGTTGAGTCATGGAAATCGCGCTTAGAAAAAGAAAATGACATCCCCCGCCAACATGAGCTGGCTTTTCTTGGTTCCGTTGTTGTAGACCGGCGTATCATACGCGTGATCAAAACGCAGTTCCGGACGAAGCAGCACAGTGGTCCCGATCCAGTGACCCCATCCAATCAGGTGCTCGGAATACCGGCTTTTAAATCCCGTTCTTTGTCCCACGATGTCATCGAAGTACTCATTCCGGATTGTCATGTAGTCGTGTTTTGAGAACTGCCGTTCAACGTAATTGACGATCGCCCACTCCGGCGCATAGCACGTGAGATCGTTAGGATTTTTGCATACAGCGCCGTTAGCTCCTACTTCAAGCAAGGACGCCGCTGCTGGATTTAGGACGTTGGGCGTGTGCTTCTCATACTGATACCAAGACTCCGTGGCCTGATGCCAATTTTTATTGAACTTGTGATAGAAGGTGAGGTAATACGACTGTAGATTGTTGTAAGCATAGTGGCCATCGTTGATGGAGTTCGCGCAACCGTAAAGATTGTCATTTGCTTTTCGCCAAGTGTAGCCGAGGCAGGTGTTTACCGTGGCTTTGGCATCCTTGGTCCAAGGCGCCACGTCGTTACCCGCCGAGAGACCGATCTGGTACATCCAGTGGTCGCTTAGCTTGATCGTGGCGTTAATCCCCTGTTGAGTATAAGCGTCAAAAGAATAAAGCAGCGAGTGAGAATAGGTGTAGTTGTTCGGAGCCAACTGCGCCTCAATATCGGGCAGCGAAATGTAACGGCCAATGCGAATATCCATACCTTGTGCCATATGCGGCACATATAAATCGATGTAGGCCATTACCGGGTCAAATCCGTACTCCTGATTTTTGCCAAGCAATTGATTGCTGAAAATGCCCTTAGCTGTAGTAAAGCGGTAATCAATTCCCCAGAGGAGCGCCAGCCGGAATCCCCAATCGAAATGCTCGTTACTAACCGTATCCGGTTGGCGCTCGAAGTACAATACTTCCTGATCCGGTTGAATGATATTGGCCCGTTCCGCGTAAGCTGCGGGGAAATTCGAATAGCCGCCCTGATTTGAGCTGCTGACGTTCCCGCCGAAATTGAACCATCCGTAGATTTGAATGCGGCTCTTTTTCCAGGCGTCTCCATGCGGTCCATTCCATAAGGCAGTCATCAATGGACCTGCCTGTGTCCAGGGATAGCCGATGGTCACCGAGCCGCCATAGGGCCACACGGAAAAGGGGTAGGGGGGCGCGTCGACCGGTAGCGGATATCCACGGAAGGCAGGCACACCGACCGCCGTTGAAGGTCCGGGAGCTGTCGATGTTGTTGTAGTAGAGCTTGGCGCTCCCTTCCAATCCAGCAGATATGCCTGACTCAGGCGTTTGAAGAAACCCTGAGCAGCAGGATTGTCATCCGGCCGGGGCGTATCTGTTTGCCCAAAAGCAGCGGCGCTGAGTAACAGTAAAGCCGCCAGGCTTGACGCAAAAATAATTTTATTCATAAGGCAACAATGGCTTTGCCGATGCTGGAAAGCCACGCCACCAACGTAATAGTTTTGCTATAAAGAGAGTCTTAAGGAAATCTAAACCGCCCCTAAAGCTCCAAAGATAGTTGCAGGTCAAAACGGCAAGTACCGTCCGTTTGTTGAGCGATGCCCATTATGACCGCTATGGCAATCGTATGACTTGGCCCGGTTTGATAGACCGTAAAGCGGTTAAGCACATGGGCGCATGCGGCATTAAATCGGTCAGTTTGTCTGATGGCGCATCCAGAATTATTAGTGCGATGCTCCTGCCTTTTAGATTTTGTTGGTAAGGAGTACTCTTATCAACAGTAATCAGAACATCAAAACCGTTTGCTTCCGCCAAAGCCAACAGTTCGCCATTCCACTTGCCGCTAAAGCCAGAGCGCCGGGAATCGTAGCACTCATGTTCTCGAAAACTTTTGCAAAACGGTCGGGGAACACACTCATCAAGCAGGATATCTTCATGCGATCCGTGCGAACAAGGACTCCTTAGCGTCTTCCAGCGCAGCAATGGCCATTTCCCGCGCAACTCCTGGGAAATGATCTAGAAACACATCCAAGATCTCGCCACCCTCCAGGTAGTCCAGCAGATTCTTAAAAGGAACCCGTGTGCTGCGGAAACAAGATGTACCTCCCATGATCTCCGGATCACGCACAATCACAGATTGCTCCAGTATACGTATTAAGTTACCTTATTCAACAGCCTGAGTCGATCAGATATTCGCCCCTGCCTGCATTAGCTGTTCGGCCTGTCTCAAAGCTTCCGGCGTGATGTGCTCGCCGGAAAGCATGCGACCAATTTCGCGCGCTCTTTCCTCGCGGGGCAGTTCCATAATTTCCGTCACGACGCGGTCTTTACGCTCGCGTTTCGACACGGCGTAATGATGATCGGCGAATCCCGCGATCTGCGCCGTATGCGTCACGCAGATTACCTGATTCGTTCGCGACAGCGCTTTTAGCCTTCGGCCTACCGCCGCCGCTGCCGCGCCGCCTACGCCCGCATCGACTTCATCAAATACAAGCGTGGTTAAACCCACGCCGCGGTCCGCATCGCCGATGGCTGTTTTGAGGGCTAACGAGATTCGTGAAAGCTCTCCGCCGGACGCAATTTTCTCCAGCGGCTTTAATTCTTCTCCCCGGTTTGGCGAAACCAGGAAAGCCACTTCATCAAAGCCGCTAGCTGTCCAATTGCCCCGCTCAACCACCACTTGAAACTGGGTGCCTGACATGGCAAGCGACCGCAACTCAGCCTCAACTTGTTTGCTGAGCCGCACGGCTGCTGCCGTTCGCGCCTTGCTCAGTTCCCCGGCCAGTTTTTCGTACTCCCCTGCCAGTCGCGTCTGCTCGCGTTCCAAAGACTGGCGGTGCTCGCCGGCATTTTCGACTTCATCGATCCGGCGCGCTACCTCCTGCTCAAACGCAATCACCTCTTCCAGCGTGCCGCCGTATTTCCGCTTCAATCGATCCAAGGCGGCAAGCCGGCTTTCGACCTCTTCCAGCCGGTTAGGATCGCTCTCCAATTTGCCGAGATAGTCGCGCAACCCGTAGGACGCCTCATCCACAAGCACGGCGGCCTGCTTCATCGCATCGGCTGTGGACCCCAGGCTTTCGTCAATACGCATCAGTTCATCCATGCGCTTGATGGCTTGGCGCAGTTGCGTGGTGGCGCTCTGCGGCGATTCATACAGCAAATCGTAGGCCGAATTGGAGCACTCCTGTAGCCGCGTCACATTTTGCAGGATTTTCCGTTCCGCTTCCAGTTCGGCGTCCTCGCCCCCCTTCGGCTGAACCATTTCGATCTCTTTGCGCTGAAACATCCAAAGGTCCAGCAGCCTGAGTTTTTCCTGCTCGTTCCGGCTTAATGCATCCAGCTTTTCGCCAACGGCCCGCCATTTTGCATACGCCCCCGACACCCTTTGGCACAGTTCACCTGCTCCCGCGCACTCATCCAGAATGGCGCGCTGCGCTTGCGCGACAAACAATGACTGCTGTTCGTTCTGGCCCTGAATGTTTCCCAATACCGGCGCTAACTGGCGCAGAAACGCGGTAGTCACGGGCCGGTTTGCCACAAAAGCGCGCGATTTGCCGTTGGCGGAAATCTCGCGTTCCACGATGAGTTCCTCATCATTTTCCACTTCGATTCCCGCTTCGCCCAGTAAAGGCTGTATTTCGACGGCCGGTACGGAAAAAATACCAGACACGCGCGCTTTCGCTGCGCCGCTACGAATCATCTCCGTTGAGGCCCGTGCGCCCAGTAGCAGGGCCAGCGAATCCACCACAATCGACTTGCCGCTGCCCGTTTCGCCCGTGAGCACCGTCAAGCCCTGCTGGAATCGTATGCGCGCCTGTTCCACGACCGCATAGTTCTCCACCATCAGTTCAAACAACATGTGAACGAATTAGTAAGCCTTGTTATCTTCTCATTTTCTTCTCCTGATAGCAAAGATCAAGCTTTCCGTACAGGCGTTTTACTACTCGGCCAGCATATATGC
>CAXUBB010000432.1:0-4764 GCA_964249105.1 uncultured Bryobacteraceae bacterium | reverse complement strand
ATCATCGCTGGTGGTATCGGAATAATTTTGCTTATGCTCGTACCGCCCAAGCAACACCCACCGCTACAACCTGAACCTGAATACGCAGTGCGTGCATAACGCTGGCGCGTGAGACTGGTGATCGGCGCAGATGTGCAGGCTTCAGACATGCCCGCCAGAACGGACCCGCCAATACACATAAATTGACGCTTTTGTAATTAGATGGCCTCCGGTCCCGAGGGGTTGGTCGGCATAACCGGAACTTGGAAGCGAGCAGCAAACTCACAAGTTGAGAGCAAATAAACAGTTCTTTTTCAAAATGTTTCGGTGCCTTTATGCCTCTCTGAAACGTCTTTCTATCGAGCTCTTTTGATGTGGTTCTCAATCACTCTTCGTGGAGGCACGCTGCTCGTTATGATGGGCCAACAAACTCGTTCTGAGTCGCTGTTCTACTACTTCCGGATCGAAGATCATATTCCCGAAGGTCATCTCTTACGGCTCGTCGATCGACACATCGACTTCGGTTTCATACGCGAGGCGTTAAAGGAGAGCTGCAGCCACACCGGTCGTCCTCCGATTGATCCAGAGGTTCTGCTCCGCATTCTGTTGATTGGCTACCTGTACGGAATCATCAGTGAGCGCCGCCTGGTCGAGGACGTAGCGATGCACTTGGCCTATCGCTGGTTCACCGGGCTGGGCTTCGATCAGGAAGTTCCGCATCACTCAATATTCTCCAAGAATCGACACGGCGTTTTCAGGAGTCGCCGCTCTTTCTGGAACTCTTCGAGCGAACCGTCCAGCAGTGCGTGAATGTCGGACTATTAAAAGGTGTCGATCTCTCAGTGGACAGTACGCAGATTCGCGCCGATGCCAGTCCTGACCGGACGATCACTCGCGAACAACTGCCGGAGGTCGCTAGAGTCAATCGCACCGTGCGCGAGTACGTAGAGCAGGTCGAGCGCGAGAACATTATTGTAGGTTCGGCACAGACTTCTGATCCGTCTGTGTCCGAAGAGAAAGGTGAACCCGAACTGCGCCGCACGTATCGGAACTCGCCAGCCATGAAAATTTCGACGACTGACCCGGAAGCAGCCCTGTCGAGCAAGCGAGGAGTCTCCGAGTTTGCTTATTACGATAACTACCTAATCGACAATCGAAGCTGCATCATCGCGGGCGTCATAGCAACTCCAGCACGCCTTAGCCAAGAGATCGTCGCCGCTCGACAGATGTTAGACCGAGCGAAAGAACGCTTTGGGTTGCAACCCGCCAGCGTCACTGCGGACAAGAGCTATGGCACGGGTGAGTTCCTGTCTTGGCTTTCGAATCGGCGGATGACGCCGTACATCCCGGTGTTGGATCGAAAGCAACAAACAAAGGGCTTCTATACGCAGCATGACTTCATTCGTCTCCCCGAAGAAAACGCCTATCGTTGTCCGGGAGGCCAGGTGCTTCACTACATCGGGTTGAGTCGAGGTTCACAGGGCTTTACGTACAGCGCCAAGCCGTCCCATTGCCGAAGCTGTTCACACAAGCCTGCGTGCACGCCGTCGGCAACTCACCGCACGCTGAGAGTGAATTGGTATGAGGATGTACGCGAGGACGTTCGAAAGCTCAGCCAAACACCCGAGTTTGCGATCGCTCGCCGCGCCCGAAACAAGATCGAGGCGTTGTTCTCCGAACTACGCAATCAAGTCCGGCTTCGTCAGCTGCGGTTGCGCGGTCTGCCAAGAGCCGAAGAGCAGTTCCTTCTGGCGGCAACGGTTCAAAACATCAAACGGTTGGTCCGGTTCATAAACCAGAGCAAAGCGCCGGAAGCAGCGATGGCCTGAATCGGCCATCGCTCGAAGAGTCACGAACGCCCGGCCGGAAAACCCGACCCTCTATCGGCTCGGTGCAGCAGGGTTTTTCAACAGCATCCAACGATTACGCTGCGCTCCTCGTGCTGTCCTAAAAAGAAGGAATTCAGCCAAAATTCCGAAAATGATGATACTTTTTGACGTTGCGTATTCTCATTGTGGAAGACGTGATCGCACCGGGGCATTAAACAACGCTACTACCCGATGCTGGACTTTGGTGCTTTGCACTCAGCACAGCTTTTCTGCCGAGCTTTTGACGAAGTGCGGCAGTACTTTCGAGTGCGGCGCAAAAGAAAGCAGTTCGTTTCACTGTCTCGCGCTAGGCGTCAGTTTTTGGTGAGAGCGCAGGCACTCGAGTCAATGTTCTTGGCTGTTTAACCATCCCCGATTGGCTATAAATCTCACCCCTGCCGTTATTATCAATCCACCCTGAATTCTGACACTTTCGCTGGCAAACGCTTAGGAATCGAAGCGGATCAGAATCGGTCCGAGCAGATAAGCGGTAAAACCGCCCATCAAGTACAACACCGCCGAGCACCAAAGCACAAACCGGCTCAAGTGGCTCGCCGTCTGGCAAGCGACAGGGTCGTTCGGGTCACAGGCTCCCTTTTTCGCCTGCAGCTTGGGCGCTACTGCATACAGATAGACGAAGTTTCCGGAAATCAAAACGCCCGCCATGAGAAACACCCAATGCTTGTGATGGGACATCGTCACCAGCCACGGAGCCTGCGACAGCACCGAGGCGACGGTTGCTCCCAGCCCGAACAGCACGAACAAGGAGGGCAGGGCGCAGCACAACAGCGTGCTGAGCGAGGTAAACAGCGAAAGATAGCTGAGCGCCCCGCTGCGGAGGCGCGGCGGGTCTGTGGGCATAGTAGATTGCATTCTTTTTTCCTTATTTCACTCGGTTGACTTGTAGCGGGGTGGCCGCCTTCAAATCCTTTCCCGGCACCATGACACCCCCCACGATGACGCTCTGATCGAGCTTCTGGGAAGCATCGCGATAGGCGTCCGGATTCTTCGGGTCGGCCGCGAGCATCAACGTGTCTTTCGTGCCTGTCACCTTTAACTGAATATGGCCCTGCGCCTCTGCCAACGTACCACGAACGGAAACGGCCGTTGCTTTCGGCGTATATCCCTTCCCGTGGAGCAGTTGCCAGAATTGCGGGACCGATACCGTATTTCCCGGCTTGAGCTTTACGGTGGCCATCCCTTTATTCAAGCTGACTTCGACCGATTCCACCCCCGGCACTTTCTTCAAAGCCACGTCGACCACGTGGGCGCAGGTCATTCAATCCATGCCGAAGATGGAGAGGTCCACCTGTAGCAACTCGGCCTGTCCCGGAAGGCCAGTCAGCAGCAACGTGCAGACGAGTGATAAAAATGATTTTCGCATCATCCATTCCTTTCAAAAAAAATAAGCAAAATTCACAGTGAAGCGATAACGCTCTTTCGGAAAGAGCGGCCCGCTATCGTGGTACAGAGGAAACTGCATTCCGGCTTCCATGCCGATGGCGCGATAGACACCAAGGACGCTGGGACCGAAAAAGATTTGCTGTGCCTGGCTCCCTGGTAACTCCGCGCCGAGCCGCTGAATCTGACCGGTTCGCTCACCGGTCATCTCTCCAAAAATGCGCCAGTCCCAACGCGGATAATCGGTGCGCCAGGAGAGTGGGCGATAGCCGTAAACAGCGGTGTAAGTCAGCAGATCGGGGCGGCGGTCGCCATTTGATTCCGCATAGCGTTGATAGCTCGCCCCCACCCAGACATATTGGCTGCGCGAAGCAAGGCCGGTGACGCCGCCGACGAGATAGCCGAGCCCGCTCTGCAAGTCGCGATAGACGCCCGTTTCCGCTTGCGGACCGGGAGCCAGAATCCCGGCCACAGCGGTGCTTTCCACGCGCCTACCCGCGAAATCCTTTTTCTGGAATCGCCACCATACCAAGCCGCTGAAGTCGCCACTGATCGGTGTATTCGCCGTAACGGACGAGCGCGGGTAGGGGTCCGGTTGAAAAACAATCGGCCCTGAGACAGACAGCTTGAGATTCTGCGTGACGCCGTAACTGAGCAGGGCTTCGAGATTCGAGGCCGTGCCGCTTCGCCCATTCATGGCCAGATCGAAGCTCCACCCGCCTTTCGGATTGGTCGGGGTGGCCAGGCCGAACACCGGCCCATGATCGGCGGCCCGTAAATGCGTCACCGTGAGCAGGGCCGTGAAGGCCAGCGCCCACGAGCGTGGTTTCCACTGCATAAAGTTCTCCTTTCTCACCTGCGATGGACCGCAGGCTGCCGCGTGCAGACGCACGCATGCCTTTCAGCGACTCCCAAAGGCGCGAGAAAGGAAAACTAGATCAGGAATGTAGAGTGAAGGGCTTGCCGGTCGGGCGGCGAAGGCTCGATTGGCGACACACCGGACCAGACAGTAAGCGGCTCAGCGATACGCGGCAGAAAGTCCCATGGCGGGACGGCAACCACGGGCAGATCAAGGTGAAGGTCGACTGACTTTTGGTGCTCGAAGGCAATCTGCTTGCATTCGCGCCCGGTTTGCGGCGGTTGGCGTTTCTTCGTTTTGCATTGGCCGTTCGCGCCGCAGCAGCCTTTGACTCCCGGCCACATGAAAAACTGTTCGCAGGAGAGACAGCCACCCCAAACAAAGGTAGTGAGCAGCAGCAACGAAAGAAGCGAACTGAGTAAGGTTCGGCGCACGTCCTTACTTCCAAGATAGCAGCTTCTGCTTGTTCCTGAGATCCAATTACGGTTGCTGAGAGTAACACATTGTCATTTTCTCCATATGCTGTGAAAACAGCGTTTGCGAAAACTGGCCAACTCCGTTGCCGTGCCTGACATTGAGAACCTGCGGTTCACGGAGCGCTCACAAAGCTTCTATGGATTTGATGTTGAAGTCAATTAAATTTGTCTATACGAAAGA
>CAXUBB010000431.1:1675-4773 GCA_964249105.1 uncultured Bryobacteraceae bacterium | reverse complement strand
CTAATGGTACTCCAAGCGATAGCTGTTACGATACTGCGGCGAATCTTGGCTTGCCAAACCCAACTGCTCGTGCGTCAATTCTAAATAGCGTATGGAATGTAGGGTGGGGTTGGGGAAATTCTAACGATTTTGGTCCGGATGGCCTAGGTTGGGTCGCCGCTTCAGTAAGGTGGTATCAGCAGAATCTTCCAGATTCAGCTTTTCCATGTACAGCATCTATTCCCCAAGCTATGACGATCGTCAACAACATTCCGATACTCACGAATCAGTTATACGCCCAACATGGAATTGTTTATTCCATAACCCAAACTGGTGTGGTTGTTACGAAGGATTCATATTCCAAGTCTCGGGATTTTCAATAGCGGGATTTTCAATAGAATGATAGAGAGAAATGATAAATGGAGGAGAACTCAATGCGCAGGGGTATTTTCTATTCTGTTCCTAGTTTACGAATTCGCAGACGAGCCAGATTCATGGCAGACCTCGTTTTTATGTGGATGTTTTTACCTACTATCGTTTTATACGGACAGAGTATCGCGCCGTTCGCAACAGGTGAGACAACCATCACGGTTCAAGATCCACGCGGCTTGCTAATCGCATTAGAACGCGTCGAAAAGGCATTTTTAAAACCCGTAACATTTGAAGAAGTACCCTATGAAAGCCGGGCTGAACTAAGAACCGTTGCTATTGTGAACCATGGAATGACGAAGCAGTTGCTGGCCAATCCAGACGTCAACTTTACTGTGACGCTGTCTGGTATGGATACAACCCACTACTGGGCTGCTCAATCAGTCTTGAATGCATTCGTTGCCGCAGGTGGCCGAGGCGAGTACGCCGTACTGCAGTCGGCCAGCGACCGCGTAGATGTGGTTCCTAAGCGTGTCCTCGCTGCAAACGGATCTATGCGCGATATCACATCTATAATGAGCCACAGTATCAAGTTTGATACAAAACGGCGCTCACTTGCGGATACAGTACAGCTCATTGCTGATCAATTGTCGGCAGCCACCGGGTATAAGGTCGCTGTGCTTGGTGTCCCTGGACATTTTTTCGAGCCCATTGAGCTCGGGGCAAATGGCGAATCTGGTGCCGATGTTGTACAAAAGGTGGGAAACGCATTAAACCGCATCACGTCGTTTTCTCTCCTTTATGAGCCGAATCAGAAGCAGTATTACTTAAATGTAAAGAGTATCTCTCCAGATGAGGTTCCGGGTGGTCCACCTGTGCATGGGAAGATGAAGAGCCTCAAAGTCGGACCGGCAAATAACCCGTTTTTTAAGAAGAATTAGCAATATTGAATTCATCAATCGGAAGCCGTGTGCCATGTGTGACACCTTGCTGGTACAAAAAACAATCAAGAGAGACATGGGTAGCTTATTACTAAGCGTCTGGAGTATTGTAGTTGTGTCCATGTCGCTCGGCATCGCATGGAGCCAAACGGCAACTTCTATTTCAAGTGGCAGCACGGCGATCGGTAGCGAGACATCGGGAACACCAAGTGGCACCACATTTACCCTAATAACGGATCGGCCCTATTCGGCTGAGCAAGTGACAGAATTAAAGCAAACCTTAAGGGATGGAACGCATATTTGCCAGCGCTTGCAAAAAACTATTCTCTATCGTGATTCACGGGGTAAGATGAGGTCTGAACGAACCATCTTCAGATTTGATAACGGAGTGTCGCGCCCAGGTCCTTGGCGAACCGAAATTAACGATCCCGTCACCGGATTTCGGTACATATTAGATGAGCAGAGTCATTCTGTGAATCGGTCAAAGCTGATAGTAAAGAAGGAAGAATATAGCGGTATGACTGGTGCAAAGCCAGCTACGCCAGAGTACCCAGGCCAAGATATATCACAGCAGGCGTTAGGTGCTCGGGCGATACACGGGATCAGTGCAGAAGGGAAACGGATCGCCGTAACCTATCGAGCGGGCGTGATTGGCAATGACCGTCCCATCCGGATTGTCTCTGAGACATGGTTTTCAAAGGCGTTTAGACTACTATTATCTTCGAAGGTCACCGATCCTAGAAATGGGGAGATGATCACTACCCTAGTGAGCCTAAAGCTAAGTGAGCCCGATCCATCGTTATTTGAAATCCCGTCGGCTTATTCATTCATAGATTCACAATAATGCTGGTAGCCGCTATACGTAATTAAATTTGGAGCAGCAGACACATCTAATCGAAAAACATCCGGTTTTGTCCCCAAGTGGTGGTTTACGGAATTGCACCCTGCCCTTATTTGTTTGTTTTCATGAAAGCATCAAAGCATGATTTCAGGAATTCATTTAACTTCATGTCATGGCTGGCTGCCTGTACCTTAAACGCCCGTACAAAGTCCGGGGGCATCTTGAATTGCAGCGGTACGAGTTCGGTAGATGGAATCTCACCCCGTTGTCGTCCGGCGCTCCGGGTGCGGGGCTTTGCCGGCGTCAGGTCGTTGCTGTCCAGGGCCTGGGTTTTAGCCATGTGTTACTTTCTTTCCTGATTTCATGCTTTCCTGAAAACATGATTTAATTTCCTGCCACAATGCCTCGATCTCCTGGGCGGCTGAGCTTTTACTAGAAAGCTCCGGGGCTGTGTTTCCGCCCGTCATGGCGGCGGCATATGCTACCCGGTCGGCAACGAAGACCTGTGCCACCCGCCCATGCTGCGAGAGCGCGGCCACAGCTTGAGCAGTGATGGTCGTTTGCGGCTTAGCTTGGGTGATGATGAATAGAAAGGGTTTCGCAGCGTCTTTGACCAGGGCGACGGTTTCGGCCACGGCCCACAAGTCGGCAGGGGAGGGCCGCACCGGAATCAGCACCAAATCTGCCAGCCGCAACAGCCGGGTATTCTGTTCGGAAATAGTCGGGGCTGTATCGATAAAGCAGTAGGCGGCTCCTTGCGCGGCTACCTTCCGCAAACCATCCGGTATGCGGTCCAGGGGAGCATCCAGGCGTTGCGGTGTATCGTTCTTCCGGCGCTCATGCCACAGGCTGAGAGTGGCTTGTCGATCGGTGTCAATGATACAGGCGGTTTCGCTGTGACGCTCGGCTTCGACCGCCAGATGGGCGGCTAACATGGTTTTACCGCTGCCGCCTTTCTGTGATTCGAT
>CAXUBB010000431.1:0-1665 GCA_964249105.1 uncultured Bryobacteraceae bacterium | reverse complement strand
TATTTATTTCATGAAATTAACACGAATAAGCCTAGTTTGCAAGAATAAACTTTACATGCTCCGGCCATAATCTCGCGTCCGTTGCCGTTGGCGTTCGATCTCGCGCTGCCGTTCGGCGGTCTGGGCCTCGCGCGCCCGGAAGCGATCAAAGTGTTCTTTGTTTTGCTCTAGGGTCTTCAGATACTCCTGCGCTTGCCGGACCGAATCACCGCGCCAGCGCAGATGCGCTTCGTATTCGGCCTGTCTCTCGTCCCAGGCCCGGCTCCAGTATTGCAGTGTGTTCTGGCTTTCTTGGAGTCGTTGGGCGCTCCGGCGGCGTTCTTCAGTCAAATGCTGCAACTCGCGCGGCACGCTCCGCACTCCATAGCTCAGCAAACGGGATTGCAGGGCGTGCTGCTTGTGCCAATTGGCAATCTCGCGGTCATACTGGGCCACTGTTTCGGCGTATTGTCCCACCGTGTCCCGCGCGTCGCGCCAGGCGCGGGCATCGGCGTTGTAGGGGTCCTTCTCCCAGAGCTGTCGGGCCTCGGCCACATTCGGAATATTGACTTTCGCACTGTGCCGCCAATTGTTAATCACCACCTCCTGCAGGTGATGAGTCTTGCCCCGCAACTGTTCTTCGACGGCCTGGATTTTCTGCCGCTGGTCGGCCTGTTGTTGACGTTCGATCTCCTGGCGGCGCTGTTCTTCCTGCTGCCGCTCCCGCTCCTGCTGTTGTTGTACCTCTTGTTGATTTCGTTGCTGCTGGCGTAAGGCGGTGATCTCGATCACCGTTGCCCGGCGCTGCTCATTGTCGGCCTGAATCTGCCGGAGCTGTTGGCCCCGGTCGGTCGGGATGCCGCGCCGTTCCATCGCCACCACCTTCCAGCCGAGTTTGATCTGCGGCGTCCGCTGCAATGCTTCCCGCTGCTCCGGCTGCGGTTGGCGTTCGGTGTCGGCCCGCTGCCGCGCCAGAGATCGGTGATTGACGGAGATAGCCGGTTCCTGCTCCGGGGTTCGCCAGACCCGATTCCAAATCGCCAGAGAACGGTTGACTTCCTGCGCCCAGATTTCTCGGACCGCTTCGACTTCCGTGCGCGCCGGTCCGAGTCCCAGCGACAGCCGCTTGGCGTCCGACAGTTCCAGCTTGCACTTTTCCCCGAAGCCGGTTGCGGTTATCTTCCTCGTTGTCGCGAGCAAATGAGCATGATGGTTGCGCTGGTCGCCTTCTTTGTCCGGGGCGTGTACGGCCACATCCACGGCACACCCGTAACGTTGGGCTAGATGGTGGGCCAGCCTCGTCGCTAAGTTCCGCCGCATCCAGAAGGACAGTTCGGCTGGTAAAGCTACTTCCCACTCGCGTGCGGTCCGGGCGTCTTTGCGCTTCTCCGCTCCTTCGGCTGCGTTCCAGAGCTGTTCGCGGCTCCAGTGCCGCCCGGCGTCACGGGGCAAAACTAGCTCCGTAGACTCGACTCCACTGCGCTGGACATAATTGTGCTCGACGCCTTGCCGCTCATCGCGCAGCCGGGTCGCCGTGCGATAGGCGGAAGCAGCCACGGCACTCCGCCCGGCACTTCGGCTGATCGGCTTGGTGGAGCAATGATAAATCGCCATACACTTCTACACCCATGGAGCGGGGTTTGAAGGGGCAGCCCGCCCCTCACGCACGGGACTTGTGACGTTTTG
>CAXUBB010000430.1:0-4804 GCA_964249105.1 uncultured Bryobacteraceae bacterium | reverse complement strand
CCAGCCCGACCGCATAAAGCTGACGCTCCAAGGGACTCTCTTCCTCCGAAACGTAAAACACTTTGCCATGCTCCACATCAACGCCGGCAATGCTGTTAACCATCCAATTTCCGCTCGTCAACTGCTTTTGCAGCCGGCCATCGATGCCGTACAAATAGATATGCCGGAAACCGTCCCGCTCGCTCGTCCACAGAAAGCGGCTGCCGTCGCCTAAAAACTTCGGCTCGCCTTCGATATTGATCCAGGTTGGATTTTCCTCATGCAGAACGATCCGGGCAGCGCCCGTTTCCGCATTGGCCATCAACAGGTCCAGCTTGTTCTGGATGCGCGGCAGCTTTTCGACGGCAATTTCACGGCTATTGGGCAGCCAGACAACACGCGCCAGAAGATTGTTTCGCGGCTCTCCCAGATCCATCCAGCGCGTTTGTCCGCCCTCAGCGCCCACAATGCCCAGCCGCACCTCCGCATTCGGGTCTCCCGCTTTGGGATAGCGCTCCGGTTCCAGTAACCCATGTTCTTTTAACAGAAACACCTGGGGAAATACCGGCTCATGGCTGACATCAAATTGCAAATAGGCAACCGACTTCGAGTCCGGCGACCACCAATGAGCGGTATCCAAATCCAGCTCTTCCGGATACACCCAATCCAGTTCGCCATTCAGCAATGTCTCCGACCCATTGGCGGTCAGTTGATGAATTTCTTTCGAAGCCACCTCAACCGTGAAAAGATTGTGCCCGCGCCGGAACGACACATACCGGCCATCCGGCGATAGCTTCGGATCACGCTCCGCTTCGCTTGTTTTCGTGAGTTGGTCGAAGCTGCCCTTATGAATATCAACCACAAAGAGGTCGCCGGACTCCAGCACCAGCAGCCGCTTACCGTCAGCGAACCATTGCACATCGCTTTCACTGACGCGCCGGTTGGTCCAATCCGTCACGGCGGGTTCCGCCGAATTTTCAGCGGCCTCGCTGAGCTTCGAAAGCGTAATCACATCGCGCCGCTTACCGGAGGGCACATCATAAACGGCCAGCTTTCCGCTCTCGCTGAGGAGGAACTGCGAACCGTTCGGCGCCCAGATCACCGGACCGCGATCATGCTGTTTACTGACGGACTGCATCAACGTATCAATCGTGATCGGCTTCTTAGCGGGCGCGGCCCAGCCGATAGCCACGGAGCAACAAAAGGCAAGAAATGGACGAAACATAGCTTATAAAGTGAAGTGCGAAGCAACTCTACCGAAGTCTGTCAATTGATTATCGATCCAACCGCTGTCCTGCCCCAACTCGCGCGCCATCAACTCAGCCACGCGCGGAGCCGCTCGCAGCGCCGCTTTTGAATTCAGAAACAAAGCGCGTGTACGGCGCGACAGCACGTCATCAACGGTTTGCGCCATCTCCTGCCGCGCGGCCCAAACCACTTCCGCGCCCACATACGGCAGAGCATCCGTCAAGGGCTGCGCCAGTTCCCCTTCGCTTCTCATTAATTCTTGGATCGCGGGCGCGTCGGAACCATAGACACTCAGATGCCCAAACCGGCGCGCCTGCCCATAGAAGCCATGAATGTTCAACTGCCTGGTCACACAGGGCTTTTCCGGCAGCTTACCCAAAGTGGCGGCATGATTCACCGCATCCTCCGCCATATGGCGGTACGTGGTCCACTTGCCGCCCGTGATCGTCAACAGCCCCGATTCATCAATATGGATCGTATGGTCACGCGAAAGCGCCGCCGTGTTGCTGGAGTCGCTGGCTTTCACCAAAGGCCGTATCCCGGTAAACACGCTCAGCACATCGTCCCGTGTGGGCGCTTTGTGCAGATACTCAGCCGCCGTGCTCAGAATGAATTCCACTTCCTTCTCCATCGGCGACGGCTCCAGCGTTGCCTCCGGTATGGGCGTATCGGTGGTGCCCACCAGCGTATGACCATGCCAGGGGATCGCAAACAGCACGCGTCCGTCACTCGTATGCGGCACCATGATGGCCGAATGACCCGGCAGAAACGAGCGGTCAAAGACCAGATGCACTCCCTGCGAAGGCGAAATCATCGGCTTCACCGAAGGGTCCGCCTGCTTGCGAACGGCATCCGTAAACGGCCCCGTGGCGTTCACCACCACCTTGGCCGATGCTTTCCATTCACGCCCGTCCAGCGCATCCTGAGCAATCACGCCGTTGACGAATCCATCGCTGTCCTTCGTCAATCCGCTCACGCGCATGTAATTGATGAGCGTAGCTCCTTGTTCAACTGCCGTCTGCGCCATGTTAATTAACAGCCGCGTGTCGTCAAACTGGCCGTCATAATAAACCACTCCGCCGCGCAGTCCCTCCTGATGGATCGTCGGCAAGCGTTCGAGCGTTTCTTCCCGCGACAAAATTTTCGAAGGTCCAAACCCGTACTTGCCGGACAGCAGGTTATAAACCTTCAATCCCAAGCCGTAGAAAGGCGCTTCCCACCAGTCATAATTCGGAACCACGAACGCCAGATCACTCACCAGATGGGGCGCATTCTGCCGCAGTAGACCGCGCTCCTTCAGCGCATCCATTACCAGCGAGATATTGCCCTGCTCCAGATAGCGCACGCCGCCATGCACCAGCTTCGTGCTGCGGCTTGATGTTCCTTTGCCGAAATCGCTTCCTTCGAGCAGCAGCGTGTGATAGCCGCGCGAAGCGGCATCGATCGCCACCCCTACGCCCGTCGCGCCGCCGCCAATCACGATCACGTCCCACTCGCCCGTATGCGATCCCAGGCGGTCCATCATCTCTCTTCGCGTCATAGTTGTTCAGGCTGGTGCCATCCTTTAGCGCGTTCGAGCGCCTGATGCCAGCGTCCGCGCAGGCTCCGCACTTCACCCTCCGGACGATTCGGATAAAACTCCTTATCCACTTTCCACTGCCCTTGAATCTCGTCCATATCTTTCCAGAACCCGGCAGCCAGTCCTGCCAGATAAGCCGCGCCCAGCGCCGTCGTCTCGGTTACGGCGGGACGCACCACGGGCGTACCCAAAAGATCGGCCTGAAACTGCATAAGCGTATCGTTGCACGCCGCCCCGCCATCGACTCGCAATTGTGCAATCGGCAGCCCCGAATCCTCCTGCATTGCGCCCAGCAGGTCCGCTGTCTGATAAGCCATGCTTTCGAGCGCCGCCCGCGCCAGGTGCCCCGCCTTGGTTCCGCGCGTAATGCCGATAATCATGCCGCGCGCATGCGGGTCCCAATGCGGCGCGCCTAAGCCGGTAAACGCGGGCACCAGATAAACGTCTCCATTGTCCGGAACGCTTAACGCCAGTTCCTCCACTTCACTTGAAGAACGAATCACGCCCAGACCATCCCGCAGCCACTGGACCACCGACCCGGCAATAAACACGCTGCCCTCCATGGCATACTCCAGTTGCCCGTCCCGCTGCCAGGCTACGGTGGTCAAAAGCCGGTTCTTCGACTCCTTCGCTTCAGGCCCCAGGTTCTGCAACAGAAACGCGCCCGTGCCGTACGTGCATTTCGCCATGCCGGGACGGAAACAAGCTTGTCCAAAGAGCGCCGCCTGCTGATCGCCCGCCACGCCGCTAATGGGAACATCGCCCAGCCCCAGAGTGGTCGAAACCGTGCCGAAGTGTCCGCTGGAGGAACGCACCTCCGGCAAAATTGAGGGGGGAATACGCATGGCTTCCAGCAACTCTTGATCCCACTGCGCCTGATGAATGTTAAACAGCATCGTCCGCGACGCGTTGGTGATGTCAATGGCGTGTAACTGGCCGCTCGTCAGATTCCACAGCAGCCAGGAGTCCACCGTGCCGAAAGCAAGCTCGCCCGCCTGGGCCTTTTCGCGCGCGCCTGGGACGTTGTCGAGAATCCACATGATTTTACTGGCTGAAAAGTAGGCATCGATCAGCAGTCCTGTTTTGGAGCGGATCGTATCTTGTAGGCCCTCTTGCCGCAACTGATCGCAAATTGCCGCCGTGCGCCGGTCCTGCCAGACAATAGCGTTATAGATCGGCTGGCCTGTCCGCCAGTCCCACATCATCGTGGTTTCCCGTTGATTGGTGATTCCCAAGGCCGCCAGATCACGCGGACGCGCCTGCGCCCGGCTCAACACCTCCACCGCCACGCCCATTTGCGAAGCCCAAATCTCTTGCGGATCGTGTTCGACCCATCCCGACTGCGGATAAATCTGCTCAAATTCCCGCTGCGCCGTCCCGCAAATCGCGCCTTCGTGGTTAAAGAGAATGGCTCGTGAACTGGTGGTTCCCTGGTCTAGCGCAAGTACGTATCTCACACCGTCCACTCTACGATGTCGAAAAGGCAAAACGCGTTATTCTATGGTGGATTATTTGCATGAACGTGAACTTTGGCCCCATCATGGGTGAATTTATCGGAACAGCCGTTCTCGTCCTTTTAGGAGATGGAGCCGTAGCGGCCGTGCTGCTCGCCCGCTCCAAGGCAGAAAACGCCGGGTGGATCGTGATTACTACCGCCTGGGCTCTGGCGGTCTTCGCGGGCATCATGGTGGCCGCCGCCTTTGGAGACAGCGACGGGCACCTGAATCCGGCTTTTACGATTGCCTCCGTCCTGATGTCCGGCCATTCCGAGCGCCTTTGGACCTACATTCCCGCGCAGTTAGCAGGCGGGTTCGTCGGCGCGGCCCTGGTCTGGATCTTCTATCTGCCGCACTGGGAGCCAACTCAAAATAAAGCCGACAAGCTGGCCTGCTTCTGCACAGCACCCGCCATTCGCAGCCCCATCAACAACTTCATCAGCGAACTGATCGGCACCTTTATCCTGGTGATTGTGGCAACTGCATTTGCTTCCAAGCGCAT
>CAXUBB010000429.1:0-4812 GCA_964249105.1 uncultured Bryobacteraceae bacterium | reverse complement strand
GCTCGGCCATCTTAAACGCCTGGGCGGTGGAGTCAAGCGACGTCGGCGTGTTTAAGAATACAATTGTCAATGGTAAACCGGTTTACACGTTTCCGAACTCTTATCCCGCCAATATCGCGCAGCCGGGCACGCAGAGCTTTTACTATTCAACCGATCTCCATTACAAAGATCCCTACGTGCAGGAATGGGACATCACGGTGGAGAGAGAATTAGGCTCAGGCGTGGGACTGCGAGCGTCCTATGACGGCAATCACGGCTCCAACTTGGGCGTGCTCGATAATCTGAACCAAGTTCCCGCCAACACAAAGGGATTTACCGCCGCCAATGCCGCCGCTCCTTTTCCGGTTTTTAATTACATTAGCAACCAAACCAATCTGGGCTACAGCAATTACAACGCTCTCACCATTTCAGCGCAAAAACGCTTTTCACGCGGCTTGCAATTCCAAACCAGCTATATCTGGGCAAGAAATCTCTCCAACGCGGCGGGTTACGCTCCCACGACGGCCTTTACCGGCGAGAGCGGCGGAACCGTTTCAGATCGCTTCAACCCAGGCCTTGATTATGGAAATGTGAACTATACGAGACGTCATCGTTTCCTGACGACTTTCCTATATGAGCTTCCGTTCGGTAAGGGCAAAGCGTTCCTGAATGGACGGAATGGCTTATTGGACCGGATTGTGGGAGGATGGCAGCTAGGAGGCGTCCTGCTGTTTCAAACCGGGCCGTTCATGACCGTGCTGGCGTCAGGCGATCCGTCCGGTACCGGCTTCAATCAACTGGTCGGCAATTCACGCGCTGACGCGGTGGCGGGGTCTAACTTTTACGCTGGGCAATCCTTAAGTCACTGGCTGAATCCTGCGGCATTCGCAGTTCCCGCCAACAACATCGGGCGATTCGGCGATTCATCAGTGGGAAATGTGGTGGGACCCGGCACGCAGGCCGTTTCGCTTTCGCTGATTAAGAGCGTTCGATTTACGGAGAGTACTCACCTGCAGGTGGGAATGGAAGTAGCGAACGCATTTAATCACCCGAACTACGCGCCGCCTTCGAACCTCACGCTGGCCACATCGGGATTTGGATCGATCAACAGTTTGCAGACTGCGGAAGGCACCGGTCCACGTGCTATTCAATTAACAGCTCGATTTAACTTTTAGAAGGTGCTTCATGAAGCGCGGTATTTTGTTTTTTTGGCTGATTGCCTGCTTCGTACAGGCAGGTTCAGCGGGCGAGATGGGCAACACTCCTTCCGGTGAGGCTGCCGCATGGAATCCATCCGCTGCCGCCCGGTATCTCGACAGTCGAGCAGCCTGGTGGGAGAGTTGGCCGAAATCGCAACGCGATCACGAAACAGTATGCGTGTCTTGCCACACCATGCTTCCCTATGCCCTTTCCCGGCCCAGACTCCGGGCGCGTCTCAGTGAACAGAACAAGCCTGCCCCGGAACGCGCCATGCTCGAACACATACAGAAGCGAGTGTCGCTTTGGAACGAAGTTCAACCGTATTACCTGGATGCGAAATCCGGTCCCGGCAAGTCCCGGGAGTCCCGTGCGACAGAATCGGTGCTGAACGCGCTCATTCTGGCGAGTAATGACGCGCAAAGCAGACATCTCAGCCCTATTACCCGCAAGGCATTCGACGCTGCTTGGGCATTGCAGCTAAAATCCGGCAGCGGAGCCGGCGCCTGGGACTGGCAAATGTTCCATTTGTCTCCATGGGAGTCCGCCGAATCGCAATACGGAGGTGCCGCGCTGATGGCGCTAGCCGTAGGCTGGGCGCCTGATAATTATCGGAAAGACTCAAAGATTCGCGACAACGTGAAGGCCCTCCGCGCTTACCTAAGGCGCGAGTATGCCGCACAGCTATTATTGAACCGTATTATGGTCCTCTGGGCATCCAACACGCTACCTGGTCTGCTTTCGCCAAAGGAGAAGAATGCGCTGGTGGATTCCCTTTTCAAAGCGCAGCACGAAGACGGCGGGTGGAGTTTGGCCGACCTGGGAAAGTGGACACGGCTGGACCACACGCCGGAAGAAACATGCAGTGATGGTTATGCCACCGGGCTCGTTATGGTAGCGCTGACACGGACAGGAGCGCGTAAACACCAGCCTGGATCAACGAAGGCGCTGACGTGGCTTGTTCAGAACCAGGACAAGAACGGAGGATGGTGGCGCGCCTACTCGCTGAACAAGAAACGTGATCTGACAACCGATGTCGGCCTCTTTATGACCGATACCGCCACAGGCTTCGCTGTCTTGGCTTTGAACAAAGCTCGTTAGGCTCTGCCGGCTCTTTTTCTGGATTGACCGGCTGCTTCTCAGCCATTCGGCGTGGAGGAGGTCAGATCGGGTGAGTGGAGATGAATGATGCCGCGCCGCAAAGCGATAGTAACGGCGTGCGTCCGGTCTTTTGCTCCCAGTTTGCTGAGAATGCTTTGCATATGGGCCTTCACTGTGCCCGATGCGGTCCCCAGCACGTCACCGACTTCTTTGTTCCCCAAGCCGCGCGCTACCAGGCTTAAAACGTCCACTTCGCGCGCCGTCAACGCCAGTTCCGGAAAAAAGCCGCTGAGTTGGTCCGAAACTTCCTGCGGAATGTAGCGCTTGCCTGCATGCACAATGCGAATGGCGCGCACAATTTCCGTATGCACCATCTCTTTTAGCAAGTAGCCGCGAACCCCTGCTTCCAGAGCACGGTAAATATCCTGGTCTCCGTCATAAGAAGTCAGAGCAATGATTCGGGCAGCAGGAAATTCTTCGCGGATTTCCTGAGCAGCTTCGATGCCGCTTCCGTCCGGCAACCGTAAATCCATGAGCGTCACATCAGGAAGATACTGGCCGTACAAGCGTACTGCCTCCGCTCTGCTGCTTGCCTCCGCAACCAACTCGATTCCGCTCTCCGTGGAAAGTATGGCGGCAATGCCCTTGCGCACTAAATCGTGATCGTCAACAGAAAGAATCCGAATAGGTAGCGCTATGTCCATAATCGCTTTGGCGAGAGTACAGCTACTCTCTATGATGCGTTATGGAGAATGCGGCGTTACTTTCTGCCGTGTCTAGCCGTTCTCCCAGCGGAACGTGAATCATCACGGTTGTGCCGGAACCGGGAGAACTCATTACCTTTAATTCGGCTCCGATCTCATCGGCTCGCTCGCGCATGCCGATTAGTCCAAAATGTCCGAACGGCTGCTGTGACCCTGGCGTAAACCCGATGCCGTCGTCCGTCATGGTTAATTGAAGCTCTCGATCAACAACCGCCAGCCGAATTCTGATTGTCTTTGCCTGCGCGTGCGCGTTGGTGTTGGAAAGAACTTCTCCCACGATTCTCAATAGCTGATATTCCACTTCGGGAAAGCCGCGCAGCGATACGGGTTGCAGTTGGAGCGCCAGGGATATCGAATCTTCCGCAATAGCCTGGCGCGCGACCTTTGCCAGCTTATTGCTGAAAGTAAGCGAGTCCGAGCCGAACGTTCGCAAGCCCCACAGGGAACGCCGCGCCTCCTGGGAGGCCTTGCCTGCATCCTCAATAATTTCGGCAAGCATTGCCTTCTCCTTGGAAGCGGGAAGCCGTGTCCAGAGCGCCTGCAACTGCATGGTAATTCCCGATAAGCCTTGCAGCAGCGTGTCGTGCAACTCGCGGGCAATGCGGCTGCGCTCCGAAAGGAGCAGATTGAATGTTCTCCGGAGACGATACACTCGGGCGCGATAACCGGCGGCTGCCAGCAGTCCAAGAACAACGGCGGAGACGGGAAAAAACCAGATGCGCTGATAAAACCTGGGCTCCACCGCAAAGGGGAGGGAGGCATCCTGCGTGCTCCAGACGCCATCCGCATTGCGAGCCCGGACCTTAAATTGAAACCCGCCCGGAGGAAGATTCGTAAAAAAAGCTTCGCGGCGACTGCCCGCGTCGGTCCATGATTTGTCGAAGCCCTCCAGTTTGTATTGGAAGTCGACTTTTTCAGGCGAGATAAAGCTGAGTCCCGCGTAGCGAATCTCGACGTTCCGCTCCGAGGGCTTCAAGACAAGCTCTTCTTTGCCGGCCAGAACTCTTTGCCCATTCACGATCACGGCTGTAATCCGGACAGGGGGAGGAACGTGATTGCTGAGCAGGTGATTGGGATCGATCACGACTAACCCGTTGGTGGTTGAGAACCAGAGACGGCCGTCGGTCGTGCGTGTGGCGGCTGGCTGCACGCCGGACTGGCATTCAAAGCGAAGTTGGCCGGTGCTGAAGGGAATACTGGTCACATAGGGGATTTTGCCGTCCGCGAAATCATCCAATTCTTTTTGGCTGACGCAAAAAATTCCTTTGCTGGAGGCAAGCCAAAAATTGGCGTGATCGTCTTTGACGATGCCGTAAATCCGGTTATCGTAGATGCCGTCTTTTACGCGAACATGCGTGAAAACGCCGCTACGCCAGCGCAGCAGACCGGAACCAAGCGTTCCCATCCAAGTCTCATGGATGGTTCTGTCCACCAGATAGCAGTCAACGGAACGGGTTGCATCCGTGGGATAGCTGGTTGTTGCGCCGTTCCGCACCGTGAAGAATCGGGAGTCTTGCGTGCTGACGAACAAACTGGCGGTCCGCCCGCCCGCCAGCGCCAGAATACCGGTGCCGTCTTCTCCCGAAAAGATATGGCTGCTGACAAAGCGAGTTCCGTCAAAGTGGTCAAGCCCCTTGTCCGTGCCAACCCACAGGGTTCCGTTGAGATCTGAAAAAAGGGCGCGAACTTCCGAACCGGATAATCCATTACGGCGAGTATAGGACCCAATTACCTGCCCATGCCGCAAGCGGTTCAGTCCTCTGGCTGTGCC
>CAXUBB010000428.1:0-4827 GCA_964249105.1 uncultured Bryobacteraceae bacterium | reverse complement strand
TCTCAGATCCTCAAGCGAGGCGGGCTGAACGCCAAAATCCGCAGGCGACCAGCGTCCTTTCTGAACACTCCCGTTCTCCACCTGAAAAACGGTTGTATGGGTCGTGGTGGTAATTTCATCCAATCCGTCCGCGCCATGCACCACATAAGCGCGCTCAATTCCCAGGCGCGCCGCGGCCTGCGCCAGCATTTCGGCTGCGCGAACTGAAAAAGCGCCAATGAGCTGCATGCGGGCGCGTACCGGATTCGTCAGCGGCCCGAGCAGGTTGAACGCAGTCCTGCCCTTCAGCAATAAGCGCGCTTCCTGCGCATGCTTCACTGCGGGATGGAGCAGCGGCGCATAAAGAAATCCGATCCCAACATGCTGGATGCAGGCGGCGACGCGCTCCGGCGAAAGATGAACGGGAACTCCGAGATGCTCCAATAAATCCGAGCTGCCGCACTGACTGGAGATCTTCCGGTTTCCATGTTTGGCAACACGCAATCCGGCACCGGCTACAACAAAGGCCGTCACTGTCGAAATGTTGAAAGTACACGCGCCGTCACCTCCCGTTCCGCAGGTGTCCAGTAACGGCTCTTCCGATTGGTCCAGATCAAACGGCCTGCTCAAGTCACGAAGAGCGCTTGCAAAGCCTACCAGTTCCGCAATCGTTTCGCCCTTTCGCCGGAGAAAGTTCAGCGTGTCCGCGATTTCTTCCGTACTCATCTCACCCGACAGCATGCGGCGCATCAGGTCATATGCTTCCCCTTGCGAAAGGTGAACCGAGTTGCGGAACGGAAGATGCCAAGTGTGTGAGGAACTCATTTGTTCAACATCATGAGAATAACTGACTTCATAAATCATTAATGCTTTGTCACCAGAGATGCTCCCAGCCAGACGCCTGCATAGCCCACGACCACGCTGCCGACCAGATAAGCCAGCGCGGTAAGATGATGGCCGCCGCGAGCCGCGAGATACCCGTCATATTCAAAACTTGAAAAGGTAGTATAGCCGCCTAAAAAGCCTACCACTCCGATCAATTGCCAGTAGTGAGGAAGACGAAGCCGCTCAACAAACAGAGTCATCAGGATACCGATCAAAAAAGATCCCGTGACATTAACAAAAAGAGTGCCAAGTCCAAAATTTAAATTTGGAAACCGCTGGACACATGCTCTCCCCACAAGATACCTTGTAAGCGAACCGACTCCCCCGCCTACCAACACACAAAGATAACGGCCCATTAGCGTGAATCTTACTATTGTGGAACACTGCCGGTATTAACCGCGATAAATCAGCTTGTCGCCTGCAAACCGTGGATCTTCGCCGCGCTCTCGAAGGAACGCCATAACGGTTATTAGCACGTTGACTCCGAGGATGAGCAGGAAAGCAATCATGCCGGAACTATCGGCAGGACAACCTGGCGGCATTAGAGGGAAGGGCTGAAATAATTACGAGCACCGCATGTGTTGGTTCAGCGTGAACTGGAGAGCGGGCGTTCCCCGCTAGCGAGTATAACGCCATTATTGGCGAGCTAGTTTGGGACGATATTTCCCAATAATCCGGCAGGCGTTGGTAAAACGCTAGGCGACTGATCGGGCGGAATCGGCCGATGCGATATTGAGATGACCAGGCGCAAAGCATTTCCGGCCATTCTACGACTACAAGACCGTAGCTACAGAAAACCGAGTGAGTAAGTGCAGTGGAAGACCCTTAGAGCTTAGCGGACGGCGGCTGCCAGAGCTCAATCTTATTTCCATCCAAGTCATAGATCCAGGCAAAGTGACCGTAGGATTCATTCATTCGTTTGGCGTCAATCTTTACATCCTCTTGTTTTAAGCGGTCGAGCAAAGCATCCAGATCATCCACGATGTAGTTGACCATGAACGGTTGCGTGGCTGGGATATAGTCAGTGGAGTTGGGAAAAATAGTCCAAACTGTAACATGTTCCTTTTGCGGGTCGTCGTGTTCGCGCCACGGAAGCATCACGCCGTGGCCTTTGTCAGCGAGTCCAAGATGCAGCGAATACCATTCGCGCATCTGATCACGATGAGCGGATTTGAAGAAGACACCGCCGATTCCAAGAATACGCCCGCGCTGCTCCATTTTGACGGGCGGCTTCGACTGTTCCGGTTGCGGAGATGTCACTTCCTGTCCTCCTTTTGAGTAGGCCGAGAGGAGCAACAGCGAACCGAGCGCAATTGTGCTCCAGGGTATTCCTTGCATGCGTAATTATACAAGTTTCGATTCGAATGGAGAAAACGATTTACTCAAGGTTCGCCGCGATTCACCTTTCTAGATCGTTCCACATGGACAGCCGGACACCAGATAGCTTTAAAAGGCAGTATTTAATGCCCTTGCGCGTATGCGCACTGTCCGTCCTATGCTGTGGTTTGATTTAGCCAAAAATTGCAGGGAACCCAGCCGCTGTGCTCGTTCACCTTCCCGTAGCGTTCCCGCCAGTCGTAGAACTTGCTGGCGGTGATGTCGAGCCACACAATACGCCGCCCGGCGCCGATCTTGATCTTCTCCGACCAGCGCCGGATGAAATCCATGATCTGATCCCGCGTATCGTGCGGAACCTAGACCCCGGCCAGAGTTCCCCAATATCTTTTTTAGCCGCGCCGTTCTCGAAGAACGCCTTCTGCCAGCGGGAGAAGACTGTGGGCTAGAGTCCCTGTTTGTCACACGATTCCGAGATCGGCACCTTCAGCAGATGACGGCTTTCTCCTCTGGTGTGTAATGCTTCCGTGGCTTCTTTATGCGTTCGCTCCACTATCTTTACTAGGGAACGCACCCTCCATTTCCAACTGAACCGGAACACGCAGTCTTCCCATTCGTTAATCTATTTAATGAGGGGATTCCAACGTGTTAATCGTCATGAAGGCGCAGGCAGCGTCTGCCGATATCGCCCGGGTCTGTCAACGTATCGAGTCCCTCGGCTTTAAACCGCATATCATTCCCGGCGAGCAGCGCACCGCCATTGGAATCACAGGAAATAACGGGCCTGTGGACCCAGCCGAGTTTGAGGATCTTCCGGGTGTCGCCGAGGCGATCCGTGTTTCGAAGGCCTACAAGCTGGTTAGCCGGGAAACCAAGCCCGATAATACGGTTGTTTATGTAAACGGAGTGCCTGTCGGCGGTGAGGAAATTGCCCTTTGCGGCGGTCCCTGCTCGGTGGAAAGCCGACAGCAGATTACTGAATCAGCTCGGGCTGTCAAGGCCGCGGGAGGCCAGCTTCTGCGCGGTGGAGCTTATAAGCCCCGGACGTCGCCTTATGCCTTTCAAGGCTTGGGCGAAGAAGGTTTGCGGTACTTGGCCGAAGTTCGTGAGGAGACCGGATTGGGGATTGTCACGGAAGCGATCGATATCGAGACGTTCGACCTGGTGGAGCGGTACGCGGACTGCGTTCAGATTGGCGCGCGCAATATGCAGAATTTTTCCTTGCTCCGGCGCGCGGGCCGCTCCCGCAAACCAATTTTACTGAAACGCGGCATTTCGTCCACTCTCGAAGAGTTCCTCATGGCCGCCGAATACATCCTCGCGGAAGGCAATTACAACGTGATTCTTTGCGAGCGCGGCGTCCGTACTTTCACCGACCACACGCGAAACACCCTTGATCTGAGCGTCGTGCCCGCTGTCCAGAGTCTCAGTCATCTGCCGATTATTGTCGATCCAAGCCACGGAACGGGCAAACGGGACAAGGTTGCGCCCATGGCTTTAGCTGCCATTGCGGCAGGCGCGAGTGGATTAATTGTCGAAGTACACCCGACCCCTGAACGCGCTTTATCCGATGGCTATCAATCGCTCTATCCCGAACAGTTCAGGCAAATGGCGGACGACTGCCGCGCCCTCGCCCACCTGCTTGCCTCGCGCCGTCGAGTTCCGGCCATGGTTTAATCCTCCCGCGAGATACACTAGCGATTGGCCTCAAACAATCAGGCTGTACTGTTTGAGTTCTTCATCTGCTTATGAAAATTCACGAGTATCAAGCGAAAGCGATCCTCGCCAAGTACGATGTCCCTGTGCCGCGCGGGGAAGTCGCTTACACGGTGGAAGAGGCTGAGGTGGTTGCCAGGAAAATTGGCGGCAGTGTTGTTGTAAAAGCGCAGATTCACGCGGGCGGTCGCGGAAAGGGTGGCGGCGTAAAGGTCGCCAAGAATTCCGATGAAGCCGTTGAGATCGCGAAAAAGATGCTCGGCATGACGCTTGTGACTCACCAGACCGGCCCGGAAGGACGCGTTGTGCAGCGTTTGTTGATTGAAGAGACGCTGCCGATCGAGCGCGAGCTTTACCTGGGAATCGTGCTGGATCGCGGGACCGGGCGGAATGTTTTCATGGCTTCCAGGGCCGGAGGCATGGACATCGAGGAAGTGGCCGCGAACACGCCGGAACTCATACTGAAAGAAGAGTTACTGCCCGGCCAGACCCTACAGCCTTTTCAGGCGCGGAAAATCGCTTATGGACTGGGCATACCCGCGGGAAGCGTGAATGCAGCAGTAGCAGCCATGACCGCGCTGTCCAAAGCGTACGATGCCATTGATGGATCCTTGGCGGAGATCAACCCCTTTATTCTGACCAGCGACGGCAAAGTTTACGCGCTCGATGCCAAGATCAACGTCGACGACAATGCCATTTACCGGCACAAGGATTTACACGAACTACGGGATTTGAACGAAGAAGATCCTTTGGAAGTGGAAGCTTCGCGCTTTGGCCTGAACTATATCAAGCTCGACGGCAATATCGCTTGCATGGTCAATGGCGCGGGTCTGGCGATGGCGACGATGGACATCATCAAGTACGCGGGCGGAAGGCCGGCAAACTTCCTCGACGTCGGCGGCGGCGCGAGCG
>CAXUBB010000427.1:0-4837 GCA_964249105.1 uncultured Bryobacteraceae bacterium | reverse complement strand
TTAACTCTGGGGCCGGTTTCGAACATCGATTCGAAGTATCTGCACGGGTCGATTCTGTTTTACTCGACGCTTCTTAAAACATCCGTGTCTTTTGCCATCAGAACCGGTCGCGGCGTCGCTGTAGCTCCCTCGGTCCGGCGTGTGTTTCAGCACTGCGCTCCTGGTCATGCCGTGGAGAACTTCCAAACCATGAGACAGACGATCCAGCAAGCCAATATCAGCCAAGAGGCTGTTTTTTATCTGATTGGTTCCTTCGCCTCGCTCGCGGTGTGCATGGTCGTGGCCTGAATGTACGGCGTACTGGCTAAACTGGTCAGCCATCGCCGGCGCGAGATTGCTTTACGAATGGCGGTCGGAGCTACCAAAACCTCCGTGCTGGTGATGATCTTACGGCAAGGAGCGGTTCTGATATTTGCCGGTTTAGTTACAGGAGTCGCCCTGGCGTTGGCCGTGGGGCGGGTCATTCGAGGCTTTCTGTTCGGGGTATCGCCCGTGGATGTTCCGACGTATCTGGCGGTGGCGGGCGGTTTGTTCGTTATCGGCTGCGCGGCTGCGTTTCTGCCGGCGCGGCGGGCGGCTTCGATTGAGCCGATGCAGGCGTTACGGGCGGAATAAGTTCTGATTGATACTATTCCAAGAGCGTCCAGTTTGGAACTGTTGTATGTATTGCCCGCTGACATATTTCTTTTTCGCCCTTGCTCCTTCGGTGTGTTGTTTAGGGCAAACCTCCTCTCCGCCTCCGGCAAGTTCAGAAAAATCAGTCTTCCGTTTTCAGGAAGTCATGATTCCCATGCGGGATGGGGTACGACTACAAACAACCATTCTTACCCCATTGAACCAGAGCGAGGCGTTGCCGATTCTTTTACAGCGGTCTCCGTATGGAATTCCTTCTCAGGCGCCGGTCTCGGTTCCGACCAACCTGAAGGAGCTTGCCAAGGATGGATACATTTTTGTTTTCCAGAACCTGCGAGGCCGCTTCAAATCCGAAGGCACATTCAAGCTGTCGTCGTACGTTGATTTGAAAGATCCCAAGGCAACCAATGAAACGACCGACGCCTACGACACGATTGATTGGCTCATTAAGAATGTGCCGAAGAACAACGGCCGGGTTGGGATCTTTGGAGTTTCCTACCTCGGCCTGACCGCCGGGATGACTCTCTTACAGCCTCATCCGGCGTTGAAAGCGGTTTCCGAACAGGCATCGCCCGTCGATCAGTGGATGAATGACGACATGCACCGGTTCGGCGCTTTACGCCTGAGTTACGCGTTTGAGTACTCGGTGATGGAACAGGCAGACAAGAACGCGAATACTCATTTTCAGTTCGATACGTATGACACGTACCAGTGGTATTTAACTCTGGGGCCGGTTTCGAACATCGATTCGAAGTATCTGCACGGGTCGATTCCGTTCTGGAACCAGATGGTTGAGCACCCGAGCTATGACGAATTCTGGCAGCGGGAGGCTTGGGTAAACCAGTTGCACAGCAGCCCGGTCCCTAATTTGAATGTGGCTGGATTCTGGGATCAGGAAGACCCGTGGGGACCTTGGAAGATTTTCCGCAACTCCGCGGAGAGCGATCCGCAGGGGCAGAATTATATCGTGGCGGGTCCCTGGTTCCATGGCGAGTGGCAGTCTTCCAAAGGAGATAAGATCGGCGGGATTTCGTTTGGCGGCCACGAAACAGCACGCGAGTTCCGCGAGAACATCGAGGCTCCGTTCTTCCGTTATTACCTGCACGGCGGGGGCGAAAAGTTCCCCTGGAAAGCGAGCACCTTTCAATCGGGATCAAATACGTGGCACACTTACGGCGCCTGGCCGCCGAAGGGGTCGAAGCCGACGAACCTATATCTGCACGCAGACGGCGCATTATCGTTTGACGCACCGAAGTCCGGCGACACGGACTTTGCGCAGTACTTTTCTGATCCCGCGAATCCGGTTCCCTACCGGCAACGCCCGATTTCACCAACCTATCCCGGCGGCGATTGGACCACCTGGGAGATGGCGGACCAGCGCTTTGCCGATCACCGGCCTGATGTGTTGAGCTTCGTGAGCGCTCCGCTCGATCACGACATCACGATCACAGGTGAAGTGAGCGCCGCGTTATTTGCTTCCACTTCGGGAACGGATAGCGACTTTGTGGTGAAGCTGATCGATATGTATCCGGAGGACGCGGTAAAGAATGCGTGGAAGCCGGAGGAAGGCCCGAAATCGGGCGAGTATGCGAAATCGCTGGACGGATACCAACTGCCGATTGCCATGGAAGCGCGGCGCGGGCGTTATAACAAGAGCTATGAGCATCCGCAGGCGCTTGTGCCGAATCAACCGACGGAGTTCATGGTTCCGCTACGGGACCATGACCATGTATTCCTGAAAGGGCATCGTCTGATGGTGCAGGTGCAGTCGAGTTGGTTCCCCGCCATTGATCGTAATCCGCAGACGTTTGTGCCCAGTATTTACACGGCGAAAGCGAGTGATTTCCAGGCGGCCACGCAGCGAGTTTACTGTTCAGTCGGCTTGCCGTCGCACATCGTACTGCCGGTGATGCCGTGAGCTTTCCCCAATAATCAGAGACAGAGTAATTCGGGTTCGGGCGAAGGTTGCACAGGCCGTGGCGAACGATCCGCGAACATTCCTTTGATGGCAGTCTGTAGTTTGGCGGCGTTGATTGGTTTGGCTAAGTAACTGTCCATGCCGGCGTCCAAGCATAACTGCTCATCACCTTCCATAGCGTTGGCGGTCAGGGCTAGAATTTTTAGCTGGGCAATTTCGGGGCGCGCACTCCCACGCAGGGCAGCCGTGGCCGCGAAGCCATCCATTTCGGGCATCTGCAGGTCCATTAACACGAGATCAAAGAATTCCTGATAGCAGAGTTCGACGGCTGCACGGCCGTTGGGAGCGACACGAACCGTATGCCCTTGTTTCGTGAGAAGAGCCACCGTTACCTTCTGGTTGACGAGATTGTCTTCGGCCAGCAGAATATGAAGCTGCCTCGGTTGTTCAGCAGAGCCGGGGACCCATGAGTTCTCGCGCTCATTCCGCGAACGCCCCAGAGTCGTTTGAAGCGCCTCCCGCAGATCGCCGGCCACAATTGGCGTCAAAAGATAGCGCGGGATCCCTAGCGCGCGGCCACGGTCGGCCTCCACCTGAAGACCGTCGGAGGACAGCATCATAATCATGCTGATTTCTCTTAGCTCTTGCTCCGCGTGAATCCGAGCGGCCAAAGCGCATCCATCCATTTCCGGCATGCACCCATCAATCAAAGCCAGGTGGTAAGGCGCGCCGTTCAGCTTGGCTTGTCTCAGCCGATCCATCGCTTGCAGCCCGGATGATGCGGTGTCTACCGGCACACTCCAGCTTGTGAGCAGCTTTTGCAGAATGGCGAGGCTGGTTGGGTTGTCGTCCACAATCAACGTCCGCAGGCGGCCGGCGCCCGCGAGGTTTGCCTTGTTCTGTTCAGCCGGTTCGCGGAACTCAAAGGCTGCCGTGAACCGAAATGTGCTGCCTAGACCTATCCGGCTCATCACGTGCAGTTTTCCGCCTAGAAGTTCGGCCAATTTCGCGCAAATCGATAAACCCAGTCCGGTTCCTCCGTATTTGCGAGTAACGGAGCCATCAGCTTGCGTGAAAGGTTCGAAGATGAGCTTCAGTTGTTCCGGCGACATGCCGATGCCGGTGTCGCGAACCAGAAATTCCAGTTCACAGCTTTCTCCAGTAAGCGGCTTGCCGCTGATACGGAGTTCCACTTCGCCCTCTTCCGTGAACTTGACTGCGTTACTAAGAAAGTTGAGCAGGATCTGGCGCAGGCGAAGGGAATCGCCAAAAAGAACGTCGGGCGTTTCAGGGTCGATACTGCAGAGCAGTTCCAGCTTCTTTTGATGCGCCCGGAAAGCGACGGTGCGCATTAAGGTTTGCACCTCGTGGCGCAGCGAAAATTCATGGGGATCGAGTGACAGCTTGCCCGCTTCGATCTTTGAGAAATCGAGGATATCGTTCAGGATTCCCATGAGCGCTTCGGCGGAAGTGTTGACCGCCGAAAGATACTCGTGTTGTTCCGGCGTGAGCTGGGTTTCAAGCGTCAGCGCGGTCATGCCGATAATGCCGTTCATGGGCGTCCGGATCTCATGGCTCATATTGGCCAGGAACTCACTTTTCAAACGGCTTGCTGTTTCCGCCTGTTGTTTCAAATCTTCTTCGCGGGCGAGTTTGGAGTGAATCAAAGCTGTTTGTTGGCGCACCCGGCGGCGCAGCACCATGATCCACACCGCCGCCAAGAGCGCCGCCATACCGAGAAAGGCAGTGCCTTGCAGGACCCGTTCCACGGAGAGCCAGGGCGCCGGGCGAACAATGAGAACGTCCGCCGGGGTGCGCAAGAGAAGCTCAAAGCCTTGCGGCGTGTGCCGTTCTTCCGACCCCTCGACCGAGATGGAAGAAATGCCGGTGACGCGAACCAGAGCGCCTCGCCCAATCGGAGCCAAGTGGTCGTTACCGGCGAGATCCGCTTGAAATGTCGTACCGCCTGTTTCGAGCCATAACTTCTCGTGCGAGCCGCTTACTGTTTGTTCCTGCACCAGCGCATCGATTTGCACCAACTGAGCATCAACGCCGTCAATCAGAAGATCGTCTGCGGTCACCCGTTTGGGCGGAAGCGCTTTTCCCGGCGCGCGATGCAGAATCACAGCGTCATTGAGAGACGGGCTGTATGCTTCAAGCTGCGGAAAACCCACCGCGGTAACAAATTCGCCCACATGGACGGGCAGCGGCAATTGCGACCGCACAAGAACTCCGCCGGTTGAGTCCTGAATATAAACAGCGCCATGGGGGCGGGCCAGCGTCACG
>CAXUBB010000426.1:1061-4855 GCA_964249105.1 uncultured Bryobacteraceae bacterium | reverse complement strand
GAATAACGGCGCAGCGACCGGGGTGCGCCTTCAGTTCCTTCGCCATAGCCTGCACCCATGACATATGCGGCAAGTAACCGGGCGCGCTTACATGGGTGACGCCTACCGCCGCCGCGAGATCACGCGCAAAGCCTTCGATCTCCCGGTAAGACAGCGCGAGCCGATGGTCCGCTTTCCCTCCCGTGCTGGTCATAGTGCTCTCGACGGCGTAAAGGCGGTTCATGTCGAGACGGTCGCTTTGTCTGCGCCGGTGGGCAAAGTCGCGTGCGTAGCGCGTGGAACCAGATCCACAGGCCAGAAAATCGGAGTCCAGGGACACGATCACGGCGGCATCGGACAGGTTGTAGTACGTGTTCAGCCCTTTGCCGAAAACCCAGTCAGCGGCGGCACGGGCGGAGTGCGGGCCTGCCGGGTCGTATTGATGCCATTGGGCCGCGGGAAACGCATTCAATACGGCTTCAATCTGCGCGCCCAGCGTGGGAGATGTAACTGTTTCAGAGAGAAGACGCAGGCCCGCGCCTTTTTGGGCGCGGATGGACCGAAGAACTTCATCCACCGCGATCAGGAAATTGTCCCAGGTAGACGGAATGCCGAGCCGCAAAATTTCTTTCGCGCGATCCGGGTCATAAAGGTCCATTAAGCATGCTTGGGAGTGAACGCTTGACGCGCCCAAACTCGCGGGATGATCGGGATTGCCTTCCACTTTTGTCGGGCGCCCCAGATGACTTTCGACAATTACGCCCTGCGCGCCGCCATTGCCGGGCACAGCCGTGGCGTAGAACTTCGGCTTGCCGGGAATCACATTCTCCGGCGGCTCGACGTAGGGCATGATGGTTTCCGTCGGCTGCCGGGTGCAGCCCGTTAAACCGGCGAGCGCCAGCGATCCCGCCATCAAGGAAAGAAAGCGGCGACGGCTGGCGTCGGAAAGAGCGACGCCCTCCTCATCAAACTGTTCGGTCTCCTCCTGTTGCAAGCTTGTCAGTTCCCCGAGGCTTTTCCAATAACCGTTCTGCGACTTTTGAGCAGAGGTTAACGCTTCCACCGGAACGAAATCGTGATGTGACGGGGTGTTCATCGGTGGCATGTCTCACAGGTAATCAGGCTTTGGATGTGGTACTCGCGCATCAGTTTCGCTCCCAGCGCCAGTTGGTCGGGCGGCGGCGTGTACTCCATCGAAAACACTTGGTCACGGGGCCGCACGTAACGCTCCGGGTGCCGATGGCAGTTCAAACACCACTCCATGGTGAGCGGCTGAGCCTGCCAAACGAGATTCATTTTGTCAATGCGCCCATGACAAGTGGCGCAGCCCACGCCTTTAGCGACATGAATGCTGTGATTGAAGTACACATAATCGGGCAGGTCATGCACGCGCGTCCATTCAATGGACTTGCCGCTTCGATAGCTTTCGCGAACCGGCTCGAGTGTCTGGCTCGACGCCCACATCTGCGAGTGGCAATTCATGCAAATCTTGGTCTGAGGGATATTAGCGAACCAGGAGGTCTCGACGGACGTATGGCAATAGCGGCAATCGATGCCGAGTCCACCCACATGATGGGCGTGGCTGAACGGAACCGGCTGCTCACGCGGGACATTTTGCATTGTTTCATAGGAGGATCTCACGATGAGGAAGGACGAAGAAAGGACCACCACGACCGACGCCACTACCGCCAGCATGCTCATGCGGACAAATGTATTGGCGCTGCGTGAGAAATACTGTGACATTACAAGTTATGAGATCCGGTCACTTCCGCCGCGCCTTTGCCCGCCCGCTGCTGATAAAAACTAGCGCGCGCATCACGCGCCGACAACACGCCCGCATGTTGTACGGTAAAGCGCATCAAAAGAGATCCGAAAGTTCCTAGCGCTCCCGCAGTCACACGCGTCGTCCTGGTTTGATTCCGCAGGAAGGAAGCTACCAGGCTCGCGGCGGTGCAAATTGTCGCCGTCTTCCAAAGAAAGCCGCTCCACCCTTTCTTGAGAGGAAGGCCGACCCGCTCAACGGCTGAAGCCTGTTTCTCCATAACAATACCCGCGCTGATTTCCGCGATGCGTCCCACTGTTCCAAACGCTGTAGTGATGCGGCGTTCGTCGGCGTTTTCAACTAAAATATCGAAAAAGGAACCGACGCTTGCCACGGCGGATGCTCCGAAGAGTACGGGTAACGCTTTGCGCGACGCCTGCCAGAGAGGCACGGCGCTGTTCGCGACGAGGACGCCCGTGTAAGTAGCAAGCGCCAGTCCGGCTATCCCGCTTATGAAGCCAAGAAACGCGCCGATCTTGGCAACCCAACCGCGCCTTCGCCTGAGCAAAACCGTGCCTGCGGATGTCGCGCCGGCGACGGAGAGAATCCAAGCGCCCACGTTCATGGGCGATGTGGGACGGAAGACCCGCAGCATGTTGATGAAACGCGCCGGGCGGCCCAGATCATAAATCAGCAGACCGCTGCTCACGGTCGCGCCCATAAAGCCGATCAGGTGACAGCGCGTAATCAAGGATTCGCGAGTACCGGCATTTCCGATCTGCGCGGCGGCTCCCAGCGCGAGTGAAGCGCCCGTCAGTCCACCGACGTAATAATAGGTGGGGATGGCCCATTCCCAGACCGGCTCTTTGAGCATGGGCCGGTCATAGTAGGTCGGATCGCTACGGTCCACCTGCGGAATCTGTTCCCAGGTTTGCGCGATATTTTGAATGTGCTGATCGGGTGAGCCGGATGATTTCTGATCGGCTGCTTCACCGGTCAGTTGAGCGATGGCAATGTCAATATCGCGACCGTCCGTATAAACAGGCTCGACAGAATTTTTATACCGCGTGGTCGTCATGCGCCCTTTTCTCTTCCGGCAAAGAAAACGGTTCCGATGGCCGCCGCCGCCATCGCCGCCGCCGTTGCCGCCATGGAGAGCCACGCGTCTTTTACTTTCTTGGTCGGCACAACCGGGTCGGGCGGCAAGTTGTACACCTCCGGCTTATCAGTCAGCAGAAAAAACGCATTCAAACCTTCCGTCCCCGGCTGATCCTCCTTCGTAGATCCATATAAATATGCCTCTGTCATGCCCTTTTCATGCAGCTTTTCGACCCGCTTCTGAGCATGGTCGCGCAACTGATCCAACTCTCCAAACTGGATGGACTCGGTCGGGCAAGCTTTGGCGCAGGCGGGCGTCATATCTTCGCGCAGCCGGTCATAGCAGAGGGTGCATTTCCAGGCGCGTCCGTCTTCCTCGCGACGGTCGATCACGCCGAAAGGACAATTGACGACACAGTATCCGCAGCCGTTGCACACATCAGGCTGCACATACACGCTCTCAAATTCCGTGCGGATGATGGCGCCCGTCGGGCAACTCTCCAGACATCCGGCGCGCGCGCAGTGCTTACACACGTCCGAAGAAAACAGCCAGGAGAACGCTCCGTCATCTCCCGGAGGCGCCGCCATGGGTTTTTCAATAAATGCCACATGCCGCCACGTGGAAGCGCCCAGATGGATCGTGTTGTCGTACGACATTCCCGTAAACAGGAAGCCGTCGTCCGGCAATTGATTCCACTGCTTGCATGCCACTTCACAGGCTTTACAGCCAATACATAGAGTTGTATCCGTGAAAAAGCCTTTACCGCCCCCCATATTAAATATGTCCTTCTTTGCTTTCGAGCGCCTTGAAGCCGTGTTTCCCTTGCGGCTTGTTTCTGGCTTTTGGCAGGTCTCGCGCATCCATGTCGGGAGAGAGTTTGCGCTGGAGGCGTCCGCTGGTTATGTGCCGCCTGCCTTTACTCTTGCGGCCCGGTTCGATGCTGGCGGTGAGAGC
>CAXUBB010000426.1:719-1051 GCA_964249105.1 uncultured Bryobacteraceae bacterium | reverse complement strand
GCTTTAGACTCCTGAATGGAGACATTCGGGTCCGCGACAAAGCCTGTTAGCTCGTTTGCGGAATCTCCCCGCACCAATCCCTTGCCGGCCCAATGATAGGGCAGTCCGATCTGGTGGATGATGCGGTCTCGCATTCTCAGCGGGCGCATTCTCGCCGTGACCAGGACGCGCGCTTCGATTTCGCCGCGCATGGTCCGAATCGTGGCCCAGCCGCCGTTCTTTAACTTGCATTCGGCGGCCAGTTCCGGCGAGACTTCGCAAAACATCTCGGGTTGCAGTTCGGAGAGCCAGGGCAGCCACCGGCTCATTCCTCCTGCCGTGTGGTGTTCGGT
>CAXUBB010000426.1:0-709 GCA_964249105.1 uncultured Bryobacteraceae bacterium | reverse complement strand
TCAAGCGATAGGTGGTCAGCGCGTACGGGAACCGTGGATCGTCAAAGGGCCGGTGATAGGGGTTGTCTTTCCGCCGCCATTCCATCCGTTCCGGGTTGCATTGTTGGCCATACAAGGGATTCTGAATGACCGATTCTTCCGGCTCGTAGTGCGTGGGAAGCGGACCGTCCTGCAGACCTGCCGCAGCGTAGATCCACCCTTTACCATCAGACTGCATCACGAATGGATCAATACCTGAGATCGTATCTTTGCCGCGCGCCTCTTTCGAAGGCCGGTAGGAAGGAGGACGCTCGACGATGAAATCGGGCGTATCCTCTCCTACCCATTCCTTTTTGTTCTCGTCCCACCAGACGAGCTTTTTGCGCTCAGACCAAGGCTTTCCGTCAAGGTCCGCCGAAGCGCGGTTATACAAAACGCGCCGGTTATGCGGCCAAGCCCAGGCCCATTCGGGCGCGATCCAGTTCTGTTCCCAGTGCGGCTTGCGCCGTGCGGTCTGATTGACCCCGTCGCGGTAAGCGCCTGAGTAAATCCAGGCGCCGCAGGCCGTGGAACCATCATCCTTTAAAGAAGTAAACCCTTCAACGGGCTTTCCGTCCGCTACCGTATAGCCGTTGATCTCATGCAGAACCGACTCCGCGCTGGGTTCGTTCAGCACCCCATGTGTCGGATAGTCCCATGTCAAATCACGAATCGGCCAGTTTCTCGGCTG
>CAXUBB010000425.1:0-4856 GCA_964249105.1 uncultured Bryobacteraceae bacterium | reverse complement strand
CAGAACTGAAGAGCGGCCAACAACTTGCCTCCCGCCCGGAATTTCCCATCTTTGCCTCTCGCATCCGAGACCGGATCAGCACCCTGCGAGAACTCTATGGGTCTGGCCCGCTCGCTATGGATTTCCGGATGTTCGGCGAACAATCAAAAATGATTCATTTAACAAATTGCAACTTGCACCAAGTCGATCTTAACCGTTACAGTAGCCGCACCGGGCAGACCCACTCCATCGGCGGCTTTACCGGCGAAGTCGAATATGAAGGAAATCTCGGCCCATTCTTGCCTTTTCTTCATGCCGCGCAATGGACGGGGGTGGGCCGCCAGACCGTTTGGGGAAAAGGACAAATCGCCGTAATCCAATTTTGATTTAGCTGCTATTGAGCAGCGCCCCTACTGCCCGCCAACCCGCCCGTGCGAAGCCGTGCTGCCTTCCGTCATCCCGAGCGTCCATTTGATCGCCTCGAAGTACATCTTCTGAATATCGGGATCGTCCCAGGACTCCTTGGTATGCCCCAGCGTTGAATAAAACACCCGGCCCTTGCCGTACATCTTCGACCACGCAACCGCAAAATCACGATCCGTCCGATGGACGCGGGGATTATTGTTGTAGTCCAGCTTGCTGGAATCAAGGCTCAGCAGCACATTCACCTTGTCGCGGGACCAGGATTTCGCCTGATAGATTTCGTCGCGCTTCACAAAAGCCTTCGGAAAGTGCCGGACAGCGGGAAAGTTCGGATCTTCCAGGACAATCGGCGCGTTGAAGGTCATCCAAGGATGCTGATCGAACCAGCCGCCGATCATCTCGCCATACTCAGGCCACTGGTAGTTCGTGTCCAGCGCCGCATGAATGCCGACAAAACCTTTGCCGTCCTCTTTCACGAACGAAAGCATATCCCGCTTCTGCTCCTCCGAAAGCTCCAATTCTCCCGTGGTGCTCGCGAAAACCAGCGCGTCAAAGTAATCGAGCGTTTTCATATTGCGAGCCTTCGGATCTTTTTTCGTAATCAGTTCGGTATCCGAGCGCAAAGTCGTATCCCACAGCCGGGATTCGTGTCCCATCCGGTAAATAGCCGCCATGGCATCCGGCACCGAATCGTGCTCAAAACCCTTGGTCTGGGAAACTACAAGTATTCGCGCCTGCCGACTGGGAGGCATTTTGACGCTTCCCGGCGCTTGACCGAAAGCCCAAACCGCCATGGATACGAGAAACGCGCCGCAAAGCGCAACGGGAAAATAAGTCCTGGATCTCACATAGGACAGCTTACTGAAACCCTTTTCGAAAAGAGAGATGATTTGTCGAATTTCTTTCACCATGCCTTTCGAATACTGCTAGCCACTGGCTATTTCGGCCCCTTTCTGCTGGGTGCTGCGGATTCCTCCTTTTTATTCCTTCCTATCGGCAACGATCTCTTAATTGTGGCCCTGGTGGCGCGCCATCATCAGGATCTCTGGATTTATGTGCTTTCAGGCGCCTGCGGTTCCACCGTGGGCGTTTACTTTCTGGACGTGGTGGCCCGCGCCATTGGTGAAACAGGCGTGCAGAATATGACAGGCAAGCGGCGCTTTGAATACCTGAAGAGGAAAGCCGGGCAAAAAGCCGCGCTGTTCATTGCGCTGGCCTGCCTTGCGCCGCCGCCTTTCCCGTTTACCATGGTGGTGGCTACCACCAGCGCTCTCGGCTATCCCCTAAATAAAATTCTCGCGACTGTATTCGGGTGCCGCGTGGTTCGATTTTCCATTCTGGGCTTTTTAGCCATCAAGTACGGGCAGTCCATCATGCGCATCATCAACACTCCCGTCTTTAAGTGGAGTGTCGGCGCTTTCGGGGCCTTGTGCCTGATTATGAGCGGCTTCACCATCGCGAAATGGGTAAGGACGAGCCGCTCCCGCGCCAAAACAGCGGCGTAAAAGAGTTCAGCCGATACTGGAACCATGCGGATCGGCATCACCTGTTATCCCACGTACGGCGGCAGCGGCATTGTGGCGACAGAATTGGGTCTGGAATTGGCGCATCGCGGACACGAAGTGCATTTCATCAGCTATGCTTACCCGATCCGGCTCGACACAGATACGCCCGGAATCCATTACCACGAGGTGGAAGTATCCAGCTACCCGCTCTTTCAATACCCTCCGTACGTGATGGCGCTGGCTTCCCGCATGGCGGAAGTAGCCGAACGGCATCAGCTTGATATCCTGCACATGCACTACGCCATTCCGCACTCCACGGCGGCCCTGCTGGCGAGACAAATGACCACGACACGATTCCTGCCCTACATTACGACTCTGCACGGAACTGATATCACCATTGTGGGCGCGGACCCTTCCTACTATCGCGCCACCAAGTTCTCGATTGAGCAGTCGGATGGGATCACCACCATCAGCGAATACATGCGGGCGCGAACCGTGGAATTTTTTGAGGTGCGGAATCCGATTCGAGTCATTCACAATTTCATCAACTCTTCGCTGTATAAGCCGGACGAAAGCAGGGGCGGCAACAGGCGCAAGCGCATCCTTCATATCTCCAATTTCCGCCCCGTGAAGCGGGTGCTCGATTGTATCTACGTTTTCGCGAAAGTTCGGGAGGAGATCGACGCGGAGTTGATAATGGCCGGCGACGGTCCTGATCGCGGCCCGGCGGAAAGATTGGCCCGCGAGTTGGGTATTGATGCCCATGTGCGTTTTCTGGGCAAACAGGACCACATGGAACGGCTGATCCCTCATACCGACGCGCTCCATTTGCCGAGCGAAACCGAAGCTTTCGGTTTAGCCGCTCTGGAAGCCATGGCCTGCGGCGTGCCGCCGGTCGCGACCCGCACAGGCGGCCTGCCGGACCTGATCACCCCTGAGGTGGACGGCTTCATGGAAGAAGTCGGCAATTATGGAGCGCAGGCGGCCCGCCTTCTGCAACTATTAACGAACGAAACGCTCCATCACCAAATGGCAACCGCCGCTCGCCGTTCGGCGGTGACCCGGTTCAGTACGGAGTTAATTATTCCACAGTACGAAGCTTACTATCAGCAAATCTGCGAATCGGGAGGAACCAGATGGGTCTAACCGGTGTCCAACGTAATAGGTACTTTACAAAGCCATTACTAAGGGTAGAATTTCAGAAGATGGCGCAATCCCTGTCGGGCAATTCGGCAAGCCTGTCCATCTTGGCAGGCGCTCAGCACGGAATTTCAGAAGAAGACGCTCGAATCTTGCGGGGACTTCGGGCCGGAATCGACACTGCATATGAGGAGCTGATTGAGCGGTATGAACAGCCGGTTTACAGCATGGTTTATCGATTGCTCGGCAACCAGACCGATGCCTGCGATGTCGTCCAGGAAGTCTTTTTGAAGATATTTCGGGGGGTGAACGCATTTCGCGAACAGAGTAGCCTCCGCACCTGGATCTATCGTATTGCCGTGAACGAAGCGCATAACCACCGCCGCTGGTTTGTGCGCCACTGCCGACGGGAGGTTTCTCTCGAAATGGAGAGCGCGGAACAGGAATGCCGGGTCGAGTTGGCGCAAGATCCCGGACCCTCGCCTTACGATCAGACCCTGGACAAGGAAACCAGAGTCCTGGTGGAACGGGCGCTCACGCGAATCAATCCCTTGTTCCGAACAGCCGTGGTGCTGCGAGATATTCAAAATTTGAGCTATGAAGAAATAGCCGAGATTTTGCAGATCTCACTCGGCACTGTAAAGTCAAGGATCTTGCGCGGCCGGGAAGCTTTGAAGCGCGAGCTAAGCCAGCAGTCGAATCCTGGGCTGGCGGAAGCGATGGCTTAGCGAAGTGTTTAGTAGGGACGAAAACAAATGAACTGCTGGAGTGCAAAGCGTCGAAAGGCAGATTTTGTCGACGGGCGATTGCGTGAACGCGAGCGGTCCCGCATTGCGTCACACTTAGTCGGGTGTCAGTCCTGCTCGCTGGAAGTTGAGCACGCGCGAGCGCTGCGCTCAACTTTGGCAAGACTGCCTCAGCCGCAGGCCCCTGCCCACCTCCGAACGGCGCTGCGAGTGAGCGCTTCCCAGGAAAAACGCGCGATCGAAACGCACCAGGGATCAAGATTTCAGCGCTTCTGTGAATACTGGCTCTTCCGTTTAGACGAATTAATGCGTCCGCTCACGCTTCCGGCGACAGGCGGAATTCTGTCAAGTTTCCTTTTGTTCGCTTTACTGGCGGCCAATATCGGAACCGCCACGCGGGAAGCGAATTACGAAGTGCCTGTTTTTTACGCGGATCATATCGATGCGAATCTGGTGCCGATGCAACTGCGGTCATCCGTGGTTTTGACGCTCAGCTTAAACGGCAGTGGACGAATCACGGATTACGCCTTTCGAGACGCTTCCTCCTCGTTTGTGGGCGATGTCGGCCGTTTGCAGTACCAAACGATTTCCGTTCCGGAATTTCCCAGCGTGCTGGCCTTGGCGCAACCGATCAGCGGGGATATCAGCATCAAATTAACGCCTCTTTTCTTCCGGCGTTGATGGCCGCACTGCTGCTCATCCGAGGAGCTTCTTCAGCGAATAATCTTCTTCGTTACGGGTCAGATTCGGGCTGTAAAACGGATCCTGCTCGATCAGGGTCGCCCATTTCTCGCGCATGCGGGCGACCTCTCGCGGATGGGGAATTAAGTCTTTCGACGTTTTCGAGAACGCTTCGTGATGGTACAGCAGCGCATGCGGAGTATATAGCACGCGATAACCCAAGCTTCCGATCTTCAGGCAAAGGTCAATGTCATTAAAGGCTACCGCGAAATCAGCTTCATCGAATCCGCCTGCCTGCCAAAAGAGGTCCCGCTTCGTCATTAAGCAGGCGCCGGTCACGGCGCTAACATTGCGAATCACATCGGAAAAGTCAAAGTAGTGG
>CAXUBB010000424.1:0-4873 GCA_964249105.1 uncultured Bryobacteraceae bacterium | reverse complement strand
AGATCCGGAGAAGCTGCTTAAGCAGCTTCTCCTCGATATGCAGAACCAGTTCATGCAGGTCAAGACACAGGTTGCCATCGCGATTGCGGACCAGCATCTGCTCGAAAAGAAACAGGCGGAAAATTTGGAGGCGCAACGCGACTGGGTGCGCAAGGCCGAACTCGCTATCGCCAAGAACGAAGAAGATCTGGCGCGCCTTGCCCTAGAGCGCTCTTTAACCTACGAAAATGCCGCCGGAAATTTCGCCCAACAGACCGAGGATCAATCTCATCAGGTGCAGATTTTGCGCGACGCTTTGCACCGGTTGGAGCAGAAGATGACCGAAACCAAGGCTAAAACAGAACTCCTGATCGCGCAACACCGCCGGGCGCGTCTGGCCGCGCGGGCCGGAACCGCGCAACTGCAAGAGTTCGCGGGCGAAGCTCTGCTGCAACGCGCTCAGGCCAAGGTCTCGGAAGCCGACGCGCTCGGCCATGGGTATCTCACCGCCGCCGAACCGGGAGCCGAGCAGCGGCTGGCCGCGCTCGAAAAAGCAGATAAGGTCGAACAACTCCTGACCGAATTGAAGAACCGGAAATCTGTGGACGCAAGTAGCTTTCTACAAAGGGGAGGTGTGCGTGTCCCAAACACTGAATAAGAATTGGTGGTTGCTTGGTCTCTATGGCATTCTCAATGCAATCATTTCGGTGATCTACTTCGTTATGCAACGAACAGACGGTCCGGTGCTTTTTCATAATTGGGGCCGCACCATTGTGTTCGAGGGTCAGTTGGCAATAGCGGCAGGAGCTTGTGCGATAACAGCCGGCATTTGGAGAGCCAGCACTGGCAAGAGTTGGGCCCTAGCTCTGAACGGTCTTGCGCTTGCTGTGCTCGGAATGATCCAGTACGGCCTCACTCACTTGCGAATCAGCATCGTCGCTTTTGCTCTCCTGATGGTCGTGATGGCGATTAGCATCGCGGTTGTTGAATTGAGGATGGCGCAAAGATTTCGGCGTAAACGCTATCACGTCGATAGTTGGCTTTTTGGTTTCGCCGGATCCCTGTCCGCAGCTTTCGTGCTGCCATCGATTGCCTTGGCGCTGCATTGGATTCCAATGCAGCCCGGGTCGCACCTAGACCTTCTCTGGCTTGGTTCGTATTTCGGGTTCACTGCAATCTGTACGATAATTTTGGCGGTTCGTCTTTATTTGGTCTTAAACTGACCTGTTGGCTGCCGCGCCGCGCAATTGATTCGGTAATAGTAAGCGGTGTTCGAACGCAGCCCGGAGAGCGTGACTTTGCGGTTGCGGTCTCCGCCAACATCTTTTACGCGAGTGTAGGAGTCAATTAAGGTCCGATCCGTAGCGCTGAAATCGATTGGGCAGGCTTGCGCGTCCGGCGCGCGGAAAGTGATGGCCGCTGACGAAGCAGTCGCTTCGTTGGCCGGTGTGTTTACTTGTGAAACTACGCCCTGTGCGGCGCGAAGACTTTCGATGTCCGCTCCCAAGTCGGTTTTGTCGGAGGCGCGCATCGGGCCATCCGAGGCAAAAGGCGAGCTCCCCTTCAAGCGGAAGTCCATATCACCTTCGGTCCCTTTGAAACTGAACCAGCCGACATTGGCCAAAGCCGTGCTGTTCCATTTGGGTATGAAATTGTTTGCCGCCGCTCTGCGCCATGCGTCGCGAACCGTGGAGCGGTCGGCGTCACTCTCCGTAGTGGCCAGTGGAATCATCAGGTTGTGATCCCAAACATAATCGCTCCACATGCAATCAATCGTCCTCTCGCCGGGAGGCGTGGAATCGGCGCGGCAACTGTTTTCATTGTTGTTCACGCTGCCGTCGATCTGCGCGCCGTTGTAACGCGCATCGATAAACATGATATTGTTCGTCACTCGCACGCCTTCCGAGTGCTTGTTGAAAGCGTACACAAAAGTCGGCGCAAACCCGCCGCGATCGTTCACCACCGTGTTGTGATCCAGAATGACATCTTCCGCTCCGTTGGGGCCTTCCACAAACCAATCGTCCGCCTCATGCTGGCCGGGAATGTGCCGGTTCGGATCGAGATCCCAAGCTAAGTTATGCTCCATCCAGAAGCGGCTGTTGGGCGGTCCCCAGTTCGTATTTGTTTGCGCCCCCTGGATGACGCCCGGCACATGAGCAAACTCGTTGAACTTCAGGTGCATGTCGCTAATGCCGGTCGTGAACCCATAGGCCGCAATGGTCAGAGAGGATTCGGCGATATCGTTAAAGGCGCCTTGAAAGGTATTTCCCTCCAGGTAGATGCGGTGGCCGCCCTTCCATTCCAGCGCCTGGCGCATCGAATACCGGTAACCGTCGCTGTAGGGGCCGCCGTACCACGTGTAATCAGGAACGATGAATTCATTGCGCTTGTAGGTGTAATCGGCCCGGTAGTTGAGACCTCCGCTGTCGTCGTGATGCCATAGATTGCCGGCGCCTTCAATGTGATTATTGATCGCCATGTAAGGACCAGGCCCATAACCGCCGATCATGCAATTGCAACCCTCCGGGCTGAAGGCGGTGGAAATCAGCATTGCATTGGTGTCGTTGTCGGCTTTGGCGATGATCTTTCCATTTGAGAACTTCAGGCATCCCAGTGTGCCGACCCGAGGACGAAGAGCAGCGTCCGTGGGCCACCAATCATTCAGCGCGGCAAGACCATTACCGCTGAAGCAGCCGCCGTTCGACTCGCGATAAGTTCCAGCGGTGTGCAGGTTCCCGCCGCCGCCAGTATAGGAGAAGTTGCGGTAAAACCCGTTGCGGAATGGATTGCTTCCGCGAGTATGATAACTGATCCGGTACCACTTGCCGTGCGTGATTGCGACAGGCTCTTTGAAATGGGTGGTCTGCCATCCGCTTCCGCTCAGGCGGGAAAACGTTCCGGTTGCCAACTGTTTTCCGTTGTCGTCCCACAGGCTGGCCGTTTGGTCCGTGCTTTTATCCGCCTCCAGGCGGTAGAAGCGTGCTCCCACAATGTAGCCGTCCACATCGGAGTAAAACCGGGTGCTGATCTCAAACGGCGAAGCGCTCACGGTCTCCCTTTCGGCGGGGCCCGGCAGATCGCTGTAGAGCGAAACCGCTCCCGCTGCCGCCGGTTTTGTATTAAAGATCGGATCGATCCAATACAGCCCATCGCTGGGATTTTTTGCAAAGCCCGGCTCACCCGGAAGATACTGCGTCGCTCCCACATTGTCTGTTGTGAAGACTGTGCATGGCCCTCCTGAACAAGCGCCGGTTACACCGGGCGGCAAAGCAATATGAACGGTTCCGGCAGCATCAAGATAAGTCCAGGCCGTTCCGTTTCCGCTGCCCGCCGTATTCACCGTAATGGGCTTTGACAGGTGAGCGCTGCCGATACCGTACTTAGCCGATCCCGGCTCGACGGCAAAGCGCGAGGGGCCTTTTTGCGTAATACCGAGACCCGAAAACGTCGGCCGCCAGAAGGTCATATTGTCGAAGTACGAGTCAACAATAGCGACATTCATGCCGTTCCAGGTGATTCCCCGGAACATGCGGTTGGGCGTCGGCAGACCATGAATGTAACAGCGGTCAATCACGATATTCTGATTGAAACCGCTGGACACAAAAAGCTCCTCTCCCGCCGCCGGATCGATCGAAGTAGAAGCGTTCGGGTCCGGCGCATACGTCAGTTCAATCCCGACGAGCCGGATATCGGAGTTCATGGCCGAGTTTCCATAGTCCGGGTCGTTGATGCCGAATAAAACCTGATTACGCGCAAACGCTCCTCGCAGCGAGGGCGGCGCCTGCAACCTTGCCATTTTGCCGGCCCACGCTGGGCTGATACGCGTCTTCTCGGGCGGCAACTCGTCGTCAGGGGTGGATGTTCGGATGATGATGGTCTTTTTGCGGCGAGGATAGGGAACTAATTGCATGTTTCCGCCGCCCGCGTTCCCGAAAGTGACGATCTGCCCTGTTCTGTCGCGCAGTTGGAAAGATTTTGGTTTGCTCCCATCAGGAATGTGAACTGTATAAAGGTGGCCGATAGCCAGGGGCGAAGGCAATGAAAGTCCGCCCTGGCCATAAGAGACCGAAAAAATCAAGCCTTGATTCTCCCCATAGGTTTGATCCGTGGTGATTGTGTTATCGGCAAGATTCACGGCGTCCGCATGGAAGATCACGACATCCGGCGAGCGCCGGGTCATGAGAAATTGTCCGGTGCAAACCGATCCCGCGGGAATGCTGATGATGGTCCCGGTTTCCATTTGCCCTTCGACCGCGTGGTTCATCGCTTCGGTGAGGTCATGGCAATCGCGGGCCACATTCACAACGCGGTATCCGCTGGTATCTGGATAGTCCGTGTTGAACGCGACGGGCGGAAGGGATCGCGCCGGATGCACTGCCGGTTTCGGCTCCGTGGTGACGGAAATGCCGAAGCCGCGGCTCCAGTGCTCGTTATCCAGAGAGACCTCGACGCAAACCTGATAAGTGATGCCCGGCTTTAATCCGCTAAATTGCCCTGTGCCGTCGGTGTCGAAACCGCCTTGAACAAATCCGCCCTTGCCCTCCGTGCAACTGCCGGGGGATTCCACCGCGCGCCCCCGCGCGAAATGCCAAGCCGGTCCGGACGTAACAAAGCGGACCTGGAAGGTGGAGTGCGACAAGTTGTAAGGGGTAATGGTCGTAACCGTTTGCGCCCAAGCCCCCGCAATTGTTACCAAACAAAGTGCAAACCTCTTCACTTTTTGAGCTTAAGGGATTGGCCTCTGTTGTACTTGCCTCATCCTCCATATTGCGACGGAGTTTTTCATCGAAACTGCTAAATGACCTTGATTAATGGAACCCCCGAATCAACTGCTTCGTATTTTCCAGCGACGCCCCTAGTTAAACTCTAAATATAGATATGCCCGCTACTCCCG
>CAXUBB010000423.1:0-4884 GCA_964249105.1 uncultured Bryobacteraceae bacterium | reverse complement strand
AGATCTCCCGGCCGCCCCAGGATTTCCGCTTCCACGTAACCGAGGATTCGTTCCGCTCCCCGGCTCCAGCTCGTGATCCGGCTCGCCGGGTCGAAGGTGATAAAGGCATAATCCGTGACGCGCTCGGAGAAAACCTGGAAATGTTGCTGCGCCGCACGGGCGGCTTTCAGCTCCTCACGGCATTGCCTCATTCTTGCTCGATCGGGAGCGCCCGTTGCGGCAGGCGCAAAGCAGCAGGGGTTTGCAGCAAGCTTTGTTCGCCGGGAAAGTCCATCATTTCTCCTTCCGACGCAGCGCCATCGATCGTATCGGCTGAACCAACTGCCGTGTACGGAACCGTACGCCCCTAGAAGATACCATAGGTTGCGGCACCGTGCCTATAGGCGTTTAATAATAAAAGCGATTCTCGATTGTTCCTTCGACGCGGCGTTTGGTTGGCAGTTTGGGGAACGAGAATGGGACCGAGAGTCGCCTCCAGCAGTTCATGTCGACATCCCCACAGAAACCAGGGCCAGCAGCGAAAAACACGGCCAGGAAGCCGACGAACCGGCTGCTCGCGGCTTTATCGGCTGCTGATTACAAGCGCCTGGCGCCTCACCTGGAATTAGTGCATCTCGAAATGAAGCACGTGGCCTATGAGTCCAATCAGCCGATTAAATATGCTTACTTCCCGCTCACGGGACTCGCCTCGGTCGTGATGGTCATGCAAGGCGGTAAGACCATCGAAGTGGCGACGATCGGGAATGAAGGCATGGTGGGCCTGCCGCTCTTTCTGGGTGTGGATCGCACGGCCGGTCAGGCGTTTACGCAAGTGCCTGGGGATAGTCTGCGCATCAAAGCCGATGTGTTTCAGAAAGAGGTCCGGCGGCAAGGCGGGCTGGCCAGAATGCTGCAACTGTACACGCAAGCTCTCCTGGTGCAGATCTCGCAAGCCATGGCCTGCAACGGCATCCATTCTCTTCAGCAGCGCACCGCCCGCTGGCTGCTGATGACCCATGATCGAGTGGCGGCCCAGCAATTCCCGCTGTCGCAAGAATTTCTCAGCGGGATGTTGGGCGTGCGTCGGGCCGGCGTCAGCGAGGTAGCGACGAAACTGCGCAAGGCGGGATTGATCCGGTACAGCCAGGGCGTGATCGAGATCCTGGACCGGGCCGGGCTGGAAGCCGCGTCCTGCGAGTGCTACGGAGTGATTCAGGCGGAATTCGTTCGGTTGCTAGGCGCGCCGCAAAAACAAAGTTCCCAGTAAAGACAGTACCGCTCTTCGGCCACGGAAAGGGTCCTGTTGCGAAGTTTTATCAACGTTCGAAGGACCATGTGTATTACCCTTCTCTTAAGGGATAAGTCATGGCACTCAAACTGACTGTTAACGGGCGGTCCACTACCGTCGATGTTCCCGCAGACACACCCCTCCTATGGGTGCTCCGCGATGTTCTCAACCTGCACGGCACAAAATACGGCTGTGGCATCGGTCAGTGTGGCGCCTGCACAGTTCACCTGAACGGCCAGCCGGTGCGCTCGTGTGTTACGCCGACGGGCAGCGTGGCAGCCGCGAAGATCACGACTATCGAAGGGCTTTCACCAAACGGCGCTCACCCGTTGCAACAAGCCTGGCGCGAAATCGATGTGCCCCAATGCGGATATTGCCAGGCCGGTCAGATTATGTCGGCGGCGGCCTTGCTGACAAAGTATCCCAAGCCGACCGATGAGCAGATCGATGGAGCCATGAACGGCAATCTGTGCCGTTGCGGAACCTACCTCCGTGTCCGACAGGCGATCCACAAGGCGGCTGGAATGCCCGCCCACGCGTCTGGTGGACAGAGGGCCGAACTCATCAATGTTCAAACCGGCGGAAACGAAGGAGGTCTATAAACCATGCGCCTGACCCGTCGTTCCTTCCTGCAAGTCACGGCTTTATCCGGCGGCGGCCTGCTGATCGGTACCTATATCGCGCCGAAAGCTTCCGCGCAGCAGCCGAATCAACCGGCTCCGCTGCAACCAAACGCCTTTGTTCGCATTGCTGCTGACGGCACAGTTACGTTGATATCCAGAAATCCGGAGATCGGGCAGGGAATTCGGAATATGCTCCCCATGCTGATCGCCGAAGAACTGGATGTGGATTGGAAATCGGTCAAAGTGGAAACGGCTGACTTTGACAAAGCCAAGTACGGCATTCAGTTCACGGGCGGTAGCCGCGCTGCTTCGAACAATTGGATTCCCATGCGGCAGGTGGGAGCGGCAGGCCGCCAGATGCTCATCGCCGCGGCTGCGCAAACCTGGAACGTTCCCGAAAACGAGTGCTACACCCGTAATGGCCGCGTATATCATCGGAATACGGACCGGTCCCTCGGCTACGGAGAACTGGCCGCCAAAGCCGCCGCTCTTCCGCCGCCCGATCCGAAGACGCTGAAGTTCAAGGACGCGAAAGATTACAAGATCATCGGTCAATGGACGCCCGGCGTGGATGTCCCGGATATTGTGGTGGGCAAGCCCATCTACGCCATCGATTTCACCGCGCCGGGAATGCTCTATGCGTCTTACCAGAAGTGCCCCGTCTTCGGCGGCAAAGTGGTAAGCGCCAACGTGGACGAGATCAAGAAAATGCCGGGCATTCGCGATGCCTTTGTCGTGGAAGGTCAAGTAAAGATCGGCCCCGTGATCGACGGCGAACCCGGTCTGGAGCCGGGAGTGGCGATCCTGGCCAATACCTGGTGGGCCGCCCAGACAGCGCGCAAGAAGCTGAATGTAAAGTGGGATGAAGGGCCCGGCGCGCAGCAGAGCAGCGCGAATTTTGCCAGCCGCGCCGAAGAGTTATCCAAGGGGACACCTCAGCACAGTCTCAAGAAAATTGGCGACGTTGACGCCGGGCTGAAAAGCGCGTCCAAGCAGATCGAGGCGGCGTACTCCTATCCGTTTATCTCGCACGCGCCGCTGGAGCCGAGAAACTGCAGCGCGCATTTCAAAGACGGAAAAATCGAAATCTGGTCCAATTGCCAGATTCCCGAACGCGGCCACGGTCTGGTTGCGAAGACGCTGGGCATTCCGGAGGAAAACGTGACGATTCACCTGCTGCGCGCGGGCGGATCTTTTGGACGCGGCCTCAATAACGACTACATGGCTGAAGTAGCCTGGATTGCGAAACAGGCAGGCGTCCCGGTTAAATTGCTCTGGTCCCGCGAGGACGACATGACGCACGACTTCTATCGTCCCGGCGGCTATCACTTTCTCAAAGGCGGCGTCGATGCCTCCGGCAACCTGATCGCTTGGCGGAACCACTTTGTCACCTATGGGGACGGTGATAAATACTCGCCTTCTGCCACCATGGCGCCCGGCGAATTTCCGGCAGGCTTCGTGCCGAATTTTCAGGCGGGCAGTTCCCTGATGCCGCTGATTTTGAAAACCGGCGCATTGCGTGCGCCCGGCGCAAATTCGCAATGCTTCGTCATGCAGTCCTTTATTGACGAATTGGCCCATGCCGCCGGTAAGGACCCGGTTGAATTCCGGCTCAATCTGCTGGATCAGCCAGGGCGCGACAAGGTTAAAGAAGCCGCTAAGCCGAAGGTGGAGAACGAGGGAGCTCCGACACAGCGGGATCGGGACCGCCAAGCTTACGATGTGGACCGGATGCGCGGCGTATTGCAAGCCGTGGCGGAAAGATCCGGCTGGGGCAAACGCGCTCTGCCGAAAGGCTCCGCGCTCGGCGTGGCTTTTCACTACAGCTTCCAAGGCTATTTCGCGCACGTCGCTGAAGTCAGCGTCAACGCCAATAACCAGATAAAAGTGCAGAAGGTTTGGGCCTGTGGCGACGTCGGCAGCCAGATCATCAACCCAAGCGGCGCGGAAGCCCAGGTGCAAGGCGCCGTGATTGATGGTCTGAGTGAGTTAATGCGGCAGGAGATCACGCTTGAGGCTGGCCGGGTGGTGCAAACGAATTACAACCAGCATACCCTCATCGGCATCAAGCAAGCGCCGCAAATCGACGTGCATTTCGTCAAGACGAACAACCCTCCCACCGGCCTTGGCGAACCGGCGCTTCCGCCCGTGATCCCGGCGGTGTGCAACGCTATTTTTGCGGTGACCGGCAAGCGCATCCGCTCGCTGCCTCTCGCGCAGCACGGTTTCTCCTGGGCCTGAAAATAGGTAGCCCTTACCGCCTGCTTGTGGTTTATGCGTATTCCTTAGGTCGTAAGGGGTGTTAAGAGGTGCCTATTCCATAAAAATGGAATCAGGCACTTACAAGAAAAGTAAATTCGATAAATAATGGCATGGAAGTTGCCTAAAGAAGTTTAATTCGAAGTTCTTATGTTTGCGGAAACTTTAATTCAGACACGAAAAGCCAAGCTGAACCTGACCGTCCGCGTAAAACTGGCCGACCTGGATTTTCCCCGCTCGGAAGCCGAGATGACAGAGCGATTGTTGTCTCATGCGCTGAACTGCCAGACGTGCCTCGCTATTGTGTTGTTTGAGGACGTATCTCTGGCGGAAAGAGGCTGTGGGGATTATCGTAATTTGCTCAGGAAGATGCGGGCGGCGCTGCAAACTCATCTGTCCATTGAAGCCGATCAGCACGTCAACGATGACGTGTTGGATGAGTACTTTTTCAATCGGCTGTCCCCGGAAGAAACGTCGCACCTGGAACGCCATGTTCTGATGTGCGATCAATGCGCGCGCCTGCTTCACGCCCGGCAACTCTTTTTTGTCTGTGTGAGAGCCGCGCTTCGTGACAAAGAAGCCGAAAAGCTGAATCCCAATCAACTCTCCGGCGTCTTGGGCGTGAGCGCTCCCGAAGCGGGCCTGAACCTGCTCGCGAAGTTGAACGGCTAAGGCGGTTTGCCCATGAAGAGGTAGCTACACCAAACGTCAAAAATCGTACGCTAACGATTTCCT
>CAXUBB010000422.1:0-4893 GCA_964249105.1 uncultured Bryobacteraceae bacterium | reverse complement strand
GTGTTCCCCAGTTTGCTGTCCGCTGCTCCGGGAGTGGGGGCCGGTTCCGCAACGGTCGGGTTCGCCGCGTCGAACCAGCGCACACCGTATAGCGCGCAAGCGGATTTTGCCGTTCAGCAGGCGATCGGCGCAAACACGAGCATTACGCTCAGTTATTTGTGGAGCCGCGCGGCGCACATGTTAACGGTGCGCGACTTGAATTTGAAAAACCCGAGCTATAACATTATCTACAACATCCTTAACGCAAGCAATGCCGTTGTCGGCACGTACACCACGCCTGTTTATTTAAACGCGGACCGGATCAACACCCGGTATGCGCGCGTGCTGGAGGTGGATAACGGCGGCAACAGTTATTACAACGGTTTTGCCGTGCAGATCCAGCGCCGCCTGTCGCACGGGTTTGAAGGAAGTTTGTCTTATACCTGGTCCCACGTGATTGATACCAATATGGGCAATGCGGGCGCTAACTTGTTTCTGGGCAACAACGCTCCCACGACTTTGTTCAACGGCGATTACAAAGGAGACAAAGGCGACAGCAGCCTCGATCAGCGGCAGCGTTTAGTAATTAATTGGATTTACTCGCCTACATTCACCGCGAGAACCGATGTTCTTTCGCGCTTTCTGATTAATGGCTGGCAATTGGCGGACATCACCACAATTGGGACGGGCCAACCGGTGACGGAGAGCTTGAACGTTTCGACTCCGTTGACCAATGCGCAAACGACGGCGCTCGGCTTGCCTTCCAACCTGGCTTATACAGGCACGCTGAATGGCTTCGGCGGATCGGGCCGCGTGCCCTGGCTTTCAGTCAACACGCTGCGGCTTCCCGATAGCTATCGCACGGACGTTCGATTGACCAAAATACTCCCGTTTACAGAACGGTTCCGAACCACCCTGAATTTTGAAGTGTTTAACCTGACAAACACAATCACTTATACGGGCCTTATCAGCCGTGGATACAATGCGAACGGTTTGAATATTACTCCCGCAACAGGATTAGGGCTCTATAACGCATCCTCCGGGTTTCCGGACGGCACGAACGCGCGCCGGGCGCAGGCGAGTATCCGGATTGATTTCTGATCCAGACCCGACGCCCACTTCCATTTCAAGACTTGTTATAAACACAACACATGCAAGTCGAGAAATTAGAAACAATACGCATTCTTGAGTTCCCTCAATTGTTGTGGGTGCAGGTCCATACGGATGAAGGCTTAACCGGGCTGGGGGAGACGTTTTTTAACGCCACGTCCGTGGAAACGTATTTGCACGATGAAATAGCGCCACGGCTGCTCGGTCAAGATCCTTTGCGGATCGATGCGATTGCGCGTGATTTGACCAACACGTACGTCGGGTTTCGTTCCACGGGCGTGGAGATGCGGGCGGCGTCGGCGGTTGATATTGCGTTGTGGGATCTATTCGGCAAGTCAGTGGGCCAGCCCATTGTCCAGATGCTTGGCGGGTGGACGCGAGAGCGCGTTCGCACTTACAATACGTGCGCCGGGTCCGCTTACATGCGAAAGGCGCAAACGCAGGCGAGCGCGAATTGGGGGCTGGCGGAAGAAGCCGCGCGCACGGGCGTGACGGGCTTTGATGACCTCCAGGATTTTCTGACGCGGGCCGATGATTTGGCGGAGTCGCTGCTGGCCGAGGGCATCACCGCGATGAAGATCTGGCCCTTCGATCTGGCAGCGGAGAAAAGCGCGGGCCAGTATATTTCGCATGAAGACCTGCAAAGCGCGTTGGAGCCGTTCGAGAAGATCCGAAAGCGCGTGGGCGGGCGGATGGACATCATGGTTGAGTTTCATTCGCTCTGGCAGTTAACGCCGGCGATGCAGATTGCCAAGGCGCTTGTACCGTTCGGAACATTCTGGCATGAGGACCCGATCAAGATGAACAGCCTGCGCAGCCTGAAGCGTTATGCGGCGGCTTCGCCAGCGCCGGTATGCGCGTCAGAAACGCTGGGGAGTCGTTGGGCGTTTCGTGATCTGCTCGAAACGGAAGCGGCAGGCGTAGTGATGTTCGATCTAGCATGGTGCGGCGGGCTTTCGGAAGGGCGGAAGATTGCATCCATGGCCGAGGCGTGGCATTTGCCGGTTGCGCCGCATGATTGCACCGGGCCGGTGGTGTTCACGGCATCCACGCATCTATCGCTGAATGCGCCGAATGCGCTGGTACAGGAGTCGGTGCGGGCGTTTTATAAGGGCTGGTACCCGGAGGTAGTGACAGCTGTTCCTCCGGTGAAAGACGGGTTTGTGACAGCGCCGGAGGGTCCGGGACTGGGTTGTGAATTGTTGCCGGACATTGACCGGCGGTTTACGGTGGTGCGGCGAGTGACGGGTTAAGTTTTTATTGAACAGCAGGGAACCGATGTCTACAGCGCCGAAAACTTATATCACTCCGGAAAAATATCTCGAACTGGACAATCAAATTGTTGTTTAGCGGCTACTTGCCGAGCATGGCGAAGGCGAAGAGTGTGTCGCCCGCGCCGACGACCACGTATTGCGTGCCGTCCAGCTCGTAAGTCATGGGGCCGTTGCTGACGGCGCTTCCCAGGTTGGCGTGCCAGAGCGGTTGTCCGGTTTTGGCGTTCAGAGCGACCAAATTGTTTGCCGGATCGCCGGTGAAGACCAGATTGCCCGCCGTGCTCAACACGCCGGAACGGATACCGGAGCCTTCCCATTTATGGCTCCAGCAGATTTTGCCGGTTTTGTAATCGACAGCCTGGAGCATGGATTCGGCCCAGCCTCCCCGGTCGTTGCCGCTCCAGCCTTCGGGTTTTTCTCCGTTATCGTAGATGTAATACACGCTGTAAGCCCGCGTGGCGTTCACATAGAAAAGTCCCGTGGCCGGACTGAAGCTCGGAGGCGGCCAGTTCACCGCGCCGCCCTGATTGGGCGAAACGAGCGCCCCATCCGTTTGCGCTTCTTTCGCGGGATTGGGTATCGGCTGTCCCTTGGCATCGACGCCCTTGGCCCAATTGGTTTTCACAAATTCGCTGGTAGTGATGTTCTTGCCGTTGGTCCGGTCCAGCACGAAGAAGTAACCGTTGCGGCTGGCTTGCGCCAGGAGCTTGCGCGGTTTCCCGTCGACCTCTCCATTAAACAGCACGGGGGTTTGCACGGCGTCCCAATCATGCGTGTCGTGCGGCGAAGGCTGGAAGTGCCAGATGGGTTTGCCGGTATCGAGATTCAAGGCAACGATGGACTCGGTGAATAGGTTGTCCCCTTTCCTTCCCTTCCCCGCGATGACGGGCTGCGGGTTGCCTGTTCCCACGTAGACCATATTCAGTTCCGGATCGTAGGTGCTGGGAACCCAGGTCATGCCGCCTCCGTGCTTGGCGGCGTCCTCGCTGGGCCAGGATTCAGAGCCGGGCTCGCCTTTTTTCTGCGGCACGGTGTACCAACGCCATTGCAACTCTCCGGTTTCCGGGTCGCGTGATTCGAGATAGCCGGGAATGTCCAGATCGTCGCCGCTGACGCCGACGAGCACATGATTTTTGGCGACGATGGGCGCGACGCTGGCGTAATAGAGCTGATCGAGGTCGCAGACTTGCTTGTGCCAGCGTTCCTTGCCGTCTTTCAGATTTAAGGAGACGAGATGACAATCCGGCGTTTCGAAGTAGAGCCAGGCTCCATAGATGCCGACGCCCCGGTTGCCCAGGTGAATGCCGCCCTTTGATTGCCAATTGTAGTTCCAGAGTTCGCGTCCGGTGCGCGCATCAACGGCCCAGACGTGATCAGGGAGAGTGAAATAAAGCACGCCGTTCACCAGCAAGGGCGTGGCTTTGATGGAGCCGCCGGGGTTGTCGCTTCCCACGTTGATGCGGTAGACCCAGGCAAGGCTGAGCGAATCGACATTGCCCGTGTTGATTTTGGAGAGCGTGCTGAAGCGCCGCCCGGAGTAGTCGCCGTTATAAGTCGGCCAGCTATCCGTGGGCGGCTGCTGAAGTTTGGCCGGATCGAGAAATTGGCTAAAGAGGGCGGTAACGGCGAGGGCAAAGACCGCCGAAAGTCGAAGCAGCTTCATTTCAGTGTCTCCAGGTAAGCAACGACATTATGGATGTCTCCATCCGTGTATTGATCCAACAATTCATCGTGGGCGGCATAAGGATCGTGCTTCTCTATTTTGAGAGCCGATGTCCGTTTCCAGGAATGATACTCGCCCGAGGCGTCGCGCAATGAAACATCGAAATCATCGATTCGATCGAGCACTCCCGTGACAGGCGGGCCATTCGGCGGGGTGACAGTGACAGTGACCGGCTTGGAGGCAACCATGCCGCGACGCCCGCCCCCAATGGTTTTGGGAAAGAGAAATTTTTGCTGCAAAGTAGGCGGATCGTACTTGCCGGCGATATGGGCAAAGTCGCCTGTTGTTGAGTGGCAGGTGTTGCAGCGGCCCGCGCCATTGAAGTATTGCGCTCCGGCTTTGGGATCTCCCGTGAGAACGTTCAGGACCTTTGAATAAGGGCCGCTTCGCAGAGTGTCATTGACCTGCTGGTGCAGGAAGTGGGACAGATCTTTAACTTGGTCGGATGTGAAGCTGGCGCTCGTCATGCCGCTCTGGGTCGGGTGGCCTTTGGCGAGAAATGGTCCAATCGTGCTTCCGTAGCGGTCATGGAGAACCAGGACCGAGCGCACCAGATCAGGCCCTTGATCGTTGCCGCGGGCGGCGGGCCCATGACAGGTGATGCACTGGGCGGCATATAGCTTCTTTCCGCGATCAGAGGCGGCGGGATCGACAATCTGCTTATCATCCGGCCCCATGGTGAATCCCCCGCCCCCGCCTTTGCGCGCCGAAGCCAAAGTGCCGCCGGGCGCAGTTTTGGGCGGAAAATTTTTCGCAAGGTAGTCGATCACTTCCGTGAATTCGCTCTGGGTGCCCTTTGCGCCGCGC
>CAXUBB010000421.1:0-4912 GCA_964249105.1 uncultured Bryobacteraceae bacterium | reverse complement strand
GATTAAAGAGCTTCCAAGCCAAAAGGCAAAATCAAACGACTCCTCCCCGGTACAGAAAAGTCCTCCAGGCTCGCTAATGAGTTATTTAGATACACTTTACACCAGATTGATCCGATTCAAAATCGAACGATCAGAGTACACTGATGCGATAGATGCTTACTCGAAAGTCTATGAGAGGAATGGTAATTTTCTTGAACGAGATGCGGCCTATTATCGATTGACAGCTTCCGCTGACCGTCTTTTGAAGTCGCTCCACGACTTGCAGTACTCCGTGGCAGAGATGCACTTAGCGTTACGTACCGACACTGCGCAGGTAAACGAACTTTTGAATGATTACTTTGGTGGTAAGGGCCCAGAGCTCAAGCATGTTGTTGAGGATTTAAATATATCTGGACTCACACCAGCGCAGCTAAGAGATTTGTCCAATCTCGCACAAGTAAACGGTAAGAAGTTGACTGACTCGGTTGATTCGATAGCACAGTTAGCTAAAGATAAAGGTGCCAGTTTAGTCGCACGAGGAGAGTAGCTACGTAGGTTGAATACATCCAAAAATCGGCCACTAGGAGGGGAGAGGAGGCTGACAAAGCTTACTGAATCTCCAAGTTCTTGAATTGAAAAGGTAATCATCGTTCCCGAGCTGATACCTGACACATGCGTTGAGTGTTTGCGATCCACTAATTCATAACGTAGGCACGTTGGAGAAGTGTTTATTCAGCGGATTACTCCTGAGATGTCGGCTTCGGTCCGGCAACCCGAAAGCTGCATCTATTTGGCGGCTTCCAATTTGCTTGTCATCAAATAAACGGATGTTCAACGGGAATCCCGAAATGCTTTGACCTGAACTCATGTCCTCCGACCAGATTCGCGTACAACCACCACGCTCCGCCGTAGCCAAAATCATTCCATCGTAAAAGTGGACGCCGTATTTCTCTCGTGCCTCTACTACTCGCCGAATAACATCACCGTCAGTGCTAATAAGTTTGATCGGTCCAAGAGCATCGAGCACGGCATACAAATCGCTTGGCTTCGCGGCTGGCGATACTTCGTGAAGCAGAGTAACGGAAAACTCGGTCAACACCTGAGTAGAGATAACCATGACGCCCGCCAATGCCCGGCGAACCAAGTCTTGGGCGATCCGGCGTTTTCTCCTGTCACTGAAATCGTACGCGTAGACGAGAACGTTGGTATCCAGAAACTCAGGAGCGGGCATGTAGGTCTTCGCGCATCCCAGTTCGCTTCCCGACTTTGAACTGGAAATCCTCAAAGCTGCGCTCCAATGCCTCTCGTTCGCGGCGCTTACGGCCTGAAGCGGCATCCTCAGCGGCTAAGTTTTCCAAGTAATCGCGAACCAAGCCCGTCAAAGTTGTATCTCGGTCAACGGCGATTCTGCGAACTTTCTTGACCAGATTCTCATTAAGCGAGAGCGTAATATTCACAACCCACATGAGGAAATTACAGAACATGGGCACTCTCTCGACGTTTTGCAACTGAATCCGAATGCTAAATAAGAACAACTTAATGATTGAAGCGAATCAATTCCCACCCTCGACCGGCACAACCAAGAGCACTATGACGCCGAAAACGGCAGAGCCGGTACTACCGTCCCTCGATGCCGAAGCGTTCACCCCTGCCTTTCCTCTTTTTTCTTCTGTCTTTTCGTCTACTTAGCCCGCCTTGTGACCGCTTTCCCGTACTCCTCCTGCTAGCGTGGGGCCGCATGTTGTCTGCTGATACGACCACCCCTGACTTGACTTCTGAAGAACTCGCTTCCTCCTCTAGCGAGTGCCGCCTCGTTGCCAACCGCGCCAACGCCCAACTCTCCACCAGACCCCGTACGGCGGAAGGCAAGGCCGTCTCCTCCTTAAATGCCGTCAAAACCGGCTTGTGCGGGCGCGCCGTCCTGTTGGCCGACGAAGAAGAAGCCCGCGCCTACCGCGAACATGTCGAGCGCGTCACCACCTGGTGGAATCCGGACAACGTGGAAGAGCACGCCCTCGTGCAGGCCCTGGCCGACACGCAATGGCGCTTGGAGTCGATCCCCGGCCTGGAATCGGCCTTGTACGCGCAGGCCCGGCTGCGGGGCCAGCCCTTGCTCCAGCATTCCGACCCGACCACCCAGCGTCTGCTGTTCGATGCCCAGACCGAAGTGGCCGAAGCCAAAGCGCTCAAAAACCTGCGTCTGCACGAGCGCCGCTTACGGCGGCAGTACGAAAAGGACAAGGCCGAGCTGAACGAACTACGGAAGGAGCGCTTTGAGCAGGAAGAGCGGGAGCAGCAGGCCGAACTCGCACGGCAGCAGGAAGAAGCGGAACAGGGACGCCGCCGGGAGCAGGCCCAAAAGCGCGCTGAACGCCGGAAGGCGCGCGAGGAAGCCGCACAACATCCTAATGGGTTCGAATTTACAAATTTCACAACCATCAACAACCAGCAACCTTGCCAGGGAGCCGAGAACGCAGGAATAGGTAATCAAGATCCCATCAAAAGGTAAAACGCCTTAGGTATATACTTCTCCAAGGTGTACGGGCAGGAGGGTCATTCTTTGTCGAATCATCTGCGATGGCTTTTGTTATTTTGCGGACTCACGCTACCCACTTGGGCGCAGGTTGCCACCGCTGAGTTAAGCGGAACCGTTCTCGATCCTTCCGGCGCTGCCGTGGCGAACGCCAAAGTAATTGCCACGGCTACCGCCACCAATGTTTCACATAACACCGTCAGCGAGAACAACGGAAACTATGTCATTTCGTTCCTGCCGCCTGGCGACTACACGGTTACCGTGGAAGCTCCCGGCTTCCGCAAACTCGTTCAAAACGGCGTGAGTTTGCAGATCAATCAGCAGGCCAACCTTGATTTCACTCTGCAAGTCGGAGACGTCACGCAAACAATGGAAGTCACCGGCCAGGCGCCCTTGCTTGAATCCGAATCCTCTTCGCTCGGCACGGTCGTCAATCAACAACTCGTCAACGAATTGCCGCTGAATGGCCGCAACTTCATCCAACTGGCAACTCTCAGCCCCGGCGTCAACGGCGTCGGCTTTTCCGCGACCGGCACCATCATGAGCGGCACACGTCCCGACGACCGCCGCCCCGGCACCGAAATCTTCTCGAACGGAAACCGCGAAGGCTCCAACAACTTTCTCTACGACGGCATCGATGACAACGAACGCCTGACTCTTTCCATCGTGCTTCGTCCGGCGGTCGAAGCCGTACGCGAGTTCAAAATTCAAACCAATCTCTACAGCGCCGATATTGGCCGCAACTCAGGCGCGGTGGTCGATGTCATCACCAAATCCGGCACCAACCAACTCCACGGCAGCCTTTTCGAATTTCTACGCAACTCCGCCATGGACGCCCGCAATTTCTTTAACCCGGTAGGCACCGCGTTCCCTACCTTCCGCCTGAATCAATTCGGCGGCTCCTTCGGCGGCCCTGTCGTTCTGCCGAAAATCTATAACGGCAAGGACCGCACCTTCTTCTTCGTCGATTACGAAGGCTATCGGCGCGACTCGCAACAGTTGCAGCTTGGCAATATCCCCACCCTCCGCATGCGTACCGGAGACTTCAGTGAAACCGCCCCGATCTACGATCCGCTCAGCACCGTGCCCAATCCGAACGGGTCAGGTTTTGTGCGCGCTCGCTTCACGAATAACCAGATTCCCGCCAGCCGTTGGGACCCGATCGCCGCCAAGATGATCAACGCCTATCCCGTTCCGACCTCATCCGGACGCTTCAACAATTACCTGTCGAACATGGTACAGAACCAGCAATGGAACCAGGGCGATGCCCGCGTCGATCACCAGATCACGCCCAAAGATAGTTTCTTCGCCCGCTGGTCCATTCAAAACACGGAAACTGTTGTACCCAGCACCTATCCCACTACTACGATTCCGGGTCTTTCCACGCCCGTCAATCTGAGCGATGAAGCTTCCTTTGCGGGCACTTCTTTTTCACCCGATCAACACGCCGTCGCCAGTTATATTCGCATCATCAATCCAACGCTGGTCAATGAATTTCGCGTGGGCTTCAGCCGTTTTCGTCTGGACTACACTGCCGATCAATACCAGCCGAACGGCCAGCTAGGGAATCGGCTCGGCGTGCCTAACGCCAACGTAACCCCAGCCGAGCAGAACCTGCCTATTTTTTCGCCCGCGAATTATCTCGGTATCGGCCAAACACGCTCCCTGCCTATCTTCCGCCGCGAGAACACGTTCGAATACGTGGACAACATGTCGCTCACGCAAGGCGCTCATACCCTGCGCTGGGGAGCCGACTTCCGCCGCCGTCAACTGACCATCTATCAAACCAATCAGGGCAATGGCCGCTTTAACTTCTCCCCCGCCCTGACTGACTCCCGTCAGCCCGCGGGCACCGGCGGCGACAGCATGGCAAGTTTCCTGCTTGGCTTCCCTACCCTGATCGCGCACGACTACACTCTCAACTGGCCCGGCGAACGCGGCTTCGAGCTGGGTCTCTACTTTGCTGATGATTGGCGCGTGACCAAGAAGCTGACCTTCAACCTGGGTTTGCGGTGGGATTACTATAGTCCCTTTGATGAAGTCGCCAATCGCTTTGCCAACTTCAACGTGAGCACCGCGAAGATCGACATCGCCGGCCGGAACGGCGTCAGTAAATACGCCGGAATCCAGCCGTATTACGCCAACTTCGGCCCGCGTTTCGGCTTCGCTTACCAGGCGGGCACTAACACAGTCCTGCGCGGCGGCTTCGGCCTTTTCTACAATCCCACCGGCAGCGAAGGCAACAGCCTCCGCCTCTTCCGCCAGCTTCCTTTTGGATCGACAATCAGCATCTCTCCGGGCGACATCACCCCAGGGCAGCGCGTCAGCGACGGCTTCCCTGCCCTGCAACCCGTAAATTTCGCTTTCGCGGACAATCCCTTTGGAGCCATGTTTGCCGTT
>CAXUBB010000420.1:2249-4916 GCA_964249105.1 uncultured Bryobacteraceae bacterium | reverse complement strand
GGGTTCCGTGATTGATGATGTGGCGGTGGTCCGCTCGATGTACTGCCACCAGTCCAATCACTTTCCGGCGGTAATTGAAGGCGCAACGGGCAAGCCCCTGCGGCAATTTGAACATCCTTGCCTGGGCAGTTGGGTTTCTTATGCTTTAGGCACCGCGAATAAGGATCTCCCCACCTTCGTCAATATTGGACGGCCCTCCTCCCCGGTGCAATTGACGGGCGGCTACCTGGGGGCGAGCTACTCGGCAACACCGTTTCAGCCCGGCGATACGCCCATTCCGAATCTCAACCTGCCGAAAGCAGCCACGACCAGGGAACGGGATCGGCAGATGCAGGTTTTATCCGAGTTAAATAAGCAGTTCCGCGAGGATTACGCCGTTGAGAGCGAAATTGCGGCGCGCACCAAAGCTTATGAGCTGGCGGCGAACATGATGCTCACCGCGCCTGACCTGGTGAATCTCTCGTGTGAACCGGACCATGTCAAAGAACTGTACGGTATCGGCGTGAAAGAAACGGACGACTTTGGCCGGCAGTTATTGCTTGCCCGGCGGCTCGCCGAAAAAGGGGTGCGCTTCATCCAGATTTGCAATGCGGGCGGCGGTAACGGCGCGTGGGATGCGCATGATGATATGAAGAGCCACGCTCCGCTGTGCCGCGCTGTGGACAAGCCCGTTTCCGGTTTAATTTCCGATCTGAAGCAGCGGGGCATGCTCGACAGCACGCTGGTGGTATTTGCCAGCGAGTTTGGCCGCACTCCCTGGTCGCAGAACACTACCGGGCGTGACCATAATCCGAACGGCTTCTCGGTCCTGCTATCCGGCGGAGGCGTGAAGGGCGGCGTCATCGAAGGCGCGACGGACGAAGTGGGCTATAAGGCCGTCGAGAACCCACATTACATCAGCGACCTGCAAGCGACGATTCTGCGGCAGGTCGGATTGAATTATAAGCAGATGGATTTCATCGCGAACGGCCGGCCCTTCCACCTCATTGAGGAAGGAACCGGACCCATCATGAACATCCTGAAAACCTAGCGCTCTTGGATCGGGTAGCGATAGGCAATTACGCGCGTGTTGGCGTAAGCTCCTGCCACGGCGGTCAGCTTTAGAAGAGCTTCAAACGGCTGCACTGTGGCGCTTTTTTGCGCGCCCATGCAACGGAGCAAATCCGCAAACCGGTCGGGGTTGATAATCAATTCTCCCGCAGCTTCAGTGCCTTCCATGTTCAGTCCTTCGATAATCATGACGCGACCGTGTCCAGTAAGGCTTGGTACAAACGCAGCCACGGCATAGGATTCCATTTCTTTCTGCTCGGACCCTTCGATTGTCAGGGGGCTGGCGATAGCGTAAGTTGATGCTTCTCCGGGCCGAGGAGCCTTATTCCTGAAGCGAGGCCCCTGCTCCCCCGGCGTATCAGCCAGGACAAAGTTTAAACGCGGTTCAAAAAGCTCTACCCATGGATTGGATCGTCGGCTGCCCAAGAGGACAACGTTGCCGGTTCGCAAATCCTGAATATCCAAGTTGCGGGCGAACTGCGCCTTCACATGCCCGCCAAACCGATCCGCGACCTGTTGCAGGCGCAAGCTCAAGACCAGGTCGGCTGGGCTTGTAGTCCGGCGAATCGCCAGTTCACCGTTAACGCCGTTCCCGGCTGCTTCTTCCAGGTATCTTCGGCTGAGATAGTCGCCCAGCGTGAGGGTCCGGCCTGTAACGTCCTGCCACAATGCAAAACCGGAATCAGCCGACACGACCACAAGCTCCCGGTCAACGGCGGGAAAGAACTGCCCCCAAAGAGCGCGTAAGCTTTCAGGAGATCTTTGGCTAGAATTCCGGCTCAGGCGACTATCGTGCTTGGACCAAACCACCGCGCTTAGGACCAGAAGCGAAAAGACGACTACGGATACGCTGGCCAGGATGAGCATTCGCGGCGTTGACGGCTGCGCTGGAACCACCGTTGCGGCTGGAGTGTCGTTGTGTATTGTCCCTTCGTCGGGTTGCGGACGCGCTTCGAAAACTGGGGTGTAGCCGCCCTTAGGTATCGAGATGACGACCGGTTCGTTTTTTCCTTCATTCGCGAAATGGTCATCAATATGCTGGCGCAGTTGGCGCGCGCGTACCCGCACGATATTGTCTTGCGAAGGATCATAATCCGGCCTGCGGCCAAGCACCTGAGATCCGATTTGCTGCTCCTTGATTTGATCCCATCGCTCCTCAATCGCGTGTTCGGCAACGTAGAGTAGAAAAGAGCGCAGCGCCGGTGAGGTTGAAAGCGCCCGGCCCCGGACGACCCGCTGCACGAGTTCCCTCTGTTCCTGATTTGTCAACAAAAGATTTCGAATTGGAACTGCGGGAACCCGTTTCGCCATATTCTTCCGACCGAAGCACCGTTAAGTTTACCGTAAATTCTCTTGATTAAAGCAAAACCTCGGAGGACAATCAGGCAAATCATAAGGAGAGATGCTTCATGCCGCGTTTGCTGAGAGGTGCATTTCTATTTCTATCGTTAGTTTTTTCGGCGGCTCTCTGCCTGGGGCAGGCTGGTCGCGGAACACTCACCGGAACGGTAACCGATCCAGCGGGAGCCGCCGTGCCGGGTGCCGCAGTCAAGATCACCGATCCGGCGACCGGATTTCAGCAGACCACTTCCACTGGCTCCGACGGCAGTTATAACG
>CAXUBB010000420.1:0-2239 GCA_964249105.1 uncultured Bryobacteraceae bacterium | reverse complement strand
CAAGTATACCGTTACTGTGACAAAGACCGGGTTTAACACGGAAGAAGTGGCGGGAATTTCCATTGACGTTGCCAACACGGCCAGAGTTGACGTTACGCTTCGGATCGGGCAGGTTCAGGAACGGGTGGAAGTCACGGGTCAATCTCCGGCGGTAGTGACAGAACGGAGCGATCTTGGGACCACCCTCAGCACGCAGCAGATTTTAGACCTGCCGCTTTCGCTTTCCGGCGGATTGCGCGACAACCTGAATTTCACGATTCTCACTCCCGGAACCGTTTTCAACAATGGCAACGACAACAGCCTGCGGATCGGCGGCGGCTTGAGCGCCGGTCAAAGCATGCAGCTTGATGGAGCCGAGGCGGAGAGCGAGCGCAGGAACGATGCCGGCTTCCAGGCGGTCAGCACGGACGCCATCGCCGAGTTTCGAGTCATCAGCAACGCCTTTTCGGCTGAGTATGGCCGGTTAGCAAATGGGGTAATTGATTTTGTCACCAAGTCCGGCACAAACGAGTTGCATGGAGCTTTGTTTGAGTACTTTCGGAACACGGATCTGAACGCCAGGCAGTTTTTTTCCGCTCAACGGGCGGTGGTGCGTCAGAATAATTTCGGCGGGTCGGCGGGCGGTCCCGTCTTCCTGCCTAAAATCTACGACGGGCGCAACAAAGCCTTCTTTTATTTCACCTACGAAAAAGCGCTCTTTACGCAGGGCAGCCCTTCCGGTACGTCCTCGGTGCCAAGCAACGCGCTTCGCAACGGCGACTTCAGCAATTACACCGACGCTGCAGGCCGCGTCATCACGATTTATGATCCCAACACGACGCAGGTAGTGGGTAGCAACATCGTCCGTACTCCGTTCCCGAACAATAGGATTCCCGCGAGCCGCATTTCTCCCATCTCCCAGACGGTTCAGAGCTATATCCCCACCGCCACTCTGCCAGGGAACGCGAACAATGTCGAAACAGTCGGAAATCCCGGAGCAAACCAGTATGTATGGTCGGTGAAAGGAGACTACAATATCACTCCGAACAGCCGCCTTAGCGGGTTGATCAGTCGGCAATTCTTTGGCGCGCCCGACCAGATCGGCCCGGTCTCGGGTCCGCTCGGAAACAATTTTAATTCGTCGGGAACCAATAAATTTTATCGCCTCAGTCACGACCAGGTGATTACTCCGACCTTGCTGAACCATGTCACATTTGGCTGGAATAATCGCGATGTCATCGAGTATTTCTCGCAACGGTATGACAGCATTCCCGCTTCGGACCGCGCCATTATCCAGCTCAAGGGCGCTTACAATCAAAGCCCGACTTCCAACATCGTCGCGCCGCCGGAATACAACATTGGCGATCAATTCGGCTATTACGGATTTTGGATCAACACTCTCTCGCCCAGCCGGACGGCGGAAGTGAATGAACAGCTTTCCTGGGCCAAAAACAAGCACAACTTCAAGTTTGGGTTCCAATACCTGCGAGCCGATTATGCGCGCATCGACTGTAACGGCTGCACGGGGCAAGCCAACTTCAGCGACAACACGACCGGGATACCGGGGTCCGCAGTCACGACCGGCGCTTCGTATGCGTCTTTCCTGCTCGGCTTAGCGTCGAGCGGCAATTATAACACTCCCGGAAACTTCAGCTTCGGCGAGCCGTACTACGCCTTTTTCGTGCAAGATGATTGGAAGGTCAGCAAAACGTTGACGGTGAACATAGGGCTTCGGTATGAACTTCCTTATTCCAAAACGGAGACTCAAAGCCGCGTATCCAATCTTTGCTTGACGTGCCCCAATCCGGCCGCCGGAAACATACCCGGCGCTTTGCAATTTGCCGGTAACGGCCCTGGGCGGCTGGGGATCAGTAGCTTTTTAGGCACGCGTTATGATTCCTGGGGCCCGCGCTTATCAGGCGGCTCCCAACTTCGTGATTCGGGCGGGCGGAGGTATCTTCTATGTTCCCGAACGGGAAGGCGGCAATGCGGATAATGGCGTGACCGGCTTCAAAGCCAGCGTTGTCACCAACTCCCCTGACAACGGCTATACCCCGGCTTTCGCGCTCGCTAATGGGCTTCCCGCCGCGCCGCCTTTGCCGGATTTAGATCCAGGGCAGCAGTTGTTCGGTGTGGTTCCGTTCTCCGCCAAGTACGCCGGCTACGCGCCGAAGATGTACGACTGGAATTACACGATGGAGAAAGGATTCGGGCAAAACACAGTGGCTCGGCTCAGCTATACCGGCACCACCGGCGTTTC
>CAXUBB010000419.1:0-4920 GCA_964249105.1 uncultured Bryobacteraceae bacterium | reverse complement strand
GGATTGGTAGTGGTTGACATCGTATTTTGAGCCGGTATTCTCCCTCCAGGGTGACATGGGCTTAGTCTTTTTCCGAGGAGAAAGTATGAAGAAAGCGCCTACGGCTGAAGAGACAGGATTTTATGTCTTTCATGCGGCTTCTTTTCCACAGCCTTTTTGTCGCTTTGTGCTTGTTCCGTTTGGGCATCGGTGTTTCTCAAGCGCAGAGCGCCGCTAATTTCGTCAGCATGTCTCCGTGCCGTGTGATCGAAACGCGAGATCCTAGTTTTGGAGCGTTTGGTCCGCCTGGTCTCTCGGCTAACTCTTCACGCGACTTTGCGATTCCGACCAGTTCTTGCGGAGTTCCGGCGGGAGCGTTGGCGTATTCGTTCAATATCACGGTGATCCCGCACGGTTCGCTTCCTTATCTAACAATGTGGCCGACCGGCCAGCAGCAGCCGGGAGTATCGACGCTGAACTCCTTTGGAGGAGCGGTTGTGGCGAATGCGGCTATTGTCCCGGGGGGTACAAAAGGATTGAATTCGGGTTATGTCGCGGGAAATACGGAGTTGATCGTGGATATTAACGGGTATTTTGTGGCATATGTCCCGCCAACGATACCGACGATTCCAACCATTCCTGTCACACTGGCTCAGAGCAGCACGGGAGTGCAAAGCACCGCGTTGGGCACTGGAGCTTCGAGCAGCGCCGCTCAGAACACAGCGGTCGGATTTCATTCGTTGGCCTCAAACTACGACGGCAAGTCCAATACGGCTATGGGAGTCAATGCGTTGGGCGCAAATGTGAGCGGCAGCAACAATGTCGGAGTTGGCGCCGGCGCATTGAGCAATAACGCGGTGGGAGCTTCCAATACGGCGGTGGGATCGCAAGCGCTGTCCAGCAATGGAACGGGTAATAACAACACGGCTGTCGGCGCCCAGGCTTTACAGAGCTACAACGGCGGGGGTTGCTGTAACACGGCGATTGGCTTCGGCGCGATGGCCGATGATACGGGCGGCCAGAATAATGTGGCGGTTGGAAATGGCGCGCTTTCCGCTAATTTGATTGGCGGCGGCAATATAGCGATTGGCGTCAATGCCGGCAGCGCCGTGACCGGCTACAACAATATCGATCTCGGAAATTCGGGAGCCGCTAACGAGTCGAATGCGATTCGCATTGGGACGGCGGGACAGCAGATGAGCGCGTACGTTGCCGGAATTACCGGAGTCTGGGTCGGCTCCAGCTCCGCTGTCTATGTGAATGCGAACGGGCAATTAGGAACCATGCAGTCATCGCAGCGCTACAAAGAAAATATTCGGGACATGGGCGTCGCCAGTGACGCCCTGATGCAACTGCGGCCCGTTCAATTTCAATACAAGCAGGCGGCTCCGGATGGAAGCAAGCCGTTGCAGTTTGGATTAATCGCCGAGGAAGTAGCTGAAGTGTATCCGGAATTAATCGTGCATAACCGGGAGGGGCAGATTGAATCGGTGCAGTATCAGCAGCTACCGGCAATGCTTCTGAACGAATTGCAGAAACAGCACCAAACGATCAAACGCCAGGAACGGGAGATTCAGGCTTTGGAGTTGCGCTTGGCGGCGTTGGAACAAGCAGCGGCTGCATCGCGCTGATCGCTTCCGTTGTGGTGGCATGCGCTCGCCTTTACTGAGCCAGCGTGAAGTTTACGACAATATCGGTAATCACTTCAACGGCCTCGCCATTCAGGGTAGTCGGACGATACTTCCATTGCAGAACTGCCTCTTTAGCCGCATTGACTAACAGTGGATGGCCATGAACCAGTTGCAAGTTTTCGATATGGCCGTCCTTGCTGATCAGCGCTGTAAATTCCACCGCGCCTTGAACACGCGCCGACCGGGCGAGCGCCGGATAGACCGGCATGACCCTACGAATCAGATTGGCTTCCGCGACACGACCGCCAAGCGGCACCGGTTTGCGGGCTGATTGATTCTTCAGTTGTGCCTCTGGGGGAGGAGCAATAGGCGCTTGGGGAACGGAGCCGAGAATACTACCGATGACGCCGGAAGCGCCTGAGCCGTTTGCTTCTCCTACGCTTCCCACAACTCCGATATCCGGAGCGGGCGCGGTCTGGACTGCCGAGGGAATCTGCTTGGGAATGAAGACAGGCGCAAAAAGCTTTCGTCCATCAAACACGCGCATCGCTGATCTCGGTTGAATTTTGGGCGGAGGTTCAGGAACCGCCTCTCGTGGAGGAGCCGGAGCGACCAGGAGGCTCTTGGTCACCGCTCCCGGCAGCGCTTCCGTGTATAGGAGCGGGATCAGAATCAGAAGACAAATGACGAAACTCTGAAACATCAGCGAAAAGACAACGGTGACGGGCTTTCCGCCGCTTGGCGCGGCCTCCACAAAGGTCTGTTCAAACATACTTACCTCATTCACTAGAGACAGACACCGCGAATGAGGCGCGAGTTCCCGCCTGTCGATGAACTGAAACCATGCTGTCATCCATCGCGTCTGAGACAACGAACAGAGATAGTGGCTATGCCAATCAAATTTTCCTGCTCGGCGCTGCTTATCATGACGGCCATTTCAGGGTTGGCTGCCTCCGCGGAGAAGCCTCGCGTCTTCATCACGGAGAGCGCAGCGGCGCAAGCTTCCGGCGATGCCGCCGTGGCGGACGTTAAAGGTTCCCTGGCTTTCATGGGAGGCACGAGTCCCCAGAATGTGGAAGTAATCAAGGCGTTCGCCCAGCGTTGTCCCGGTGTTATCGTGACCGCGAACCGGGAGAAAGCGGATTACCTAGTGCGCTTAGACCATGAGGCGATCAATCCAACCACGCCCTTTACGCATGGGAACAAAGTCGCCGTCTTCGATGGCAACGCTGACCTCATTTACAGCAATTCAAACCGTCTGCTGAGCGGCGCCGTGAAAGGCGCATGCACGGCAATCACTGCCCATATGCGCCGTTGACCGGCACGCTTTTGCCGCAATCTGTCACAAACCTACGAGTTTCCCGTCTTAGTGTCACAGACTAATCATTGATTCACTTTTGCTCTGCTATGATCCGTCAAAATAGATGACCTCTCTTACTCACAAGGTTGTACCAGTACTCAGCACCAGACACCGTGGCGAAATTGCACAGCTTCGTATCAGCCTAGCGGCTACAGAGAAAGGCTATTGCTGCTCCCGGCCCATCATGGAAGGATGCCGCTACGATCTTGTCCTAGACGACAGCGACAGGTTGTACCGTGTGCAGTGCAAATAATGTGGGTGCGCTGGCAAACGGTGCCGTTGAGGTGGTCTTAAACAAGATGAGCGGAGGCTGCGACGAAATCAGAACCTACTCTTCCCGCGAGATTGACGCCGTGCTAGTGTACGTGGCGGAAATCGACAAAATACTTTGGCTTCCGGTGAGTATTTGTGACGGAAAAAACAGCGTATCCGTCCGTGTATACCCTGCGGCAAACAACCAGAAAAAACACGTCTTATCCCTCAAAGACTTCGTCTGGTAAGCTGAAAACAAGCCGCCTTAGCTCAGTTGGTAGAGCGCCTGATTCGTAATCATGAGGTCGTGAGTTCAACTCTCACAGGCGGCTCCACTCGATCCCCCGTTCGGCGGTGTTAACACTACATTAGTTTAACCCACCAATTCATCAGCCGGATACTCTAAAAAGAGATGCCTTTAGTCAAAGTCAAAGCTTTACAGGATTTCCCGCCCGGCGAGGTGGCGGAAGTGCAAAATGGCGACGCTACCTATGCTGTTTGTAACGTTGGCGGAACGCTACGCTGCGTGGAAGGAATCTGCCCTCATGCGGGCGGTCCTTTGGGGCAGGGCAGCCTCAATGGTAATCAAATCGTCTGCCCGTGGCACGAGTGGGAATTTGATACGGTTACCGGCGTTAACGATTACGACGAAGACCTGATCCTCAAAACCTATCCTGTTGTGGTTCAGGACGGCGCCGTCCTGATCGATGTGCCTTAACTGCCTTGCCTGAACTTCCTGAAGTCGAAACCGTGGTGCGCTCCGTCCGGCCGCACATTCTTGGCAAGAAGATTTTGGACGCCTCCCTTTCCTCGCGCCGCGTCACCCGCGCCAACCACGAAGAAACCATCGCAGCCCTGACAGGGGCCACAGTGACTGACGTGCGGCGGCGAGGCAAACAGATCCTGATCGACCTGGATCGCGGCTTGTTATACGTGCATCTCGGCATGACCGGGAAACTGCTTTGGGATGCGCCGCTCACCAAGTACACTCGCGCCCAACTGCAACTCGAAGATGGTCTTCTCATTTACGACGACACGCGCATGTTTGGCCGCGTCGAGTTCTTCGCTGACCCCCCGGATATGCTCACCCGCGTCGGGCCGGACGCGCTCACAATCAGTTTCGAAGATTTCTACGCCCGGCTCAAACGCCATAAGGGAAGAATCAAAGCCGTTCTGTTAAATCAAGCTTTCCTGGCGGGCGTCGGAAATATCTACGCCGACGAGTCCTTGTTTGCCGCCGGAATTCACCCGAAGACGGCAGCGCAGCGTTTATCAAAAACACGCGCCCAGAAACTGCACACGCATCTACTCGAAATCCTGGAAACCGCCATTCAGCATCGCGGTTCCTCCATCGCCGATTATGTGGATAGCGCCGGCGAGCGCGGCAGCTATCAACAGTTACACAATGTTTACGGAAGAAAGGGCGAAACCTGCCTCCGTTGCGGCGCAGGCATTCGCCGAATCGTGCTGGCGCAGCGCGGAACTCATTTCTGCCCGCGCTGCCAAAAACCTTGAGGTGATTTCTCGCGCGGCCGCAATGGCGGCCTGCGATCGGTTTGCGGCGGTCTTTCGCTCACGGGCCTGCGCTCCGGCCTTGCTTCCACGGGCTGTTCTTCCTCGGTCCTCGCGGATTGTCGTACCGCATCCGCCACTTCCGCGACAATCTTCATATTCTTCACATCATGCACCCGTACAATA
>CAXUBB010000418.1:4241-4923 GCA_964249105.1 uncultured Bryobacteraceae bacterium | reverse complement strand
GCTTCGACGTGATCGTCATGAATTACGCCAACGCCGATATGGTCGGCCACTCCGGCAAACTGGCGCCTACCATTCAGGCTTGCGAAACCGTTGACGCCGGTTTAGGAGAGATTTACGGCGCGTTAAAGCGGTCCGGAGGCTCCTGGCTGATTACAGCGGACCACGGCAATGCGGAGATGATGATCGACTCCGCCAACAAGGGTCCGCACACTTACCACACCACTAACCCGGTGCCGTTTATCTATATGAGCAACGATGCGGCCAGACTGCGGGAAGGCGGAGCATTGCAAGACATTGCGCCCACGATTCTCGGTATTCTTGGCCTGCCTCAACCAGCGCAGATGAAGGGCGAGGATTTAAGGATTGTCTCTGCCGCTTAGCGTGACGCCGACAGGCTGACGAATCGAATAATGCCGTGTGAATCGCGTATCCAGTGCTGAGCAATCAGCTCTATTTTCATGTTGTCCGAGATCTGCTTGATTTCGATCTGGCCGCTTGCCTTTTGGGCAGACGTCAAAGGCAATGCCAACCCATCGTCGACGCGAATGGCTGCGGAACTCGCGTTCTGCGTTTGCTCCGGTGTCCACTGCACGAGCAGCGTCGTTCCGTATCGATGCACGCGTAAATTGATGTCAGCGGGGGGTAGTTGGAGGTAAGCCCAATAACCGACTCCAGACCCAAG
>CAXUBB010000418.1:0-4231 GCA_964249105.1 uncultured Bryobacteraceae bacterium | reverse complement strand
GCACAAAAAACAACCGTCCGCGCGACGGTGTTCTTGGCTTGTCCAAAGGCCGTGTAACGCTGTCCTTGGCAGCCGTTTGCTCTTCCTGGGCAAACTGGTTCCGTAGATTTTCAGAACGGCGCTTTCGGATCTCCTCGACAGAGGGTAAGACAGGCGCTGCCGCCGCAACCGGTTCCGGGTGAGGAGCAATAACCGGCGCAATTGGCTCCTTGACCTCCGGACGGCTCGGTTCAACAGGCTTTTTCTCGATCTCCGGGCTGTGAACTGCCGATCTTTTCTCCGGGGGCGCGGCTTTTGCCGTGGCGGGAGCTGGAATGGAGGGGACTAAACCTTTTGGAGAGCTGCCGGCGCGCCCCGGCAAAGGCAGGATGATGGCGCTCTCACTGACATCCGTTTTGATGTTCCTATCCGCGCCTCGAACAATAAAACCAAAACGCGTCGGCTTGAACCGCTCCGGTTTTACTAATAGCGTTATCTTACCCACTTCAGGAAAGAATTGATTGAAAAGTTGCAACTCCCGTTCCGTGATCCGCAAAGGACCGCGAGTGTGCGCAATAAACCAGCCCAGCGGAATGAAGCCTTTTAACTCTTCGTCGTTGGGCACTGCTTTCAAGGAAGCGGTAAGCTGGGCCAGATCGCGCTCAGACAAATTGAACGAGGGTCCCGTGGCGTGCTCACATTCAATAGGGCGAAACGCCTCAATGGAAATCGTATTTCCAGCGGAATTTCCGTACAGGATACCGCCAATTTCAACTCCCCCGTGCGGGATCCGGCGGTAGCCTTCATTGACCTGAAAATCGATTTCATGAAATACCGGCAGAGAATAGTTGATTCTGAACGAGTTATCCTCGTCAGCCCAGAATGCGTACTCAGTTTCGTTGCCGGCTGAAGTCATGACAGTTGCAGAGAGCGGCCGAGCGCCGGACGACTCACGGATACCGTGCCGCTTTCATCCCCCTCGCTGTTATCAGTTTGAAGGGCGTAGTAGTAAGTCACAACCCCTATGGCAACAACACACAGAAGCACCGCGACAAACCAACGGGCTGAACGCAGGTTCCATAATCTTTCTTCCGCAGCAACAGCCGCGGAAAAGCCGACGATTGCCGCAGCCAGCAACAGGCTCAGACTTAACTTCCATCCCCAGTGCATAAGATCCAGAACTGCCTGACCGCCGATCTCCGACCAAGCAGTAAAAATCGCTACCAGAGCGAGGAGAAACTCCACCGCATACACAAGCCGTAACAGTTGTGGTGTCATCCCTGGAGCATTCTCATTCTACGATGGATAAGTAAACCCGGTCACGAGATAAAGCATCTGAACTGCCTTAAGTTTTATCTTATTTTCCTGACCTCTGGAGTAACGTACTAATTTATGAAAACTACTGTCGAAGGCATTGAGCTGCACTTGGCGCACCCGGATGAGTTGAATGTGCAGTGGGTGGGTCAAGAAGAAGCAATGCGACAGTTGATGGCCGCCTGGATGGTGATCCACCAACGCGACGTTCCGATGAATCCGCGGCTATTGGGGAAGCCCGGCGTAGGGAAAACGACGATGGCTTACGCGGCTGCCAAACGCCTGGGGCGCGAGGCGTATATTCTGCAAGCCACCGCCGATACCAGGCCGGAGGATTTGTTGATTACTCCCGTGATTGAGGGCGTATCACGCCTGAAGTACGTAGCATCCCCGCTTCTCACTGCTATGATCCGCGGCGGCGTCGCCATCTTAGACGAGGGCAACCGGATGAGCGAGAAGAGTTGGGCCAGTCTAGCGCCGCTTCTGGATAACCGGCGTTATGTGGAATCCGTGATTGCCGGCGTGAAAGTGCGAGCGCACCCCGATTTTCGCCTAGTAGCAACCATGAACGATGATTCTTCCACGTTCGATCTGCCGGAGTACATTCATTCCCGGTTACAACCGCAAATCACCATCGACTTTCCGGAGCGGGAGGAAGAATTGGCAATTCTGCGCGAAAACCTTCCTTTCTCACCTGATGAAGTCTTGCAGTATGTGGCCGATTTTCTTCAGCAAGCGCATGCCTCGGACGAAAGCTACACCGTTCGTGACGGCGTAAACGTCGCGCGCTATGCGATGAAGCTGAATGATGGGACGGGGCAGCCGTTCCGCTCCGTGCTTCAGTCCGCTGTACGGGCTGTTCTGGGCGATGAGGCGTTACGGTATAGCGTTCGACGGTAATATGCACCAGGAATCAAACACAGCCGGAACGCTCACGCGCGGGAACATTACCTACCTTCCGGTCGCTCCGGGCCGTATCGAGTTTGCCGCGCATGTCCGGCGCTTCTTGTTGGAACATCGTCCTGGAGTTGTGGCGGTTGAACTGCCGTCTTCTCTGGAGCATGTTTACACAAAAGCCATTGGACGCATGCCGCAGATGTCGGTTATCGTCCTTTCCGACAGCCATGAGGATGAGGACGCAACCTACCTCCCCGTTGAACCCGGCGATCCGTTTGTTGAAGCGCTGCGGACCGCGCGAGAGATCGATTGCGAAGTAATTCTGCTGGAACCGGCCACGCAGGAAAAACCCCATTTGCCCGGCCAATACCCCGATCCATACGCCATCGAAAAGATTGGGATGGAACGCTATGTGGAGCAGTATCGCTTATATCCGCAGGCGCGCACGTCCGAGATTAAGTTCCACGCGGGCGCAATGGCCTGGAAGCTGCAAGGCGCGAATCCACTGGCCTCTGTCTGCGCGGTTATTTCGCTCAACATGCTCGATCCGCTTTTGGATGCCATGGAGATGCCGCAGGAAGAACCGCCTCCGGCTCGCGTTCGCTTGTTCGGCTGGGCAGAGCTGTTAAATTTACATCCGGATTGCCTTGCCGAAGTGACGAGTGAACCGCCGTATTATCAGGAGCTATATGAAGCAACGCGCTGGAATAACACTATAGACTCCATAGAACGGCTGCGGTGGCAATTGGCTCTTTTACGGGAAGCCGAGCGTGAGTACATCATCAATACAGGTGATTCCATACGATCATGGCAGCGACTCAGCCTGGCAAAATTTTCCCGTAATCTGGCAATGCTTGATGGTTATCTTCTGCCCGGCATTTACGATCTGGCGCTCGGCGCGCGGTCAGTTGTGGATGATAACTACGCCTATGAGGTTTGGCAGATGGCCAATCGCTTTAGCGAGCAGCGGACGGAGGCTCCGCCGCTTGAAACGATAAACATTTCAGGCGAGGAAGTCTGGCTACGCACTCGCAAACTGCGTATCAGAAGGCGATTGCCGCGTATGAAGCAGATGCTCCGGCCCGGTGGCCTGAAGGCGCGTAAACGGGAGAAGCACAAAGGCGAGTGGGCCAGCCAAACCAATGGAAACTCTATTTGCTCCTACCCTCCTGAAGATTTAGTGATAGAAAATTACGGCCGCTTTTTGAAGCGATACGCAAAAGCCAAAGTTTCAGAAGAGCGCTCTCACGTTGAGCCGTTTACGGCTTCCACCCTGGATGGCGTTGCCCTACGTGAAACGGTCCGCAATTGGCATCAGAATAAACTTTTTGTTAAAGAGACAGGCAGGTTTTCCGGCGATGTCGGCGCGCTGGTGATTATCTTTGACGAGGACCGCGATGATCGGTACCGGTATCTGACGACGTGGCTGGGAGAACATCAGAATGAATCCGATATGGCTTTTTATTCAACGGAGCCTTTTGAGCATCTGGTAGGACCGGGAGTAGGCCGGGCTGAGTACGGAGGACTTTTGATGACCCTTCCGCCGCGCCGGTTGTTCGACGTCTGGAATGATCTGGATTACGAATGGGCCGAGACGAAAGCCGAGCGCTTGCTGATGGCGTCCCTTGATTACTCGATTGAGAGGCACGTTATCTATATTGCCGCCAAACCTCCCCGAAGCGTATTCCGGCAACTGGCGGCCCGCGTCAATCGCAAAATCATTTATATTCCACTGGGCCAGCTCTCGCCGGCAAAACTGAAAAAAATCCGTGTGGTTCACGTGCTTGACAGCTATGGGCGTCGTGAGGGAGCCAAGCAATATATTTGGTGAAAATAGAGCCCCGGCTACTCCAGGGGAGAAACCAGGGCTCAAATGATTTACTGCTCGCCGGTAATAGCGATGTTTGATCCCCATACCGATTGCGAACCCCAAACGGACTGTGATCCCCATACAGAGGAGGGGACCAAGCATAAAGTGACGTACCCTGTTGTGCTGTCGTAAACAGCCGCAGGCGACATCGCTGTTACGCCGGTCGGTACG
>CAXUBB010000417.1:0-4946 GCA_964249105.1 uncultured Bryobacteraceae bacterium | reverse complement strand
ATCAGCAATTTAAGTAAAGGCTGTGACTTTGGGTAGGCAGGATGAAGCTCCATTCGCGAATGAGTTCCTTGTAAGTCTCGCCGACGGGACGGATCTTGCGGTCAATATCATACAGGCCCAGCGGATTAACAGTCCCGTTGTCTTCGCGGAGAGCGGTATCCCAGTCTACCTGGTCGATGAGGCTGTAGTAAGTGAAGCCGATCATCGGCATGCCGTCCTCACGCAGCCGGTGAACATTAGCCCATTGTTTGCGAAGCCATAACGGGGCCAGTTCGCTGTTCATCAAATTTGTTTCCGTGTGCATGACCGGAAGATGGTTTTTCCGGATGGAAGAACTCCGTGGATTCGCTTTGAATAAAGATCGCCCTCGGCTGCACTTCGAGTACCGCATGCATCGCCAAAACGTTCGCTTTGCAAAGATTGTGGATGGCGGTCACGAAAGCTTTGTCGCTTTGCAGGCGCTCATTCCACCAGCCCATGTAGGCTGAAAAATGGGCCGCGATAAAGATTTCATTGATGGGCGTGTAGAAGCGGACCCAATCGTAGCGCTGGGAGAATGCTTTGGCGTACTCGGCAAAAAGGACCGGCCAGTCCGTGTTCTGAAAGTCTCCGATCCAGTCAGGCACCCCGAAGTGACATAAGTCAACGATCGGCTTAATGTTGAGCGCCCGTAAGCGGGCAAAAGTTTCATCGGCGAAACTCCAGTCATATTGGCCGGGTCCGAGATGGGTTTTGTAATAAGGCGGTCCATAGCGGAGATAGGAGATGTCCAGTTCGCGGACTAAATCGAAATCTTCCTCCCACCTTTTGTAATGACAGCACTTCTCCATTTCATCCACTCGTTTGGCGGAGCCGTCAGGCAAGGGTCGGGTAGCTGTTCTCGATACCCGCTGCAAACATGAATTGTGGAATAGCGGACCTCTTCTGCTTTTTAGATGGAGGAAAGGAAAGTTATTTTCAGGGGAAGAGCTGTAAAAGTATCACGTTCCTCTCAGTCAATGATTGCTGGCGGAAGATTCGGACGGAGAGACACAGAGAAAACTGGTGTAGTCGTTGGTGTCACCGGCGCCTTTGTACTTGGCGATTTGCGGGTAAGGACAAAGCGGACGCGTCATTTGAACCTCTTTTGATGGATTGTCTTCTCCATATTTGGTGGCAATGATACTGTCCGGCGCGGCGCCTGTTTCCACCCACTGTTCCAAAGCCGTATAGATGCCGTGTTCGGCGCCTTTAGCGGTGACCGTGCCGAGTTGTCCGAACCAGTTCGGGCCAGGACCGGAGACGCAGTGCTGCATTCCAGGAACCATATACAAACGAACAAAATTTTCGGCAGTGCGCGCGCCCACCGTTGAGAGCACGCTGTGATAGTAATTGATCGTATTCAGCGGCGAGATGGCGGGATCGTTCCAGCCGTGATACAGGATGAGCTTGCCGCCGTGAGCCTGAAAGCGGCGCAAATCAGGATCAACGGCGTTGAGAGCGCGGGCTGTCTTCTCGTCCGCTGTGCGCTCCGCCAGATCGATATTAGCGGTGACTGGATTCCAGGCCGGGTCATCGAACACCATGTAGCGGAAATAGTTTTCCATGTATCCGAAACCGTAAGCCGCGCCGGGTCCGCTCCCCAGAATCCAGGAACTCCAGCCGCCTGGCCCTTCTTCCGCGCCCGGCGTGTATCCGGGAAAGATTGGTTTGCCATGAGAGTCCTGGCCGCCGGAGTAGAACCTCCGAAGAGAAGCAACTTGGGGCGCGGTTAAACAAGCGCGGGACTCCACGCCTTGGCAGAGCAGCACGGACGGATCAAAGCGACAGCGCGGAGGATCATTGATAATTCCATCTTTCACTCCGTCCTGAGCATCACAAGAGGCCAGTGTGGCGGCGTGGATTGCGGGAACCTTGATGCTGGAAATGTATCCCGCGGGGTTTTTGTAAACATCTTTCGCGACCTCCGCGCCGCCCACCAGCATATGTGTCCAGAAATTCGCGGGCGCACCAGCCAGAATGCCGTCGAAATCTTCGGGAAAGCGTTGGGCTTCCATCAATGCTTCACGGCCGCCATCCGAGCAGGCATCGAAATAAGAATGTTGCGGAGGGCGATTGTAGAAAGTCTGCATCAGCTTTTTGGCATTTGCCACCGTTTCGTGCAAGGCACGATAACCGAAATCAGTGATTTTCTCCGGATGCTTAAAAGCCCAGCTTGCGTCTCCGGCTTCCGCCTCATGGCCGGTGTCAGTGGCCGCCGTGGCGTAACCGCGCTTTACAACTCTGCCCAGGGCGCTGTAGTCAATGGAGCCGGCGAACCCGCCGTTGCCCACACCCAGAAATTTTCCGTTCCAACCGGAGACGGGCAGCCACACCTCGAAACGAATGTATGAATCGCTTGTGGGCTTTATGACACCGGCAACACGGCAGAAAGCGGGAAGCTTGTCGAGCGGCGCGCCGTATGGCGGGTTGAACGCTCCGGCCGGAATGGTTTGGGCGGATGCGATGGTCGTGTCCGGCAGGGCTACGCCCAAAAGGTCTTCACAGGCGGCGGCATGCAGGATAGGAATCGCCATGGCTACCGCAATGACGAGCAAAGTTCTAAGGGCGAGATCGTTGAAGGTTGGCACGGCAGGGTAGATGATAGCAATTTTGCTTGCGGCTTCTCAGCGCTTGTCGTATCTTTACACTCATGCCGATCAAATCCCTTTACACCGTTCTAGCTTGCGCTGCTTTCATATTGAGCGCCGCCAACACCGTCCATGCGGAGAGCGTCAGTTTCTCTGGAAGTCTAACGGGCTTCGCTTCCGAGGATGCAGCCGGGCGCTGCTCGCCGTTTATTACCGTCAATGCCTTTGGCGCAGGGAGTTCAAATCTGCTGGGTTCATTTCAGGACATCCAGAGCCACTGCACAACGAGCCTCACCACATTTGACAATGGCGTGTTTACATTGACTTCGGTCACCAATGCAGGCAACTCCCTTTTCGGCAGCTACTCCGGCACGGCTTCCGTGCAGGGCGCTACTTTGGCTTTCTCCGCCAATCTGTCCATTGGAGGCGGCACCGGCCAGTTTGCGGCGGCTTCGGGGACCCTTGCCAGTCAGGGAATATTAGATCAAGCCGGTAACTATACGGCTTCTTTTGCGGGAGTGGTTGAAACCGCGCCGGAACCCGCTTCAATTAGTTTTGGGGCGTTCGGGCTGCTGATGATCGCGGCAGTAAAACGGCGGCGCACAATCCGGCAAAAGAAATAAGCAGCAATCCAAACGTGTCCGGCTCGGGAGCGGCAAAAATGGTGACTGGCGTTTTGCCGTCGGCTTCGAAGAGTTGGAAATTGCGATTTACCGCGCCGTTGGCAAAGCCAGTGCCTTCTACGAGCGGATCGCCATACGCCGCAAAAGCTTCATTAAAGCTGATGGCAAAAGTGTTTCCAAGCGTGAAGCTTAGGGAACGTGGCGCTACCGTGGTGAGAAGTCCACTACAACCGTAATTACCCAAACAGGAGCCTGGCAGGGACCCGACCGATACTGCGGCAGTAGCAGAGTCGTTCCCTGGACCCTCGCCGAAATTTCTCACGTTCGCTGAAAACGTAATCACTCCCTGGCGAACGGGACCCGCAGTGAAAAACTGATTTGTAATATTTGCCGTAGCCATTGCGTTTGAACTGATACCGCCCGGACCGGGATTAACAAAGAAAGGTTTTGCCGTTACTGATCCAGCGACGTCGATCGTGAAATTGGTAAATGAATCTACGCCGGGAACGGGAGTTAACTGATTGACAGTGAGGCTGGCAACAGCGGAAGCCGAGTTCGGCGGGTTCATGGAACAGCCGGTGGGATTGGAGACCGTTGGGCCTGTCCCGATCTGACATGTTGTGTTTGTCACGACATCGGCTGACGCGATTCCAACTCCGCCCAAAAGAACAAGCAGTACGGACAATAAGTATTTCACAATAATCTCCAGGAGTTTACCTTATGCGATACGGCACGGAAAAACAAGCGAAATCTACAATTAGTCGCTCGATTTTATCGGTAATATAAGCAAATGTTTCTACTATCCGGAAAAACAAAGAATTTATTTGCCACAGCTATGCTCGGTGTGATGGGCGCATTTGGGCAGGGCGGATCGCAATCAGGCCCGCAGAAGAATTCCAGTTTCATCGACGCCGAAGGGACGGCGCATATAACGAGAGTGGTTCCAGTGCCGACAACGGTTAGCCCGGAGGCGCGGAAGAGTTTGGCGCGGCAGGTCTCCGATGCGGCGAATCAAGAAACATTAGAAGAGCGGCGGCGCAAAACGGACGAGTGGCAAAACCGGGCCGGAGCGGAGTTCCGGTCGCTGTATCCGGTGAATGTGGAAGCGCAGATTATTGCGGGTGTTCACGTGAAGGTGATTACGCCGTCAGTCATCCCTCAAGAAAATGCTGACCGGGTGCTGATTAACGTACATGGTGGGGGATTCAATTCTGATTCCGGCTCGCTCACGGAAACGGTTCCGCTTGCGAATCTAACCAGGACCAAGATAGTCGCGGTGTTGTATCGCCTTGCGCCGGAACATCCATTTCCGGCAGCCGTGGAGGACACCGTAGCAGTTTATAAAGAACTGCTGAAAACCTACCAGCCGCTGAAAATTGCGCTCTATGGAACGTCGGCAGGCGCGATCTTAACGGCGGAGGTTTCGGTGCAGCTACGGCGTTCCGGCTTGCCGCTGCCGGGAGCGCTCGGAATCTTCTCCGGCATGGGTGATTTTTCACGTGATGGCGACTCGCAGGCTATCTATGCTTTAGGCGGATTTTCAGGACCGCTCGCCTTACCGACGAAAACGCCCAGAAACGAGGCGTACGCCGGTTCGACAGAACGGAAAGACCCGGTGCTTTCGCCGCTCTACGCGGACCTGCAAGGATTTCCGCCCACTCTATTTATCACCAGCACTCGTGATCTGCTGCTGAGCGGCACAACCATTCTGCAC
>CAXUBB010000416.1:0-4964 GCA_964249105.1 uncultured Bryobacteraceae bacterium | reverse complement strand
TGATCTTTTGGTGCCGAGCATGATCCTCCAACCAATCATCGAGAACTCCATCAAGCACGGGCTTTCCAACAAAGTGGAAGGCGGCGCCGTCCGGCTTCGGGCCTGGCTGAGTGACGCCCGGCTTTACATCTCCATCGAAGACGACGGACTCGGCATGCAGCAAGAGAAGCTGGCAAACTTGTTCGCGGGCGAAGGCGGAATCGGCGTGACCAACGTCAACGAACGGCTGCGCGTCCTGTTTGGCCGCCGCTACCGCATGACGGTCGATAGTAAACCCGGCGAAGGCACAAAGACCCTTATCGAGATTCCTGAGCTCGAAACGTCCGCTCATACGGCCACTCTGGCAAGCGCTAATTAGGAGTTCCCCAATAGAGCTCGCACATTGGTAAGGACCTTGCGCATATAGGCAAAGCTCTTTTGCATGCCCGGCATGGGATCGTTTTCCTGGATCTCGTATTCCAGGTTTACGCTTCCGTTGTATTTCATCTTGATCAGTTGCGTGAAGATTTGCGGAATCGGCAGCTTGCCGTCACCTACCGGTACTTGGCTTTCTTTCGCCATCGGATCAGCCAAATCCTTAACATGCATATCGAGCAGTCGTGGCCCAGCCTCCGCCATCGACTCTACAATGTTCACGCCGGTGCGCGATGTGTGCCCCACGTCCATGCACAACCCGCAGCGCGGATCGAGATCCTTAACTGCTTTCAAAACGCTTTGCGGGGTTGGGAAGTGCTTGTCCTCCGGCCCATGATTGTGGACGGCAATTTTGATGTTGTACTCTTTCACGTACTTCTCAAGTTTCGGCAGCGTTTCCGCCGTCGGAGCGCACACAATCAGCGGAAATCCGGCGCGCTTCGCGTATTCGAACTTGCCGCGGATGTCAGCTTCATCATCTTTTTGAAAACTGACGTTTCCGCAGCCGACCAGAATGATGCCCGCGTCCGCAAACTCCTTCTTCGCGGCGTCAATCTCTTCCGGGGTGCTGTCCAGTTTCAGATGAAAATCCTTCACGTTCAGATAAGGCGTCCCAAGCTCCTTCGTCATCTGAATCGCCTGCGCTCTGGAGAACTTTCGGAATGAGTAGGAAGCCACCCCAAGCTTAATGTCCGCGCCTGCAATGCGGTACTCCTGTGCATTGAGAATTCTAGGAAAAAACGCGGCGGCTCCCAAGGCGGGAATAGCCTCCAGCAGCTTGCGTCTGCTCATCTTGCTGTCGGACATAGATCAGATTGCCTCCAGTTCTTCTTCGAGCAGTTGCTTTTGGTACAGTTCGGCGTAGTAGCCGCCCCGTCGCTGCAACTCCTCGTGCGTACCAATTTCTACCACACTGCCGTGGTTTAACACGACAATGCGGTCCGCATTCTGAACAGTGGACACGCGATGGGAGATCAAAATAGTCGTGCGGTCCCGCATCACGCTGGCCAAGCCGCTCAGAATCTTTTCTTCCGTAACTGTATCAACGCTCGAAAGCGCATCATCCAGGATCAGAATACGAGGATTTCGCAGGATGGCGCGCGCGATCGCCGTTCGCTGCTTCTGGCCGCCGGAAAGCGTCAAGCCGCGCTCGCCGATAACGGTGTCGAACCCGTTCGGAAATCCTTCAATGTCGGTTGCCAACCCGGCCACCTCCGCGGCCCAGCGAATCTGCTCAATGCCCGCGTCGGGAACGCCCCAGGCAATATTCTCCGCCAGCGTTGCGCTGAAAAGAAAAGTCTCCTGCGGAACGAAACCAATCTGCCGCCGCAACTCTTCCGGATCGAACCGGCGCAGGTCCGCGCCGCCGAACGTGACCGTTCCGCTCGACGGGTCCATCAGGCGGACAATCAGATTGACCAGAGTGGTTTTGCCGCTGCCGGTATGTCCCACAATGGCAATTGTTTCTCCGGAATGAATCAGCAGGTTGATGTCGTCCAGCGCCCTGCGTTCTCCAAAGAGCATGGAAACGTCGCGAAAACCGATCTCGGCTGAATATTCAGAAGGATGCAGCGCTGGTCCCCCTGGACGGGCAATCGCGGGACGATCGTGGAGAATCTCGTTAATGCGGTTCAAGGATGCCGTGCCGTGCTGCATCAGATTCACCACCCAGCCAAACGCAATCATCGGCCAGATCAGCATGCCCATATACGTGTTGAACATGACAAAGCTGCCCAGGCTGATTTTCCCCGCTATGAGTTGCCTGCCGCCGGCCCACAAAACCAGCAGAAAGGTAACGCCGATCAAAGCCTGCAAGAGCGGCATGAATGCGCCTTGAATCCTGGCCAGCCCGATGTTTTCGCGGATGTACTCCTGGTTCAAGCGTTCGAACTGTTCCACTTCCGCCCCCTCTTGCGCATAGGCCCGCACGACGCGCACTCCAGCCAGATTCTCCTGCACTCTGCTGCTGATATCGGAAAACATCCTCTGAATATGCTCGAACCGCGCATGAATCCGCCTACCGAAAAAAATCACCGCCACCGATACGGCCGGAGCCGGAAGGAGCGCCATGCAGGTAAGCCACAGATTCGAGTGTGCCATCACGGCTACCGCCAGCACCAGCATGACCGAAGTCTCGGTCCAGTACATAATGCCCGGTCCCAACATCATGCGCACCGCGTTTAAGTCATTGGTGCTTCGCGCCATGATATCGCCCGTCCGGTAGCGCGAGTAGAAATCCTGCGACAGCTCCACGAGATGCCCAAAGAGATCGTTGCGCAGGTCGTATTCAATGTCACGCGAGATGCCGATGATGATGACGCGCATCCAGTACTGAAACAAACCCTTGACGAGAGACAGGCCAATCAGCAGCGCTGCCAGTTGCAGGACGAAGCGGATCTGAAATCCATGCGTGAGCGAATCAACCCCATTCTTGATAACAACAGGCAAGGAAACTGCTAGGACGTCCTTCATCAAAAGCGACCCTATGCCTAGCGCCAAGCCGCCGCGGTACTTCCGCAGATAAGGCCAGAGCGTTGAAAGCGACTTCCACATCTAAATACCTAACTCCGTTGCGACTGTCTTCATCCACTCAAACAAAAATGTTTTCTGCCCGCTGCGCGTTTTCCACCAGCCGCTGGGCGTAAAGAACGGATCAGGCGCTGGAACAACAACCGTCCAAACGCCGGGATTCTGTTTGCGCATGAGCTTGGCGGCGCGCCGGGTGTGATAATTGCTGGTCACAAGAATAATTTTCTTTGCGCCGTGCGCCTGAAGATACTTGCCGATAAGCGCTGTTTCCGTTCGCGTGGAATCAGCGTTGCTCGGCAACGGCCGGAACAGGGAGGTGCTGTACCCTTGGCGGCGCGCATACTCAATAGTCTCATCCGACTCAGGACCCAGGAGGTTCGGAGGGCCGCTCACCAGCACATAGGGAGCATAACCCGCCTGCTGCAATTGTGCCGCTTTTACAATCCGGGTGCCGAAATCGTCGCCTCCTAAAACTAAAATTAAGTCTGCCTTTTGAGGACCGTCATTTTCAACAAGAAACTGTCCGGCGGCCGTTAGCAGCGGCGCTCGGAACAGAAAGGCTGTGAACGCCAGGAGAAAGATGATAACAAGAAAGGCAAGGCAACCATGCCGACGGCGATTCTGGCTGAAAGAAGAGGCCGGCAGCGCTAATTAATCCTCATTCCTGTCTTGGGAAGAATCGGCTTCCCGTGAATCCAGACGACCCACGCTCTTCAATTTATGGTACATGCGCTCGATTTCTTCTTCATCGTCATGACTAAGCATGCGTACTGGGTTGTCGTTCGTCGAATCAGCGCCGCTCTGTTCTTTGATGTCGTTCCATGTCCAGTAATCTCGGTGGGCCACTCCGTCAAATGTGGCCCAGCTTGAATTCTTGCGCAACTGATACATCAATCTGGCGATTTGCTCCGGTTCCCCAGGGAAAACAAGCGTTTTCCGGCGCGAGTTTGTGAGCTTCAGCTTCAAAATCAGGGGGGAAACAAAACGGCTGCTGTTGATTTCGCGGACTTCCTGCCAGGCAATGGTGCGTTCGCCGATATGGAACTGAGTGACGCCGACGCGGATGCGCGGCAGCGCCGACAGCCAGAACAAACATCCTGCCGTGAACGCGCAAAGCGCGCCGGGAATAAAGGCCAAATACGCCCGGAAACCGCACAAAATACAAACAATTGCGCCCGCTAAAGCCGCCCAGCCGACGCGGGCATACAGGCGCGAAGGCGCATAAATTTCGACGGACGGCTCCATGCTTTAAGGCTACTCCTGACCTTTGAGGTCGTCAATTCAATAAAGAAGTTTAACCGGCTGCTCCCGTTGCGTGCCGTTTCGTCATCTTAATGCCCTGTCGGATATAATCCAACCCGCTAACCATTGTAAATAAAACGCTTAATAGAAGAGCGAGTTCCTGAAGGTACCACAAGAACCGGTTGGGATAAGCCGCATGGATGAGAACCAGAAAAACCAACACAATTTGAAAGAAGGTGCTGACCTTGCCCCAGATAGAGGGCAGGAACTGTCGGTAGCCGCGAAAAACTCGCAGTAACAACGCTCCGGTGACGATGATCAGATCGCGTCCGACTCCTAAGAGGAGCATCCATAAGGGCAAAAGTCCAATCCATCCAAGGGCCACGAACAGGGTAATCAAAAGTACCTTGTCAGCAAGTGGATCAAGCACCACCCCTGCTTTGCCGCTCACCCGAAGTTTGCGCGCGGTCCAGCCGTCCAGCCAATCCGTTACTCCTGCGACTAATACCAGAACCAGGGCTGCGCGAAAACGGGAATGAAGCAGCAGCCAAACAAGTACGGGAGAGGAAAAAAGGCGGAAAAGAGTGAGAAAGAGCGGAAGCTGCTGCACGGAAGCTTTTATTATCAAGCCGAGCGCGAGTGAGCCAGAGCATTCAGAGTGACAACTTCATAAAAAGACGGGTCGGACATTAATTTTTTCACCAGCGCCACATGCATGGCGTGGCCCCCCTTTTCCGCTACCACCAGACCCAGAAGCGGACGCCCGATCAGCGCCAGAT
>CAXUBB010000415.1:0-4966 GCA_964249105.1 uncultured Bryobacteraceae bacterium | reverse complement strand
CTCTGAAACTACTCAAAAAGTGTCCAGAAAGCTGGAGGAAGAATTAGAATTTGACAAATTGACGGACTATATCAAATACGTTAGATTTCGTAGTCAAAGCGAGCAAGCCAAAATGCAGGGCGACCCAGAGTGGGATTAGCACAGGATCTACTAGAGTTGGCAAATCATCTTGCAACATACGGAGGTAATAGCCCCACGCAAGCGGCCCTGCGTCGCGCCGTTTCGACCGCCTACTATGCTTTGTTCCATTTGCTTACTGAAGATGCAGCGCAACGCTTACAAGGATTGCCGGCCGCCTTTCCTGGTCTTGAACGAAGCTTCCAACATGGATTAATGAAAGATGCCTCAGCACAATTTCAGAATAGAACTTGGGTAGACTGGCACGGTAAAAACCAAACAGTACCGGTAACTCTTCAAAGCATCGCTAAAGCTTTTCTTGATCTTCAGAGAGATCGGCACGATGCTGACTACAACAGCCGCAAACAGTGGACGATTGTTGAAGTACAAGCTCTTTTGACAACCGCGGAGTCCGCCTCCAATAATTGGCTCTCAATTCGGACAGATCCGATCTGGTAATTACTTATTAGCTATGCTGCTCGGCAAACGGCGCTCCTAAGTTCATGAGCAACGAAGTAAATTCACCCCTGGTAGGCGTCATTATGGGCAGCAAATCCGATTGGGAGACCATGCAGCGCGCCGATGAGGCGCTCACGAAACTCTGCATCCCTCACGAGTGCCGGGTCGTTTCGGCCCATCGCACGCCGGATCTCATGGTTCAATACGCCAAAGAAGCCGCCTCTCGCGGTCTGGAAGTTATCATCGCCGCCGCAGGCGGAGCCGCCCATCTGCCCGGCATGGTCGCGGCCCATACGGTTTTGCCTGTTCTGGGCGTACCCATCAAGAGCAGTATTCTCAACGGCGTGGACTCCCTTCTTTCCATCGTGCAAATGCCCGCAGGTATCCCAGTCGGCACGCTTGCTATCGGCCCTGCCGGAGCCACAAATGCCGCGCTTCTAGCCGCTGCCATCCTAGGCAACAAGTATCCTGAAATTCACCGGCGGCTCGAACATTGGCGTCAAGCCCAAACGCAAGCCGTCCTGCAGGATCAGCTTTCATGAATTCACACACACCCGTTCTTCCCGGCAGCACCATTGGCGTCCTAGGCAGCGGACAACTCGGACGCATGTTCGCCATCGCCGCCCGCCGCATGGGTTATCGCGTCCATACTTTCTCGCCCGATGAGGACACCCCGACCGGCCAGGTCGCGGATCTCGAAATTACCGCCCCGTATGAAGACCTGGACGCCATTTGCAAGTTCGCACGGAATGTTTCGGTGGTCACCTTTGAATTTGAGAATGTTCCCGCCGCCACCGCCGAAGCCGCCGCCGAGTGCGCTCCCGTCCGGCCCAGCGGCCACGTCCTGCACACAACTCAACATCGCCTGCGCGAAAAAACTTTCCTGACCAAAGCCAGCCTCCCCCTTACGCCCTTCCGCAGCGTGCCGACCCGCCATGATCTCACTCAGGCCGTTGCGGAACTCGGCCTTCCCGCTATCCTGAAGACCGCCGACTTCGGCTATGACGGCAAAGGCCAGTTCCGCATCAAAGCCGAAGAAGACCTGGACGAAGCCTGGAAAGCGGTAGGCGAACGTGAAGCCGTGCTCGAAGCGCAAATTGACTTTGACCGCGAAATCTCCGTGGTGGCCGCCCGCGGCGTTTCCGGCGAATTTATCCATTACGGAGCCATTGAAAACCATCACGTCAACGGCATCTTGGACACGTCCATTGCGCCCGCGCGCATACCGCCTTCCCTGACGCAAGAAGCCGTGGAAATCGCCCGGGATGTTCTGGATGAACTGCAAGTAGTCGGCGTGCTCTGCGTCGAGTTCTTCGTCACGAAAAATGGACGTCTCCTCATCAATGAACTAGCCCCGCGCCCCCACAACTCCGGCCACCTGACAGTTGACGCCAACCTGACCAGTCAATTCGAACAACAACTCCGGGCCGTTTGTCTCCTGCCCTTCGGAGCCGTCACGCCCTGGTCTCCCGCCGCAATGGTCAATTTGCTTGGTGATATTTGGGAGAACGGCGAGCCGGATTGGGCCAGCGCCTCCTCGCGCTCCGATGTCAAAATTCACCTCTACGGCAAATCAGAGCCAAGAGCAGGGCGCAAGATGGGCCACTTAACGGCCCTAGCCGCCACCCCGGAATACGCGCTGGCGGACGCTTATAACGCCCGTGAGCTTCTGAAGCGGAAGAACTCAGGCCAGTAAACTAAAGAATTGCCCTGGGTTTTCGAACCCTTCCGTACACAATCAATGAAAATTTGCTATTTCGACGCATTTTCCGGCATCAGCGGCGACATGACTGTCGGCGCTCTCCTGGACGCCGGAGCCTCCTGGGAGGCACTCCAGGAAGTCCTGCATACCCTGAATCTCGGGGCCCAGTTCCGCCTGGAGAAAACCAAACGCCACGGCATTGCCGCTTCCAAATTCCATGTGGACTTCACGCCCGAAAAGAAGCATCGCCATCTTCCCCATATAGAAAAAATCATCGAAGCGGGCGCGCTTTCCCCCAAGAGCAAGGCGAACGCGCTAGCAGTGTTCCGCCGCTTAGGGGAAGCCGAGGCCCGCTCACACGCTGTTCCCATCGAGAAAGTACATTTTCACGAAGTCGGCGCAGTCGATTCCATTTGCGATATTGTTGGCGCTTGCGTCGCCCTCGAACTTCTGGGCGTCGAAGAAATTTACAGTTCCCGCATTAACGTAGGCAGCGGCACCGTGAATACCGAACACGGCGTGCTTCCCGTCCCCGCCCCGGCCACAGCCGACCTGCTGAAAGATCGCCCTATCTACGCCTCCGGACCCGAAGCCGAACTCACTACCCCCACCGGCGCGGCCCTCGTCACGACACTGGCGAAGGAATTCGGGAAACTCCCGCCTGTACGCATCCTATCTCAAGGTTTCGGCGCCGGCGATAAGGATTTCCCCACGCAAGCCAATGTCCTTCGGGTCTTAGTCGGCGAACGCACAGCCGCCACCGAATCAACGGCTGTCACCGTACTCGAAGCCAACATCGACGATTCCACCCCGCAGATCCTCGGCTACGCCATGGAGCGCCTCCTGGATGCCGGAGCGCTTGACGTTACGCTCACTCCGGTATTCATGAAAAAGAATCGCCCCGCCGCGGTCCTCTCCGTGATTGCCACACCTGACCGGACCGAAGAACTCGCCGGGATACTCTTCGCCGAAACTTCCACCTTGGGCGTTCGCATCTTTGAAGCCCAACGCCGCGTACTTCCCCGTCAAGTGGAAGAAGTGGAAACACCTCACGGGGTCATTCGAGTCAAGTATTCAGATAGCGGCACGTTCACGCCGGAATATGAAGATTGCCGGAAAGCCGCCCATCAACATGGCGTGCCGCTCCGCGTCGTCATTTCGGAAGCAAGCCAGGCTTTCCGGCAAGGTCGGCAGTCATAGCATCACAATGAGCCAAGGACAGTATTACCTCACAACACCCATTTATTACGTGAATGCCGCCCCGCACATCGGGCACGCCTACACAACGATTGCGGCGGAAACCATCGCGCGTTTCAAGCGCATGGAAGGCTACAACGTGGTACTGACCACCGGCACCGACGAGCACGGCATGAAAGTGGAGCGCGCCGCTCGCGCCCAAGGGAAAACGCCGGAAGAGTTTGTAGACCTGATCTCGGAGGAATTTCGTGGGCAGTGGCGCAAGCTCGACCTGCAAATCGACCGTTTTCAGCGCACCACCAGCCCCAAGCACGCCAAGATCGTCAATCAGCTATTCGAAGCTTGCCAGGCGAACGGTTATATCTATAAAGGCACTTACACGGGGCTCTATGCCGTGGTCAGCGAAGCATTTGTCAATGACGCGAAGCCGGGCGACATCGATCCCGAAACCGGCAAGCCCTACGAGGAAGTCACGGAAGAAAACTACTTTTTCAAGCTCTCCGCGTTTACAGATCAGTTACTGGAGTATTACGAACGCCATCCCGAGTTTATCGGTCCCGACATTCGCCGCAACGAAGTGCTGGCGTTCGTCAAGCGCGGCCTCGTGGACTTGTCCATTACGCGCACCAGCATCAAATGGGGCATTCCGGTTGAAGCCGACCCGAAGCACGTTTTTTACGTCTGGTTCGACGCGCTTACCACTTATATGAGCGCAATCGAAGGAGAAAACCGCTGGCCCGCTGACCTGCACCTGATCGGCAAGGAGATTCTAACTTTCCACGCCGTCTATTGGCCTGCGTTCTTAATGGCGGCAGGCTGGCCCTTGCCGAAGCGCATCTTTGCCCACGGCTGGCTCCTTTTCGAAAACGATAAGATGAGCAAGTCGCGCGGCAACATCGTTCGTCCCGCTCCGATCACGGAAGTGATGGGCGTGGACGCGCTTCGCTACTTTCTGCTCCGCGAAATCGTCTTCGGCCAGGACGGCAGTTTCAGCTTCGACGCTCTGGTAGGCCGCTACAACTCCGATCTGGCAAACGGTCTGGGCAATCTGGCGAGCCGCACCTTAAACATGATTCAGCAGTACCGTGATGGTGTCATTCCAACGGTTGACGGTAACGCCTCCATTGCCGGCATAGCGCGGGAGGCCGTTGCCTCAGCCCTCATCAACTATGACCTGTTTGATTTCTCCCGCGCTCTGGAGCAGATCTGGACGATTATCTCGGCTGTGGATAAATTTATCGTGGAGCGCGCTCCCTGGAAGCTGGCGAAAGATCCGTCGTCCGAAACGCAAGCCAAACTCGATGAAACCCTCTATACAGCCGCCGAAGCTCTGCGCCTTGTCTGCATCCTGACCGGCCCCGTGCTGCCTCACTCCGCGCCGGCCATTTGGGAACAGCTCGGTTTTACGAATCCGCTGGCTGATATGCATATTAACGCTCTCGCCTGGGGCGGACTGACCACGCAAATGATCGGCAAAATCGCTGCTGTCTT
>CAXUBB010000414.1:0-4973 GCA_964249105.1 uncultured Bryobacteraceae bacterium | reverse complement strand
GACAAACAGACTGGCTTTCCGCCGATCAAAATTTGATCGTTCCAATGCCGTTGCTAACGCTTCGGACGCGAACTGTGTCGGAACGAAGATAGCAGGCGGATCAGATAACGGCTCTTCATCGACGGCAAACACCTGCAAGGGAAGGTCTGAAAAACTCTGGAGAACGTCATGCAGCAGGGTTCGCGAACCAATGACAACACACTGGCGTACGCCTCCGGCCAAAGCCGCAGACAGCTCGGTCCGGGTGAAGCGGAGGGAACTCATGCCCGCGCCTCCGCTTCCCTGTTCGGCGCTTCTCCGCCTAGGCGGGCACCGCAGCCGCGGCGCATTCCTTGCCTGAATTTCTCGCGTTCTTCCGGCGTCATCTGTTCCCAACGCTCCAGCATGCGCCGACGCCCGCGCGAGCCGATTCCCCCATAGGGGCGGAGTCCTCCAAATAAAAGTTTGCTGAGCGCCAACAGCCCCAGCGCCTGCCAGAAGCTGATCGCGCGAATACCAAAAAGGCCGGGTACAACGGCATTCCACAGGCTCATGACCAGAAAGCTGACCACCGTCACGGCCAAAATGGCAAACAAGGCAATTTTCAAAACTCGCACAAAGCGGTATCTCTTCATGTCTGACTTTTCAATCCTTTCCAAATTCCTGATGGATGGCTTGCAATCGACGCCGTAATTGCAGCACGGCATAGCGTTTTCGAGATAACAGGGTGTTGATGCTGACGCCCGTGGCCTCACTCATCTCCTTGAAGCTTCGGCCTTCCACTTCGTGCGCCAGGAAAACATCGCGCTGCTCTTCCGGCAACTCTTCCAGCGCGGTTTCCAGTTCGTCCAGCAACACGCGCCGCGCATAAGCGGCTTCGGGTCCCGCCTCCGGCGAAGGAAGCAGGTCTTCCCAGGAGGACGCCTCGCCGTCTTCGGTTACGAGACAAGAGTCATTCCCTAAAGCAGTTGGACGCTGATGTCGAAACAGGTCGATGATCCGGTTGCGGGCGACGCGAAATAGCCAGGCGCCCGCCTGCTCCACTGGTTTCATCAGCCGGTACGCATCAACCAGCTCGGAGAAAACCTCCTGGAAAATGTCTTCGGCATCCTCCACGTCCGGGACGCGCTGGCGAATAAACCAGCGTAGCCGAGCTTGTTCGCGCGCCAGCGTTTCGGAGATGCGCCGGTTTTGCTCGCTGGTAACTCCCTCGGCTCTCAGCACATCGTCCATCTACTGATGTAGACGGATCAGCGGCTAAAATATTGTGGGACCGAGAAAATTAATCAAGTTTTCGGATTTCCGGGTCTTCGCTCTGATGAACACTTCCAGCACACCCCCGGCTTGCCTGTGTGGATCAAATTGCATGCGCACTTGATCTAAAGAGCACTAGACGTTCTTTTCATGCATACTTTGCTTTTATTTGTCGCGTTCTGTCTCGCGTTGCTCGTGTTATGGGAGGTGTTCGAGACCGTTGTACTTCCCCGTAAGATCGACCGCAAGTTTCGCCTTACTCGCTATTACTATTTATCCACTTGGCTGTTTTACCGTTGGGTGTCGGAGCGCATCGCCCGCCCGCGACGCCGATCGGCCTTTCTGTCGGTCTTTGGTCCACTCTCGCTACTTGGGCTGTTTGTAGTCTGGGGCGTTTCACTGACCTTTGCCTTCGCTCTGCTGAACTGGTCCATCCATTCGTCTTTTAAGCTGCCGGACGGAGAACGACCCAGCTTTGCCCTGGACTTATATGTGAGCGGAACCACGCTGACGACCTTGGGATTGGGCGATGTGACGCCGCGCTCTCCGGCGGCCCGTCTCATCTTAGTAGTCGAATCCGGTCTCGGATTGGGTATGGTGGCTTTGGTCATTAGCTACCTTCCCGCTTTGTACCAAGCCTTTTCGCGACGGGAGACGGAAATCTCCCTGCTTGATGCGCGCGCCGGATCGCCGCCGTCCGCCGTCGAACTGCTGCACCGCTCGGCGCGGAGCGGCTCTCCGGAAAGGCTGGAAAAGCTGCTGGCGGACTGGGAGCGCTGGTGCGCGGAAATCCTGGAGAGCCATATTTCGTATCCTGTCCTCTGTTACTTTCGTTCGCAGCACACCAACCAGTCCTGGGTGACGGCGCTCACCGCGATCCTGGACGCCTGCGCGTTTTGCTTAACCTGCGTGGAGCAAAAGACTGCCACCCAAGCCCAGCTCACGTTTGCCATAGCGCGGCATGCCGTGGTGGACATTACGCAGATATTTCATCAGGAGCCGTCCACCGATCCGCCGGAACGCTTATCGCGGGAAGACTTTCAAACGGTTTGCGACGCCCTTCGTCAAACGGGGCTGGAAGTGCGCCCGGAAGCGGAGTCCTGGAAACAGTTTAAGCAGATACGGCAGATGTATGAACCTTATGTGTTCACCTTGAGCCGTCATTTGCGCATGGACCTAGCGCCCTGGACGCATCCGCCGGGCGTGAAAGACAACTGGGTCGCCACAAAATGGCAAGGGCGCAGTCAGCACAGCAGCGAATGAAGGCAGCGTAAGCGCTGTCGGGCTAAGCCGGCGCTCTCTCGTTTCCTGCTTCACTGGCTTGCTTGCGCCGATGCCGATACAGGTTCGGCCAGCCGCGTTCGCATCACTGGGCGCAGGATGATGGCCCCGTCCGGATTCAGTACTGCCTCATGACCCATTCCGACAGGTCCATCATTTTCGCGCTGCAATGTCCACTTCTGCGCGAGTGTTGCCAAGGCCAACACGCCTTCCAGTCGGGCAAACGGCTCGCCGATACACATCTTGGCTCCGCCGCCGAAGGGAAAGTAGGCGAATTTGGGAATGCTGATTGCCTCCCAGCGCTCCGGCTCAAAGCTGTCCGGACGCTCGAAATAGCGAGGATTGCGCTGGGTCAGATACGGGCTGACAAATATGCTTTGGCCCCGTGCAATCTGATAGCCGCCGAATTCGACGTCCCTCTTCGGACGCCGTGCAAACAGCAGCGCCGGAGGATACAGCCGCAGTGCTTCTTTGAAAACCTGGGCAGTATACGACAACTGCGGAAGATCGTCCATCCGCGGGGTTCGCCCGCCCAGCACCTCGTCCAATTCGGCATGCAGACGTTCTGCTACCGGCGGATGCTGGGCCAGCAGGTACCAAGTCCACGTCAACGCGACCGCCGTGGTCTCGTGCCCTGCAAGCACGAAGGTCACGACTTCGTTCCGCACATCTTCATCGGTTAATGGCACGTCGCCCTCCTGATGCTGATGCAGAAGCAACGACAACACGTCGCGCCCGCCCGCATGACGCCGCTTCTCCTGGATCGGCGCGACAATCTTTTCCAGCTCGGCTCGTTCATGGGGAAAGAACAGGCTTCTACCATGCGGAATCAGCCGCCGGTAGGCGAGCACCAACGGCTCCAGGAACGTGATCGCCGGAGCCAGCCAAGCTCCTTTGCGTGCCACCCGCTGCAAAACACGGGCCATCTGCTCGGCGCTGTGGCGAAAATCCGCTCCGAACAGTGTTGTGCCCACGATGGCTAGAGTCAACCGCCGCATCTCACTTCGGATATCGACAGTTTCCTTCCCCTCCCACTCCTGAGACAACCGTTCGCACTCCTCGGCCATGACTGAGGCATATGAGGCGATCTGATCACGATGGAAGGCAGGCTGCAACATGCGGCGCCGTTCGCGGTGCAACGGTTCTTCGCGCGTCACCAGACCGTCGCCGACCAGTTCGCGTCCTAATGTGGCGCCGGTATCGCGAATAAACTCGTGCTGTCGCGTGATGAGCAGTTCCTGCACCAGTTCGGCGTCGTCCAGGAGATAAATTCGTTTATGTAGCAGGCGAAACGAGGAGATCGGTCCATAACGCCGGGCCGTGTTCTCAAAAAAGGTGAGCATCCCGCCGAGAGAACCGGCTCCGAAAAAGTCCAGGGCTTCCCTTCCCCGTGGTCCCGGAGGATGTCGCATAAGCCCATTGTCGTTCATTGCTGAATTTTGTTCTTAGCTTGGTTTGCTCTTCAAATAGCGATCAAACCACTCAATGGTGCGCTGGATCGCGTCAATCTGATTTTCGCGCTTTACAAAACCGTGCCCTTCATTTGGGTAGTAGTGGGCGTCCACCGTTCTGCCCGCTTTATCGAGAATCGAAACAACTTGCTGCGCTTCTTCTTTCGGGACTCGAATGTCGTTATCTCCTTGAAGCACCAGCAGCGGAGCCCGGCAATTGCGGATGAAGGTAATAGGCGAGTCCTGTTCGTAAACTGATTTGTCTTTGACAGGATCTCCGAGCAAGGATTTTTCATACTCCTGCAAACGCGGGTCCTCGTGTTCCAGCATCGTCAGCCAATTGATGATTCCATACTCTTCCACCGCAGCCGCCCACACATCCGGAGTTTTACCGATGGCCATCAGCGTCATGTACCCGCCGTACGAGCCGCCTGTAATGCCGATCTTTCGGGCGCTCGCATAGCCGGTCGCTGTCAGAAATTTTGCGGCATACACTTCATCCTTTAGATCTCCTCCGCCCAGGTCCTGATAATTAGCTTTCTGGAAAGCCATTCCATAACCGGTGGAGCCGCGCGGATTGGGAGCAATGCAAACATATCCCCGCGAGGCCAGCGCTGCGGCAGTGCGGTTGAAGGTGTCCACTGTCTGTCCCGTGGGGCCTCCGTGCGGCAGGACGATGCCGGGATAGGAACCATCGCGTTTCAAGTTGTACGGCATCCAAACAAAAGCGCTGATGATTTTGCCGTCGAAACTGCGGTAATGCACTAGCTGAGAGGGCGGAACCGCATTCGTTTGCAGGCCGGAATCCGTCGAAGACGTAAGCTGCCGCGACTGGCGCGACTTCAGATCATAGAGCCAGATGTCCGGCGGACGCTGGGAGCTTTGATGCTCGACAATTAGCCGGTCTCCCTGCGGAGAAAAGGCGGAGGGATTGCCGCCAAACGAGGATACGCCTTCCGGGAAGTTCAGTTTTTTGGATCGCAGGGTGGCCCGGTCCGCCAGGTAAAG
>CAXUBB010000413.1:0-4979 GCA_964249105.1 uncultured Bryobacteraceae bacterium | reverse complement strand
GGACCCCAATGGCGTTGGCGCAGGTAGGGCACAAATCCTTTGAGCATATCGAGGCTGTAGAAGAGACGCGCCGCCGCCGGGTCGCTGAATCTGTCATGCACAACGGCGTTCCAGGATTCTTCCAGTTGGTATTGACGCGCTGCGGCGATTTGCGCCATTTGATTCCATCGTCCCGCCGCAGCCAGCATGAGGACCAGCAGAATCGTTTGACCGGCCAGCAGGCGGCGCGGCGTGCTCCAATCCATAGTTACGGCAAGAAGCGCGGCCAGCGAACCCCAGAACACCAGGGCGGGCGTTTGATAGCGACTCGCAAGCGCGAGCGGTATGCCAAAGCGCAAGCGGCCCAGCGCCGTCATTCCCGCCGTGCCCAGACCGAAAAGCAGATTGCCGAGGAGAAAGATTTGCAGAGGCGAGCACGACGACCGCCGCCGCCAGCAGCGTACCGCATAAACAAGCGTGGCGATGATTGCTATTAAGCAGACTGACTCCGAGACAACGGGCCACCGCGACTCATTGGGCAGATGCGCATCCCAGCTATTGCCCAGGTACGTAAGGATGAATTTCAGCAAATCCAGGGGCCGGCTCAGGGCATCCGCCAGCGCATGCGGAGGAGCCGGCGATTGATAGCCGATCAAATAAGCGGCGATGGCGGCGCTTGCGACGGCGGCGATGATCCAGCGGTCACGCGGTCGAAAGCGAAGGGCAAAAGCCAGGAGGATCAGTACCGGCCAGGTGAGGAGGCCATGCGCCACGCTTCCTTCCGCGATAAAAGCGGTTAGCAGGCACAGGGTCAGGGCCAGGAGCCGCCAACGGCTTCCAGCGGCGGTTTGCTGATAGCACCAAAGAGCCGAGGCAAAGCAGGCCGTCGCGGCGAAGCTGGTGAGGACGAAAACGACCTGGAAGGCCCAATCGAAGTTCTCCATTTGTAGCGGAGAGAACAAACAGTAAGCCAGAAATCCGACAAGACTGGCGTAGACAGGCCAAGGCAGGCGACCCCACCGCCGGAAAACCAGAGCGAAGAGAAGAAGATGGCAAAGCTGCAGGCCCAGGATCTCGGCAAAAAGGCTTACGTTGCGTCCCCGGAAGAATAAGAGATCCGCGAAACCGAGCAGCCGCCCGACAAAAAGCCTGTGTTCGTTATGCTGAGCCCAGAGTTGCCGAAGAGAAGGATGGCCGCCGCTCTCCATCAGCACGCCAAGAACCTGCCATTGATCCCAGAAAAGGACCGGGCTGTACGTGCGAAGGACGATCCAGACAGTTACCATGACTGTCAGGATGCCGAAAATGGCCAGAATGAAGGCGAAGAGCTTGGTAAGCAGAGCAGCGAAGGGCCGGGAGAGAAAGAAGCCCTGCCATTGCTGCCGAAATCGAGCGAAGGAAGGCGTTACCTGATCCAGCTTGGCGAACATCACACAGAATAGCATCGGCTGATGCCCGGATTGTCGGCTGTCAGGCAGAGATGATAAAGCGGATTGGCTCGTTGGAGGATGTGTGCGTCATTCCGTTAACTGCCTGCTCGTCTTTCAATCCGCAGCACGGAAAGCAGGGTGCTCCAACTGCGTGTAGTTGCCGGCACGCCGCTCCCTTATGCTCTCCAAAACCACCTGAGCGTTTTGGCCGATAGTTCCTCTATGGTCGGCCAACTGTCAATTGGACCCAAAAAGCCGGGCGTTCTGGCCGATCACGAACGAAATTGAGAGCTGCCCAGTGATTCATGCGCTATCCCTCAGATAGAAAGTCCAGTCAACGACCAGGCTTGAAGACTGTCGGGCCAGTGATGAATCGCCTCACCTGAAAGCGTCAAACAAGATATCAAGCGACGCCGCTTCGGCGAATGCGCGGAAGTGCCGGTCGCGTGTTAAGAGCGGTATGCCGGCATCGAGACAACTCTGAGCGATCAGCGAATCACCCAAACGAGCCTTGCGGCGTTTGGCGAGTACGGTCGCGCGAAGTGCGCCTGCTCGGTTCCAGAATCCAGGCTGGATCTCAATCAGCGGCACTTCCGATAGAGTTTTCGATACGGCGGAGGTAAGCTTTGGATCACTCAGCAGCTCGGTCAGGACCGGAGAGGCCATGAGCACCTGCCGATTCGCCAGACTCTGGTCGAGTGCTTCGACATCCCGGACGATATCACCTTGCAGAAAGGCGATCCACGTGCTGGTGTCGGCAGCGATCATCGATCGACCTTCAGTTCAGCGGACGTTCGAGAAAAGCGAACTTTACCACGAAGGTCTCGCAGCTTCGCATAGGTCTGCGAGGCAGCCACGAGCTGCAATCCCGTGCGTACGGTCTGGGTGATGCCCGTCCCGCTTGCCTGTTGAGCTTTTTCCAGTAGTTCAGGCGGGATTTCGACGGTAATCTTGCGCGCTCTTTCCATATGTGTCGATATTACCGTACCGCATACCAGCATGTTGTATGGTAAGATCACTGTGATCGCGGCTATCTCGTGCCGAACAATAGCGTGATTGCTAACGCGTGGCTCGAATTCGCAGCGGTTGGTCGGCAAAACGGAAGGGGAATTGGGATCGGTAGTGAGCACTTTTCCTCAGCGCCACGGGCCGAGCCGTAGCCCAGTCTCAGGATGACAAATTCTTATCTTTCATAGGACCTGAACCGTTCTCATGGCAACAATATGGTTCCCCTCGGTTCCCGCGGCAATGGTTTGGGTGATTTGTTGGGAGCATTTGAGACAAAAGGCTACACAAAATCAAACACTTTGGAAGCGCTCACGGCAAACGAACGGGTCCATCGCGGCAAGGAGTCGGGTAAAGTGACCATGTACCGCGACGCAGGCAATATGAAAAGCGTCGTCAAATACCTTCATTGAAACAATATCGAAAAGCTTCCCGGTAGCGCTGCCGCCATTCCTGGCTCCAGCGAATCCGATCTGAAACGAACGGATTCGCACTTAGCGAGGCGGCGACGTAGCTGAGAAAAGAGGTTTCACTGATGCAAGAGTCTCCTGGCAGTTGGAAACCTCACTTGCGCTTGACGGCAAGCGGCGCGAAGGCCTGCGTGACCGGCATCATCTGCACGACGTTGATGTTGACGTGCGCGGGCCGGGTGGCGACCCAGTGAATGCTGTCCGCCACGTCTTCCGCTGTCAAAGGTTGCGTTCCCTCATAAACGGCGGCGGCGCGTTTCTCGTCGCCTTTGAAACGAACTTGAGAAAACTCAGTTCCTCCCACAAGTCCCGGCTGTATGTCCGTCACGCGCACGCCTGTTCCTAGGAGGTCCGAACGCAAGCCGTAGCTGAACTGATGCACAAATGCCTTCGCGGCGCCGTAAACGTTGCCGCCTGGATAGGGGAACTCAGCCGCAACCGAACCGATGTTGATGACATGGCCGCGATTTCTCTCCACCATGCCCGGCAGCAGAAACCGGGTACAGTAAACTACCCCTTTGATGTTGGTATCGATCATGGTTTCCCAGTCTCCGAGATCAGCGCTTTGCGCGGGATCAAGCCCAATCGCGCCTCCTGCGTTATTCACCAGCACATCGACTTCGCGAAAGCCTTCAGGCAATCCCGCAATCGCGCTTTCGACTTCTTCGCGTTTGGCGACATCGAAAGCTAACGGCAGGAAATTTTCGCCCAGCTCGCTTTTCAATTCTTCCAGGCGATTTTCGCGGCGACCCGTGCCAATGATCCTTGCCCCGTCCTTCGCGAATCGGCGCGCGGCAGCCTGCCCAAATCCGGCGGTTGCTCCAGTGATGAAAACAATCATGACTCCAGGATAGATTCCGTTGTTGTTGAGGCGTTGTGTTAGCCTGAGATCGTTCATCCTAGAACAACGCTTAGCTCGCCTCTGAGCGGGCCGCCAGACCACTGTCATGTCGCTGCAAGTTTTTTTGCAAGCCCAATTAACGGGTGTTACTGAGTTCCTCTCCGCTGAAGGTAATGGGGGAGAAGACCATCTTGGAGATTTTGTAGGGCGCTGCGCTTGGTGGAATCTGTATTGCGAAGTTCTTCCCAGAGCTTTACTCTCCGAATTGAAACTGTCACGCATGCTGCTCGGCTCCAGCAGCGCTGAGCAGTTTCTTCTGGTGCTGGCGGAAGAGGATGTTCCGCGCGCTAATAATTTGCTCACCCGCGCGGCGGAAGCGATCAGCAAACTTTCCGGCAACACTCTTCGGCTCCTTTGGGCCAGTACGGAAAACCTGGGAGCGTGGCCGGTCGCCCGTAAACGCCTGGACGATGCGCTGGCAGCCCACAGTTTCACTCCGCTGTCGTCCCTTGAAGCCGCCCATGTTTTTGAGCCTTTCCCTGCTCCCGCCGAAGAAACGACCAGCGCTTATTTCGGAGCCTTTGCGCAGGACCTTCCTTCCGCCACGGCGGTTGGCTGGTCCAAGGAGAACCCGGCGCAACTCGTTTGGAACGGCGGCGAGTACTCCTGGCCGTTGACCGAGACGCGAGATGCAGGCAATGACGCGGTTCTGTTCCCTCGCCGGATTGCACTGAATGACGCGGGCGAACGCGCGAGCGTTCAGGAACTTGCTCAACGGGCGGAAGGCGCGAGTCAATGGGGCATTCTGATGGGCGATGTCGATCAATTCGATTCTCAACTACGGCGGGTGGGGTCGGTCGAGGAACATATTCAGCTATCTGTTTTATTGCGGGACTTTTTTGCGGGAGAGTTATCTCTTCTTTGCACGCTGCCCGACTTCTGGCGTAAGGTCAGCGTGCTGTATTGCGGCGGCGACGACTTTGCCGTGATGGGTTCCTGGGATGCGCTGCTCGCCCTGGCTCGCGAATTGCAGCGGCTTTTTGAGCGCTTTGCGGAACAGAATCTCCAAGGCGCTTCCCCCCTGGAAGGAAAGTCCATGAGCATGGCGCTCGCGATTGCGCCGGAAGAGGATTCAGATGCTCCGACCGTTTATTCGAACGTGGCTGAAGCGCTGCGCCAGGCGAAAACGGTGGAAAGCGTCAGTTTTCACTTGTTTGGCCGGATACTGGAACCGAAACGCCTGGCCGACGCGGA
>CAXUBB010000412.1:0-4986 GCA_964249105.1 uncultured Bryobacteraceae bacterium | reverse complement strand
CGAGGCGGAAGGCTAATGGATCAATTAGCTGCTGTTTGCGAAGAGATCGCAAACCATGGAAGCCGTCTGCGTAAGGTGGCGATTCTTGCTGATTACTTGCGCGGGCTTCGAGATGAAGACCTGGCATTGGCGGTGCAGTTTCTGAGCGCTGGACCTGTCCCGGAAAGCACAGGAAATCACAGCCTGTTCGAGAAGGAAGAAAAAACCAAGCTTTCTATTGGGTACAGCATTTTGCGCGATGCCCTCCAAATGGCGACGGGTTGGGACAACTATGTTTTGAGCGTTTGCCACGCGGAAGCCGGTGATATGGGCGAAACAACCGGCCTGCTGTTGCAGCACGTTCCCGGCGTACAAACTCTGAGCTTACAGGAGGCAAATGAGATTTATCAGCAGTTGTTTCGCGCTCGCCTGACGGCGCGCAAGCGGGATATTTTAGTCTCGGCTTACCGCGCCTATAAACCTCTTACCATTAAGTACTTCGTTAAGGTCATTACGCGGGGTCTCCGGATGGGACTGATGGCCAAGCAGGTGGAAGAAGCGGTAGCGGCTGCCTGCGATACTCCGCTCGATGCGGTGCGCGACGCCAATAACCGTCTCGGCGACCTCCCGCGCGTGGCGCTGGCCGCTCGTCATGGCGAACTGGCGGCGATTGAAGCGCGACTTTTTCATCCGATGGAGTTCATGCTGGCGAAGCCGCTGGATCGTTTGGAAGATCTGCCTGAGCCTTCGGAATGGACCGTGGAAGACAAGTACGACGGCATCCGCTCACAAGTACATTTCGATAACGGACATGTTCGGATCTACTCGCGAGGCATGGAAGAGGTAACGCATGTTTTTCCGGAAGTGGTCCGCTCTTTTGAACCGCTCGGCGGCAGCGGCCTGATCGACGGCGAGATCCTGGCCTGGCGTGAGGACCGCGCTCTGAATTTTAATGTGCTGCAACAGCGGCTGGCGCGCAAGAATGTCCGGGCCGCTCTTCTGGCGGAAATACCGGTTGCTTTCATGGCGTATGATCTTCTGCTGCGTAACGGGCAAGTCTTTTTCCAGTCTCCGCTGGAGGAAAGGCGGCGGGCGCTCTTCGAAACCTTGGGAGCGCAGCCGATGCCGCTAATGATTTCGCCGCAGCAGGAAGCGGCAACGCATGAGGAGATCGACCGCTTGTTTCTGGATGCTCGCGAGCACGGCAATGAAGGATTACTGCTGAAGCGTAAAGGCAGCCATTACGAACCCGCTAAACGGAGCGGAGCGTGGCTCAAGGTGAAACGGGCTTATGGGACTTTGGACGTGGTAATTACGGCGGCTCAGCAAGGCAGCGGACGACGCGCAACGGTATTTTCCGATTACACGTTTGCGGTCCGGTCGGGAGAAGGATTTGTGAATGTCGGCAAAGCTTATAGCGGATTGACCGATGCCGAAGTTAAGGAGCTTACCAAAGTTCTACGGGCCGCTTCCACGGACCGATTTGGACCGGTTATGGTGGTACGGCCGGAGGTGGTATTGGAGGTGGCCTTTGACGGCATCCAGAAAAGTTCACGCCATAAGAGCGGCTACGCGCTGCGGTTTCCCCGCATTCTGCGCTGGCGGCATGACAAAAAGCCGGAAGAATGCGATGATCTGGCCCGCGTGGAAGCGTTATACCAAACCTCCATTCAATAGAGTTTGATAGAGTAGATCCACTATGCGAAATAAGTTATTGACTCGTAGTTTATTCCTGGTGCCGATCCTGCTTCTTCAAGCCCTCTCGGCACACGCGGCAACCATCACCTTTAACGCCGCTCTCATGGGCGGCAATGAAACACCGCCGAATGCCAGCGCAGGCAGCGGAGTTGGAGCTTTCACCTTCGATACTGTCGCGCAAGATATAACATACTCACTTAGCTACAGCGCACTGTCCAGCACAGCAGTCATGGCTCACATCCATTTTGGCGCTGTGGGCGTGAGCGGACCGATTATTTTGCCCTTCAGCCCCAGCCCCACAGGCACTTCCGGCACGTTGAGCGGGATTCTCACGACGGCTAATCTAATTAACCAAACTACCAGCGGAATTGTGACGTTCACTGATATATACAATGCCGCTCTGAGCGGCAATCTCTATGCAAATTTGCACACGACTAACTTTCCGGCGGGCGAAATTCGAGGGCAACTTACGCAGGCAAGCGCCGTGCCGGAACCAATGACAAGCTCCCTGTTTGCTTCTGGACTTCTTGCCATTGCTTTTGCCAGCCGCTGGCGCAAGCAAGCACGATAACATCTCCGTAGTTCGGTTCCGTTTGGGTATTGCGGCCGTTTAGCACACTGCACACAGGAGCTTAGTCCATGGCCGCGAACCCTGTTCATCGGATGACCGTAGAGGAATTCAGCGAGTTGCCGAGGCCCGTTGGCAACTATGATTATGAACTGCGCCACGGAGAGTATGAGAAAGAGCAAATGTGCATGGCGCATGGGTGTCAGAAGTTTTGGGTCGCTGATCTCGACAAGCAATATGTGCGCGTGGCGCTCGCGAATGGACCAACGATTACTTATCGTCCTGGCAATCGTATTCCACTGAAACTGTTTGGGGATGCTTCGTTGCCCGTTGACAATTTGTTTCTTCCTTAACGCTTGATTTTTGGGTCCGCCCTTCGCTACACTTGCGAACACGGAGCCTACTAGGATGTAAGCTCTCTTCCCTTCTCTGTCCGAAAAGATTTCGCACCGTCCGCGAAAGCAGTTCAAATTGAGTTTTCCTCGACAGGTGCATATCTATGTCTTTGCGGAGCTTCCGAAAAGCAGGTCATCCGCCGACACTTCTTTCGGCATTCCTTTATTTTGATGTGAGTTTCATGGTGTGGGTCATTCTTGGCCCACTCGGACCGTTTATCGGTGAAGCTTACAAGCTTTCTGCCACTCAAAAGGGTCTCCTGACTGCTGTGCCTTTGCTGGGCGGATCGTTTTTCCGGCCTGTTCTGGGCTGGATGACAGAGCGTCTAGGCGGCAGAACAACAGGATTGATCGGGTTGGCGCTTACCTTGCTGCCTTTACTGCTAGGCTGGCAGGCGGCAAATAGTTTTCCCGCGTTTTTAGCAGTGGGCCTGCTGCTGGGAGTGTCGGGAGCGAGCTTTGCCGCCGCATTGCCGCTGGCGAGTGGATGGTATCCGCCGGAATATCAAGGTTTAGCGATGGGTATTGCGGGCGCGGGCAACTCAGGCACGCTGCTTGCTACTCTGTTTGCGCCGCGCTTGGCGCAGATGTTGGGCTGGCGCTCTGTTTTCGGAATCGCCATGATCCCGGTGATGCTGGTCTGGATTCTTTTCTTCTGTTTGGCAAAGGACGCTCCAGCGCCGCGACGCGTGAGAGGCTGGGCGGAGTATGTTTCACTGCTCAAAATACCGGACACTGGCTGGTTTTGCTTTCTATACAGCCTGACATTCGGCGGTTTTGTCGGACTTGCCAGCTATCTTTCAATTTTCTTCCATGACCAGTACCACTTAACCAAGGTGCAGTCAGGGGACTTCACAACGGTGGTCGTTCTGTTTGGAAGTTTTCTGCGCCCGGTCGGGGGCGTGCTCTCTGATCGTTTAGGCGGCTATAAGATGTTGCTGGCTCTGTTAAGCGGGGCGGCTTTGCTTATGGCCTCGGTCGCGGCCTTGCCTCCTCCCGCGCTGGCGCTGGCGTTGCTGGCCATAGGAATGGGACTGCTCGGCATGGGAAACGGGTCAGTGTTCCAATTGGTTCCGCAACGCTTTGCCGAACGCGTGGGAATTATGACAGGAATCGTGGGAGCGGCCGGCGGCCTAGGCGGGTTTCTGCTGCCTTCCGTTCTAGGTTTCATGAAGGACAGGACCGGCAGCTTCGGCGTCGGTTTTGCCATTCTGGCGATGGCCATGATGTCCGGGGCCGCCGGCCTTTTGTATTTAAAAAATGTTTGGAGACAAACGTGGCCGGTGAGCGCGGCCCAGCGCGCCGGGCTTCTCCCGCAGAAAATCGAGCAGGATGCGCACGTCTACGCTGCCAACGTTTAATGTTCTGCCTCATCGCCCCGCGACAACGGTCACGGCCACGCATTGCCCGTATTGCGCCTTGCAGTGCGGCATGAATGTTGTTGTCGAGAAGGGAAAGGCTCGCGTGGAAGCGCGTAACTTTCCGACCAATCAGGGCGGCCTGTGTCAAAAGGGCTGGACCTCGACGGATTTGCTCAGCCACTCCGAACGGCTCACTCAGCCGCTGCTTCGCGACGAAAAAGGCGGCGAGTTGCGGCCGGCTTCGTGGGATGAGGCTTTGGATCGCATCGTCCATGGTGTCCGGGCAGTCCAGAGCCATTACGGGAAGGATGCGGTCGGGGTTTTTGGCGGCGGCGGATTAACCAATGAAAAAGCTTACCTGCTGGGCAAGTTCGCGCGTGTGGCGCTGCAAACATCGCAGATCGACTATAACGGACGGTTCTGCATGTCATCCGCCGCCGCCGCTTCGGTCAAAGCGTTGGGGGTAGATCGGGGACTGCCGTTTCCGCTGGCCGATATTCCGCATGCACAAACGATTTTGCTGATTGGCAGCAATGTGGCGGATACGATGCCGCCGGTCATGCAGTATTTTCAGGCGCAATTGAAGAATGGCGGGTCGCTGATCGTGGTTGATCCCCGCCGTACTCCGACCGCAGCGGCGGCAACATTACACTTGCAGATCACGCCGGGTACGGATGCGGCGCTGGCAAATGGTTTGCTGCACATTGCCATGAAAGAAAGATACATCGATGAGGCTTTCATTGGGGCGCGGACGACGGGGTTTGAGCAGGTCAGGCGGGTTGTCAATTACTATTGGCCAGCGCGTGTGGAGCGAATCACGGGGATTCCGGAAAATCAATTAGCGCGAGCCGTGCATTTATTAGGCCAGGCAACGACGGCCATGATTCTGACGGCACGCGGGCCGGAGCAGCAGAGCAAGGGCGTGGAGAACGTTCTGAGCTTTATTAATCTGGCGCTGGCTTTGGGCAAGGCGGGAAAGCCGTAT
>CAXUBB010000411.1:1534-4988 GCA_964249105.1 uncultured Bryobacteraceae bacterium | reverse complement strand
TCGCCCGTACCGGGAGGCAGATCAATCACTAAATAATCCAGCGTTCCCCAATCCACATTCCGCAGAAACTGCTGAATGACGCTATTGAGCATCGGTCCGCGCCACACCAGCGGCTTATCGCCGGGATTCAAGAAACCCATGGACATCAGCTTGATCCCGTGCGCTTCAATGGGCCGTATCCGCTGCCCCATCGCATGCGGCGTTTCCTGCACGCCCATCATCAAAGGCACATTCGGACCATATACATCCGCATCCAGCAAGCCAACTTTGTGGCCCATCTTCGCCAAACTGATCGCCAGGTTCACCGCGACCGTACTTTTACCGACGCCGCCCTTCCCGGAACCGACCGCGATGATGTTTTCGACGCCGGGAATCGGTAATTTCGGCTGCTGCTGAGGAGGAGCTTGAGGACCCATACCCTCAAGCTAACATCAAGCTCGGCTGCGCCTTCAAATCAAACCCGGCGAACATCCGCCGCTCATATTTCGGAAACGCCGCTGCCGCGATCATTGCCGCGTTATCAGTGGACAAACCGAGAGGGGGAAAATAAAACGCCGGTCCGTTGATGCTCCGCGCCCCTTCCCGCAGTCCGACATTGCAAGCCACGCCGCCCGCCACAATCACCGACTCCGCCCCTATCTCCTCCGCCGAAGCGAGAACCCGCGACAGCAATTCATCAATCACGGTCCGCTGAAAACTCGCCAGCAAATCCAATGTCCGCCGCGGAGTCACCTGAAGCCATCCCTCAATCGAGTGGTCCCCATTTCCCCTGCGAACGGCGATCTCTGCCGCCATGCCCTCCTGCTTCTCCGTCCACCGCAGCACCGCCGTCTTCAACCCGCTGAACGAAAAATCCAGCGGGTTGCCCTTCATCTTCGCGGAAGTAAACTTCACCGCTTTGGGATTCCCGTACGGAGCAAGCCGGTCAATGATCGGACCGCCCGGATACGGAAATCCGAGCAGTTTCGCTATTTTGTCATACGCCTCGCCCGCCGCATCATCCCGCGTCTTCCCTAAGAGCCGATACCGCTGAAGGCCGGGAATCTCAAACAGATGCGTATGTCCGCCGCTCACCACCAGCGCCAAAGCCGGAAACGTCAACTGGGTATTTTCAAGGAGAACCGAATGAATATGCCCTTCGACATGATTAACGGCAATCAGCGGAACGGCCCGTGCATAACAAAGCGCCTTGGCATACGTCACGCCCACCAGCAAGGACCCCACCAGTCCCGGCCCCGCTGTAACCGCAACCGCACTGATTTGGCCTAGGCCCACCTGCGCCTCTTCGAGAGCCTGCCGGACTACCGGAACAACCGCCCGCAAATGCTCCCGCGAGGCCAGCTCCGGAACCACGCCTCCGTACTTAGCATGCACATCAAGCTGTGAAGCGACCACACTGGACCGCACGCGCCGGCCATCCTCCACCACCGCCGCCGCCGTCTCGTCACACGAACTTTCAATTCCTAAAATAAGAGTTTGAGCCAAGTTTCTGACTATTATTATGATCTCCCGGAAGAACTCATTGCCCAGGAGCCGTTACCGGAGCGAACCGCCTCGCGGATGCTGGTGATCTCGCGTGAAAATCAATCCTTTCACGACGATGTTTTTCTAAGCTTTCCCAGCTACATCCGTCCTGGTGACTGCCTGGTGCTGAACAATACTCGCGTCTTTCCCGCCCGTCTGCATGGCCGCCGGAACAACGCAACCGGAGCGGAAGTGGAAGTTTTCCTGACCCGCGCTCTCGACCCGGAAGAAACGACCTGGAAAGTTCTGGTAAAACCCGGCAAGCGCGTCCGCGCTGGAGACACAATCCTGTTTACGGAAGACCTAAGCGCCGAGGTGTTGACGCACGGCAACTATGGAGAACGCACCATCCGCTTCGGCGCCAACTGTCCCATCAGCGAGCGATTGGAACAACTCGGCCAAACGCCCTTACCTCCATACATTCACCGCGCGCCGGACGCCCAAGACCGCGATCGCTACCAGACTGTTTTCGCCGCCAAACGAGGATCGGTCGCGGCCCCCACTGCCGGTCTGCACTTTACGGAAGAAATGCTGGAACGCTGTCGTGCGGCGGGAGCCGCCATCGCCCATGTCACCCTGCATGTCGGTCTCGGCACCTTCGCGCCCTTACGCGAAACCGAACTGTCGAAAATTGAACTTCACGAAGAATATTTCGAAATCTCGAGACCTGACGCCGAAGTGATGTTAGCCGCCCAACGCCTAGTCTGTATCGGCACCACGGGCGTCCGTACTCTTGAAACCGCCTGTCTGCGCGGAGGCTTAGGGGCGATGAACGGCGAAACAAACCTGTTCATCCACCCCGGCTTTCACTTCCGCGCCACGGGAGGGTTGCTCACCAATTTTCATCTGCCGCAATCGAGCTTACTGATGCTCGTCTCGGCCTTTGCCGGACAGGATCTCACTCTGGCTGCCTACCGTCACGCCGTCGCCGCACGCTATCGCTTCTTCTCCTACGGCGACTGCATGCTCATCTGTTAAACAGCAAAGTAGCTGCGGTAGGCGTGCAGCCCGTCTTTTACGTATTTCTGTAGAGCGTCAAATCCTTCGAAAGCGGCGGAACCGTCATGCAGCAGCCGCCGGCCCACCTGCGCAATGTGCATCACGTCGTCCACTTGCGCCTTCCAACTCTCCGGCGCCCAGTCAATCGCCGGAGAAACAACGGACGGAACGCCTTCCGCCACGCCGTCCGCCGTCACCATGTTGAAGGACTCGGTATAGCTCGGTTGCAGCAGCAGATGCATATGGCCCACCGTCTGACGAAACTTTGGCCAAGACTGCCAACCGTTCATGACGAGCTTCACGCCCGGAACGCCGGATATCATCTCTTGAACGGCGGCCAGCACTGTTTCACCGCCCCCTTCGGCTCGCCCGGCGGAAAGCCAGAGTTCCAGCGGAACGCGTAAATTCCGGGCAATCTCCAGCGCCGCTCCCGCCGCCGACATCAAATTCTTCAGCGGCCTAGTTGCGCCAAAAACGCCAATACGCAGCGTGCCGCCGGTAAATGCGCGCTGCGGGCGTGCGTAGGAACCCTCGGTCCAGTACAAGTTAGGCAGATAGGAGCACGCTGCTCCGAATGCGGCCCTCACCCAATCGCAGAATCGCTTGCTGTTTCCCGCTAAATGAATATTCGCGGTCCCCAGCTCCAGTTCCATCACTTCACGAATCAGCTTGACCCCATTGCGGTCCGCCTGTAAAAACCCGACATTCGAATGGCAGTTTACCGCGAAATGTGTTTGTGGAAAATCCATCGAGAGCGCCTGCAACTCAGCAGTTGGAATCCAAGGCGCTGAAATGATGACCTGCTTTTGCGGCGCGGCTGTCAAACGCGCGCGCAGATCCGAGGCATTGACAATCGGCCACACTTCGGTCATGATTCCTTCACGACGAAGCACTTTAGCGGTGTTGATGGCGGCCACGCCAAGGCCGATAT
>CAXUBB010000411.1:0-1524 GCA_964249105.1 uncultured Bryobacteraceae bacterium | reverse complement strand
TTGTAAGCGAGTACGACACTCATGTTTGGGCTCCTGCGATTCCAGCTTTGATGCCCGCCGTCGCCGCCTTCCGCCAACTCCCCGCTAAGTACTTGAACTCACGCTGAAAAAAATTATTCCGGTGCTGGTGACCCTTCCCCCGTCACGCTGCGTATACGCTAGTGGCTCAACTACGATAGGGTGAATAGTGGGTATACCAAAGCCGCGCATCAGCCCGGAAGAGTATCTTCAACGGGACCGGAACGCAGTCATCCCAACTACTGCTCTGGGATCGAACTTCTGATCTCTGCCCGCCTCACGTTTACCAAGATAAGAGGCGCGGTGGCTAATGCACTCCGGTCACGCTGCTTCCAAAAGTTTATTGCCTCTTCTTTCGTTTGCTTTAACCTTACATTCCCCTGCACGGAGACCATCCTGCCCCTTCCGCCTGTTACCATACGGCCGCATTCTATCCCTCACAGCTCTCCCTGACCCCATGGCTTCGAATTTGCAACGATAGCCAACCCTCGCAATTTTCGGAACCAGCCCGTGTTCTATTGAAATAGGATGTGGCACGATACATCTGTATGCGAAAACTGTTTCGCCCATCTGCAGTGGCCGTTCTGTCTTTGTCTTGGCTCGTGTCCGCCGCCCCTGCCGCTCCCCCGCAACTGAGGCTGCCCGATACTGTAGCTCCCACCGGCTATCGGGTTGAACTCACGCTTGATCCCGGTAAACCGGCGTTTTCAGGCGTCATCGCCGTCAAAGTTAATGTAAAGCAGCCCGTCGAAACCATTTGGCTCAACGCCGCGAAAATCAACGTGGCGGAAGCCTCGCTCATGTCCGGTAAGAAGAATTTGGCGGCAAAGCCCATAGACGGCGGAGACGATTTCGTCGGTCTCCAGTTCGACTCGCCCGTGCCGACCGGCCCGGCGGAGATTCACATTCGCTACACCGGCGCAATCCGCCAACAGGATAGCTCCGGCATTTTCAAGATGGAGGACAACGGAAATAGCTACCTCTATACTCAGTTCGAATCGACCGACGCTCGCGCGGCTTTTCCCTGCTTTGACGAGCCCTCTTATAAAGTGCCTTGGCAACTCACCTTGAACGTGCCGCCGTCCGATGCCGCCATCAGCAATACGGCTCCCGTGAAGGAGCAAACCGCCAGCGACCGCAAGATCTACACCTTCGGACAAACCAAACCTCTCCCTAGCTACTTGGTTGCCTTCGCCGTCGGTCCCTTCGATTTCGTTGACGCGGGCAAAGCAGGCAAGAATCACATTCCCGTGCGGATTGTCACTCCGAAAGGGCACGCTGACGAGGCGAAGTATGCCGCCGAAATCACCGCCACAGTCATTACCCGCCTCGAAAATTACTTCGGTATTCCCTTTCCCTATGACAAATCAGACCAGGTTGCCATTCCCGTCACCTTCGGTTTCGGAGCCATGGAAAACGCGGGCATGGTGACGTACGCGCAGCACATCATCCTGGCGAAACCGGACCGTGACACCGAGAATCGCCGCCGCGGTTATGCTTCCGTGG
>CAXUBB010000410.1:0-5004 GCA_964249105.1 uncultured Bryobacteraceae bacterium | reverse complement strand
GTGTTTGTGCTTACCCGCAAATGGAGCTTGCTAAAACGGCTATCGTTCTGGGCTCCGTTCGCGCTTATTTCGATTTTGTGCCTACCTTGGCAACTGATGACTATGCAGTTGGCGGAACGCGGCTGGGATGGAGGATCAAAACCCAGTCTCACTTACACTGCCACTGCTCTGGTCGAGTTTCTAAAGCTCTTTCCCCAGATACTTGGCCCTGTTTTGCTGGTATTGATGCTTGTGGGAATTACCGCGCTAGTTTTGAGCCCCTCGTTGCGCGGACGAGTTCCAGCTTCTCCATCCGCGATGTTCGCGCTGCTGCTGGCGGTTTGGATTTTTCATTCTTTAGTGCCGGCTGGGGTTGAGGATCGAAAGCTTGTCATTGCTGTTCCTGCCATGATTCTATTTGGTTTAGGCGGTGCTGTTTGGATCGCAGACCGAATTCCAAATGAAAGTCCGCTGTGGAAGTGGCGGGTGACCTTAGCTGGCAGCCTGACAACTATAGGATTTTTTGCTATTAGCTTCTATGTTCCTAAAGTGCAGCACTATGGATTTATTGAGGCGGCCCATTTTCTTACGTCTCGGCCCAACTTAAAATCTGCCACTATCCTTGTTTCATCAGAATCCGGCGGTGAGGGTTTGTTGGTATCAGAAGTAGCTATGCAGCAGCCTCAACCCTCGGACGTCATTATAAGAGGCACAAAATCTTTAGCAAGCATGGAATGGAACGCTGCGCATTACAAGAGCTTTTATTCGCGTCCAGCGGAGATCGTGCGCTACCTCGAAAATGAAAGGGTACAGTTGGTTGTCATGGATGACTTTCCTCCTCAAGTGCGTTTTCCGCATAATGACCTGTTGAGGGAGACAATTCACCAATGTAACCGTTTTCAGCTTTTAGCTACTTTCCCCAACCGAAGTGTAAAGCACAAAGGCGAAGTTTACATTTATAAATTTAATTTGTAGCGCGGTTAGTAAAGATTGATCCAGTTGTAATTGGCTCCGTCATAGACACAGACTTGCACGCCGTCCTTGGAAGTTCCGTTATTTAGAAACCAGAACAGGCCGCGTGTGCTGAGGCTGCAGGCGGGCTGAGTCGCGGCACTTGCGAGGCGAATACCATTCGAAAAAGTATTAAGACCGGCAAAATTATTCGCCGCTGTGAGCCGTGGCACAATGCTGGGAACAATATCAAGTGATCCATTCGTAAAGGCAAGAGAGCCAGACCCGCCGAGTGATATGAATTGAATCCAGTTGCTGGAAGACGAACAAGTATAAAGCTGCTGTCCGGCTGGCTGGTCGGTAGCAACATACAATGTTCCGGAGGAACAGGAAGACGGTATCGATGACAGGGCCCCGGCGCTCATGGCGGAACTGCTGCTATTTGAATTGGCAGCGCCGGCGCTCGTAATTGGAATCTGATTGATGGAAGTAACACGCCCCTTGGCGTCAACAGTCATTTGCACCGAGTGCGTTGCGTCGCCAAACGAACCGGGCGTGTAGTTCACAACGCTTAAAGTTGTTGCGGTAGTTCCTGGTGACGTCGTAACATCGCCGGTTAACGCAGGTAAAACTGCTCCCGTGAGTATGCCGCTGTTAATCTCAGAGGCGTCGATACTTTTGTTCGTTAATGTTTGAAGATCAGTTGTCCCCACGAGCGCGCCAATGGGCGCTGCGACAGCCGTGGTAGTATTCGCTGCCGTCCGTTTTAAGATGCCGTTTGCCCCCGGGTCCGTGAGACTGGCCGGGTTTTGACCGATCAAAGCCCAGGTGTTAGAAGATGCGCAGCCAAACAGATTCTGGCCTGCCGTCCCACTAGTGTTAAAAAAAAGGTCTCCCGTCGAGCAAATGGACGGAAGGCTCGTTCCAACTTTTGCCGGACGCGTTTCCGCCGCATTAGAAAAATCTACATTTCGGCCTTGAGTTGCTAAATTGACAAGAGTTTGACCCTTCAGCCGACAAGCGCAGATGAGACACAGAACACCATAACCGATGGCAGCCCACTTCCCAAAACGATATTTTGCTTTCATGTTTTCTCCGTAGCCGAGTACGCTACTCGGACGACAGTAAACAATGAATCGAATATTCAAGAACTGAACAAAACGCGTAAACGCTTGAGAAATCTAGGGCAACAAAATTACGGCAAGCCTGTCACTGCCCAGATTTGTTCTTGTCCAGCAACTCCTGGTACAACGAGGCCCATTGGTCCCGCACTGGCTTCCAATGATACTTCTCCACCTCGCAAATCCCCTGCTGAGTTAAACGTTCGACGAGATCTGGATCTTCCAAAAGTTCAATCGCCTTGGTTGCCAGCGCTTGGTGATCATCCCTGGCAACAAGCAGGGCTGATTCTCTATCCTTTGCAATATAAGGAATACCGCCAACTGCGGTCGCCACAATGGGAAGCCCTGAAGCAAAGCACTCGAGAAGCGTGCCCGGCATGTTGTCAATATTGGGACTCATAAGATAAATATCAGCTGAGTCATACAGATCCGGAATCTTCTCCTGTGACACCTTGCCGATAAAATACGTGTTGCGCAATTTCAACTCTTGCGCCAACGTTTCAAGGGCAGTACGGCAACAACCATCATGAGCTACTGTCAGGCTTGCCTCAGGATATTTCTCCTGAATCAGCGCGAAAGCTCTTAGAATGCACTGGACATTGTACAGCGGCTCAAGCATTCGATTGGTCATAAAAACCGGGCGGAGCTTGCGTCGTTTACGATACCGGAAATGCCCAACATCAATCACATTGACAATCGATTGCGCTGGAATTCCATACCTGCCGAAAACGTCCACCAGAAATCCTGAAGGAGTGATGACGCGATCCGCTAATAAAATGGTTGGTTTTGCGGAACGCCACTCAGTAAGATGCTGTTCCGCTTGACCATCGCGGTAGTTAAGAATTGATTTTTTGTTAAAAAGCCAGCAAAAAAACAAGGCGGGTATGGTCCACAGAGTGTACGACGAGAGCCCAGCCGTAAATATATGGAAGACGGCGTACTTATGCGCTTCCGATGCGAGGCGCAAAGTGTAGACTGCAAAACTAACGAGCGTGCGAAAGAAGGGTATACTTCCAGTCCAAGCCAGTATTTTGGGGGGCCGCGGAGAAATCGGAAAGAACGTTATCTCTAATTGATTTAAACTGCCCAACGCAGCTAACAGCCTTGAAGCTTGCACTGCTTGCCCGCCGACAAAGTCCAACGAAGGACCGATCATCAGTACATGAATTGTGGATCGCTCTTCAGCCGAAAACTCTGGCCGTTCAACAGTCGGCTTTTTATCGGAAGCAATTACAGTAAAAGATGACACGGTAAAAGTTGACTGCCTTAGGCGGCGAGCGCGGGAACTCTCTCATTCGAATGACTTCGATAAAACTGGTACGTGATGATTGTTACAACAACATCGCAGATCAGGCCCGCCTGTGCGACTGCCACGGGAGGCCACGTCAGGTAGAGCGATGGAATCAATATGGCAAAGTTCAGAGCTGTCATGAATAAGATGATTCGCGACCATTGCTTTTCATATCCAAACGCCAGCATGAAAAATGTCGAATAGTTATGCTGCAAGGCCAAAAGGAACGGACTGAAGGCGAGCAGTCTCATAACGGAAACTGCTGGGGCGTATTTGACGCCGTAAAGAAGCCGGATAATGAGAGGCGCAAATGCCAATAAAAAAAGGGAGGCCAGCAAAAACGGCGATGCGAGCAAAAGGCCATACTTTCGCAGAAACTGTATCGCGTCCTGCTTAGACCTGGATGCCATATGACTGATGTGAGGATAAATAGCGGTTTTGACAGGATCCACCAGCGCACGAAGAGCTACAACAATCCGGTAAGAGGCCATATAATAAGCTACATCGGTTGCGCCTGCCCGAAGTTCAAGTAAGAAAATGTTGGTCGATGAAGAAACAGCGAACGCCGCCATTGATAAGAATACCGGCCAACCCTCCTTCAGAGCAGTCAACGTCTCTTGCAAGCTGGGCAGGACTGGGCGTATGGGAATCACAAAAGGAACCGTAATTAGCCCAACCACGCCGGAAATCATCATAGAACCGGCCTGAAAAGCTGCCGCCCACAGATAATCTCCGTCGTGGCGTACAAACGCAAAGGTCAAGCCAAGAGAAAGAAATTTAGAGCATAAATCGCGCCAGACCAGATTTTCCATCTTCTCTAATCCTTGGAACAGCCACAAAGGAAACAGCAAATCGCCAAAAACCGCCATGTAACCTATGCAAAACAACGTGAAGTTGGGGCGCAGCTTCGGAGTAGCCAAAACCACACTGACCATGATGATGAATCCGAAAATCGTCAACAGAAATTTGGCGGCATACACAGAAGCCACAATCCGGGAAATCTTCTGCGGATCATCTCGATGAATCGCAATACGGCGTGTGGCGCTTAGATTAAACCCATATTCAACGAGCGTAATAAAGTAGTAGTTGAAAGCTGTAGCAAACTGGATCAAACCAAAATGCTCGACCGACAGCACTCGGGATAGATAGGGAAGAACGACAAGCGGCGCTGCATACGCGCTCATTTGCACAATAAAGAGCGCAGCCGCATTCTTAACTAACCGGTGGCCTAAGAGACCGCGTACACGCCTGGGGAAAAGCATCAGCACAGACTTAATGCTGCCTCAAACTGTCGTTTGAGTTAGCTTTCCTTGGACGTAGGTCAGAATTTTCTGAAACGATGTCAGTTCACCAAGATCCTCAAAGTCCATCTGTATGGCAAACTCTTCCTCGATGAGGTTCATCAAGGTGATCGCCGCTACCGAGTCCCAATTCTGTGTCGTCTCTTGAGTAGCCGAGGTAATGCGGTCAGCGGAAAGATCCGGAAACGCCGTTTCAAATACCTTAATCAGTTTTTCTTCTGTGTTATCCATTTGTTTCAACAATTTGATGGTAAAGCTTCGGACACTTCTCGATGAACATCTCACGATCCAGCCGCATACCCGATTTTGGCTCTTCGCCCATCATCTCTTCCAAAAAGTTTGATAGCGGTTTATTCTTAGT
>CAXUBB010000409.1:1724-5027 GCA_964249105.1 uncultured Bryobacteraceae bacterium | reverse complement strand
ATTGCCCGCGCTCTGCGCGACGCCGGCATGGAAGTGATCTACACCGGCCTCCGGCAGACGCCGGAGATGATTGTAAATGCAGCTCTGCAGGAAGACGTTCAAGTGATTGGACTATCGATTCTGTCCGGCGCGCACAACATGATTGTGCCGCGCATTATGGAGCTTTTGCGCGAAAAAGAGATGACCGATGTCCTTGTCGTCATCGGAGGAATCATCCCTGACGAAGACGCGGCGGAGCTGAAGAAGCTTGGGGTAGCGGAAGTATTCCAGCCCGGCGCCTCGCTCGAAAAGATCATCCGCTTTCTTCGCGATTCAGTGAAACAAATTGCCTGAGCGAGATCTCAGAGCGAAGAGCCGTCCGCGGGCCAGCGCCTTCAGAAAGGGCCGGGCGCACGGAGAAAAGGAAATGATGCAAGATAGACTGAACATCGCCGTGTTCGTCGATTACGACAATATCGAGATTGGCGTGAAATCGACTTTGCGGCGGGAATTTGATGTTTCACTCCCCTTGGGCGCGCTCAAGGAACGCGGTGATATCGTGGCAAAGTTCGCTTATGCGAACTGGGGAAGACAGGAAGGCGCGACCCGCCAGATGGCCGAGAATGCGGTCCAGATGGTGCAGCGTATTCCCTCGCCGCGCGGCGATAAAAACGGCGCCGATATCAATCTGGCGCTGGATGCTCTGGAAATGGCGTTTACTCACGCGCATGTAAACGCGTTTGCCGTGGTGAGCGGCGATAGCGATTTTATTCCCCTGGTCAACAAGCTGAAGGAATACGGCAAAACCGTTTTCGTGGTGGGAGGAAAAGCCTTCACCAGCACGATTTTGCAGCAGAACTGCCATGAGTTCGTCAGCTACGAGTCGCTGCTCGAAGATGGCGCAAGCATTGTACCGACAGCGGCAGCGCCTGTCGCGGGAATGCAGCAGGAGCGCCGTGACCGGGGAGAGCGCGGCGAGCGCCCCGACCGTAAGGACAGAAAAGATCGCGGACCGCGCCCGGCTCCCCTGGACCTCACGCAAGTTCTGCCGCTGGTGGAACGCGCGTTACAGGTGCTGGAGAGACGCGCTGTCCAGCCGCAGCTCGGACTGCTGAAAAGCACCATGCTGCAGCTTGATCCTGCTTTCAGCGAACGGGCCTACGGCGCCAATAGCTTCTCTGATTTCGTGGAAAAGCTGAAGAAAGCTGATTTTGTGAACGTCAGCGGCTCGGGCGGACGCTATATTATTGAGCGGCGCGGCGGACATGCCCCCGAGAAGGCGGCTCCCAAGCCCGAAGAAGCGCTTCCGCCATTGCGCGACATGCTGGAAACGCACCGCATGGAACTGGAAGAAGGAGCCACGGCGGAAGAACTCGAACAGTGGATGGGGGAAGAGCATCCGGATTTCAACCTGCCTAAGTACGGCTTTCAGCAGTTTTCGGAGCTTTTGAATTACGCGCAGGATAAAACAGTAGTCCGGACAGAGCCGGACGAGGAGCGGGGCCTGATTGTGCGTTTGGGCGCTGAGTTTTATCCGCCCGCTTTGCCGGAACCTGCCCCTGAACCGATTCCCGAAGAGGAAGAGGATGAGCCGCAGCCGATTGTGGAAGGGCAGCCGACCATTTTCGAGCCGAATCCGCCGCCGCCTAAGCCAAAGAAAACGCCCAGCCCGCGCAAGCGCACTGCGGCCGGTGCCGGAACGACACGCCGCCCGCGCAAGCGGAAAACGGAGTAAAAATTCGGCGGCACACAAGCGCAACGGGAGCCGTGTCAAGGCCAATTTCCAATAGCTGCCGAAGTCATCACTCCGGCAGTGCGGGCGCGGTATCGAAAATTTCGCGGGCCGCCGCGCCGCCCCGGCTGCGCTGCCAGTTATCCACATCTTCGTCGCTCATCCAGGGCGGCAGAGTCAGCAGAAAATGCCTGGATAGAGCAAACATAAAGGGCTCATAGGTGGAACGTAAAGTCTTCAATCGTTCTTCCGCAGAGTCCGCATCGCTAAAGGTCAACCCCGACTCGGCAAGCTGGCGCTCCAGTTCTGCAAACTCCTCCTTCGGTAAGCGGTCAGAGGCGGGAGTGATCATTTTCAGGTGGAATACGCGGCAAAGCTCGACAACGGCAAGTCTGCCCGTGGCAAAGGTGACTCGCGCTTGAAAGGTGCGTACGCCGCTGATGCCTGTCAGGAGCAGGGCGCAAGTGTCAAGAATAGCGGTCAGGGCCGCCAGCCAGCTTTGATTATCGTGTTGCGAGCGGTAATAGCTGAGCATGGGGTAAGACAGGTGACTTTCCACTAATTCCGCGCACCATTGTTCCCACTCTTTGAGCAGGTCACTCAATTCGGGCATAGCCTCGAAATCGCTATGACGGCACAACAGCGCCGAGGCAGCGGGCGGCGATCCAGCTCGGGCGTCAAGCTGGATCACGCGCGCTTCACGGCGGGAGAAGAGCTGGTAGAGCACGGGTAAGTAGCTGATGGTAACTGCAATAAACGCGAGTCCCGCGCCGGACTCCGTGATGGCTAATACCTTGCTTAATTGTGTTTTGGGCACCACGTCGCCGTATCCCACGGTGAAAAACGTCGCTCCGCTCAAATAAAAACACGTCGAGAATGGGACGGATTTAGCGCCATTTGCCGCCCAGTGCAGCAGGGCGAAGCTAAAAACCAAGCCTAATGTCCAAAGCAGGAGGAGCAGCACCATGGAGAGCGGGCCAAACAGACTGAGGAAGGCGTCCCGCCGCCTGCCCTTTTTCATTCGATGGGCAATGGATGACCAAATGCCCCAACTGCCGCGAAAGAAGATCCGCACCGGGCGAAGCGCCCGGCGCAAACGTCTGGGCAGCAGCATCACTTCAAAAGCGTCGCTTGTGACGGCTGCCAGCAGGAGAAAGCCGAGAATAGCGGCGAGATAGCTCATGGAAAAACAACTTTTGGGCGATGCTACATGCTTGATTTCTGGTTTTGCAGCGCTTTCAACAGCAGGTAACCCGTGGTTGCGACCAGGGCATCTTCGGCGATGGCGGCAAACGTGTCGGGAATGTGCAGCCGCTTGTCCGCCAATTGCCGCAATTTGAATGCTCCGTAAGTAGCGCCGATCGCGGCTGCCATTCCGCATAATGCGCCGAACAAAGCGGAACGCTTCTTGCCAGTGCTGAAGGCCGCACCGCTCATGGCGCCTGAAACGGCTCTGGCGATGAGCGGCCCCGCTTGCGTTCGGTTGGGAATGAAAGGAAGCTTATCGGCCAGCGCTTCCCCGGCGGCCAGAATAGCAGTTGCCTTGGCGGTTGTTGGATTTGTTAAGAAACTGATTTGTGATTCTTCAAGGG
>CAXUBB010000409.1:0-1714 GCA_964249105.1 uncultured Bryobacteraceae bacterium | reverse complement strand
GATGGTAATTTTCCGTTCTGCCTTTTGGACGAATTCCGTCCCAGTTCTCGTACATCGGGAAATAGCGCGATTTTTATCCACTTTGGGAGAATAAGTTTCGTGCCGCCGATTACTGGACCTTACCGCATAGAAGATGTTCACCGTATCACGACTCCCGCGCTGTTGATTTATCCCGCTTTCGTGGATGCGAATATTCAAGCAACTCTAAATATGGCATCCGGCGACCCGAATCGATGGCGTCCGCATCTGAAAACGGCAAAAATTCCCTCCGTGATCCGGCGATTGCTGGACTATGGGGTAAAAAATTTTAAGTGCTCCACTACCCTGGAACTGCTGACCGCTTGCGAGGCAGGCGCTCCGGATATTCTGCTGGCGTTTCCGGTAGTGGGCGCGAATGCGTTCCGCGTGCTTGAGATTGCGCGCGCTTTCCCAGCATCGCGGATCTCTGTTTTAATCGAAACGGCACGGCAAATGGAGATCTGGAAAGAGACAGGCATCGGTATTTTTATCGATGTTAATCCGGGAATGAATCGCACCGGCGTACGGCAGGATCACTTTGCCGAAATCCTCGATTTGGCGGTAAATGCTGGCCCCCAACTGCGCGGTGTTCACTATTATGATGGACACATGGCGGGCTTTGCGGCGTCCGAACGGCAAAGCCATACGCAAGAGGGTTATGGGCATTTGGTAAAGCTTGTCCATCAACTTTTGGAAGCTGGATTAAAGATCGAAGAAGTAATTACGTCCGGCACGCCGGCTGCGCCGCATGCGCTGTCTTACGCAAGATTCCGTGACGCGCCGTTCACGCATCGCATTTCGCCAGGCACCGTAGTTTATAACGATATGAGCAGCCTGGAACAGTTGCCGGGATTCGGCTACCGGCCGGCGGCTCTGGTTCTGACAACCGTGGTCAGTCATCCCACGGAACGCACAATTACTTGTGACGCGGGGCACAAGAGCGTCTCGGCTGATGCGGGTGTCCCTACCTGTTCTGTTCTCGGTTACGAATATCTGAAACCTTTGAAGCCAAGCGAGGAGCACCTGCCGATGGAAAGCGAATCCGGCGAGGGTTTACCAGAAACCGGCGAAGCCCTGTACCTGCTTCCGCGCCATGTTTGCCCTACGGTCAACAACTTTGATGAAGCGCTGTTTATTGTAGATGGGCGAGTTTATTCCGTCGAGCGCGTGACGGCGCGAGGGCATGAGCAACGTTACTAGACGGGATTTAGGTTCCGCCCAAGCCCGGATCGTTGGCCGTATCTCCGGCAAATTCGTCTTCGATACTGCGCTTTTTTGTCTCGCTCGTGCTGCCCGCCCGTCGATCGCCGCCCGTGGTGCTCCCTGTCAGCTCAGGGCGTTCCCCCACGCTTCCCGTGCGGCGATCACCCGTCGATTCCGCCACGCTCTCATCTTTCCGTTGCGTTTGTTTCTCTGAGTTCATATCCATGTAGAAGCCTTTGGGCATTCGGTTAAGACACGCAGTTTCATTAAAAACAGATTTCTCCTTCCGCTCAGCATCCCTTAAGGCAGGTATGGATCGCAAGGAAGCTCAGAGCATTTTCCTCTCCTTTTTGCATCAGCTTCCGCCCGCGGCATCCTTTTATGTTTTGGGACATTCGGACGCCGACGGTCTCACTGCTTCCGCGATTTTGGCGCGCAGCCTCCGGGCAAAAGGCTTTCGCGTCGAAGCCGGGGTCACGCGCAAAGGCGAGAA
>CAXUBB010000408.1:271-5048 GCA_964249105.1 uncultured Bryobacteraceae bacterium | reverse complement strand
GTGCGCGTACCAGGGATGGAACTGATAGAAGAGTTCGTGCCGTGGTTCCCGGCGCAGCAGGTCGGGCCGTTGGAGATGCACTTCGAAGCCCGGCTCGCCTCCACTCGGATCAGTTTCTTCGCGGAAACGCTTGCGTTGCTGCTCGCGCCGGTAGCGCCGCAAACCGTCGCGCAGCGCCAAGGCGTCTGCCTGCTCATTCAGCCGAAAATACTGCGCCGCGCAACCCGCTTGGCAGCATTCGACCAGCGAGAGCTGAACGGCATCGCCGAACAATCGCCGGTCATCCTGGACGTAATACAAGGGCTCGACTGCCGCTTGCCACACCTCGTCCTCGATGAGAAGCAGCGTGTCGGTTCCGAGCGCCTGTGTAATTGCCTTTTCCGCTTCCGGCTGCGAGGCGAATGTTTCCTCCCAGGCGAGCGTGGCCGGAGGCAGGCTCGCCACGGTCAACGGCTCCCGTGCCAAGATCTGATCCAAGCGGTAGCGGGTCCACAAAGTGCCGCTTACCGATAGCCAGCGGTACTCAAGAGGCGGTGTCGGCGTCCGTTCCCGCGCCAGCAATCCGCGAGGGGGAAACTGAATGGCGCAGACCACGGGCAAGTCCTGCCGCCGGTAGCGCGAGACAAGCCGAACGGTGCTGGCGGTGCGCTCGACTGGAGCCGGAGTGGATCGGGAGCGCAGCGGCGGTGTGATCTCTCGATAGCGATAGGTGATGGTGACGATATACTCGTCCGCCGGAGCCAAAGTCGATCGGGACGGACCATGGGACCGCGCCGGCGAGGGTTCGAAAACCTGGGACGTGTTCTTCATGGTGTCCGAATCATCTACACAACGCCGCACTTTGCCATGATGGCACTGACTCCCCGTGGAGTTTTTTCCAACCCGTTGCGCCCGAGGGAGAATCTTAATGCATAGCTCCTCAACTACTTTGAAAGAAGGAACTGCCGCAGCATGACATCAACGCCGGAACGAGCGACGCAAGCGCACGAAGCGACTGATTTCCGAAGCGAGCTTGCGCTTACTCTCAAATTGGGACTGCCGCTGGCGCTGGGCGAAGTAGCGTGGATGTCAACCTATATCGTTGATGCCTTGATGATTGGTCATCTGCCTAATTCCCCGCTTGCGATTGCAGCTTCTTCCTTAGGCAACAGCATCTTTTATGCCATTGCATTCTGCGCGATCTTCCTCATGAACGGCCTCGAAACGCTGGTGGCTCAAGCTTACGGAAAGCGTGACACCAAGGAGTGCGTGTACTTGCTGGCTCAATCTTTCTGGTTTGTGGCTTTAGGCACTCCGCTGGTGATTCTTGCCACGCTCGGAGTGTTGCATCTGCTACCGCTCTTCGGCACCCCGCGCGATGTATATGAAGAAACCTCTCGCTATCTGCACCCGCTCTTTTGGTCGGCGGCGCCCTTGCTCAGTTATATGGCCTTGCGGCGCTTCCTGCAGTCGGTGGATAGCGTGTTTTGGGTGACCGTATCGCTTGTCACAGCCTCCCTGGTCAACTGGTTCGGGGATTGGGTGTTCTTGTTCGGGCATCTCGGCTTCCGTCCGATGGGAATCAGCGGGTCCGCCTGGAGCACCGTGATTGTACGAGTGTTCATGTTGTCCCTGGTCGTCATCGGCGCTGTTCTGGCATTGCGACGTCTCGATAGGAGAGTGTCGTTTTCCATGCTGCGGCCGGAGTTTTGCCGGTTGCGAGTGCTATTCCGGATCGGCTGGCCCAGTGGCCTGGAAAGCCTGACGGAACTGGGATCTTCCACGGCTCTTTCGATTTTGTGCGCGCGGCTCGGTGCCATTCTGCTGGCGGCGCATCAGGTGTTGCTGGACCTTAATGCGCTGGTTTATCAGGTGCCAGCCGGACTCTCTTATGCGACGGTTGTGCGGGTTGGTCAAAGCGCCGGGCGCAACAATCTCAAACAGGTGCGCTATGCGGCACAGGCCAGCCTCCTGCTCGGTATCGGCTTCATGCTGGTGGCCGCGACAGCCTTTGCCGTCTTCGCCCATCGCTGGGCGTCCTATTACACCAACAGTCCCCGTGTGGTGGAGGTCGCAGTGCCAATCTTCAAGATTTGCGCTCTGCTGCTCATCAGCGATACAACATTTGTCATTTGCGCCGCGGCGCTTACCGGACTCGGAGATACGCGCACACCCTTGGCCGTGAGCCTGCTATGGAACTGGGGAATCGGCATGCCGCTGGCTTATCTGCTGGCGTTCCACGCCGGTTTGACTCTGCACGGATTATGGATCGCGCGCGCCACCGCCTCCGTAGGAACAGCCGTGATGCTTTCTTATTTCTGGCGACGGCGCATTCGCCAGGCAGTATCACGACCGGAGATTTCCTTGGCGCAGGGCGTCCAAACCGATGTTGCGTGCCCCTCATAGCGGCAGCGGAGTATCCTCCTTCTTAGAAGAATGCCATGTCCAACAATCCAGTCCGCCTTTCGCTCAGCGCTCTTCGCAGTCTTTCCGCGCGTGACGTGCGCGTTCCAACTTACGACCGGCAAAAGCTGGTTCTCTCAACGGTTCACATCGGAGTCGGCGGCTTCCATCGCGCTCACCAAGCCGCTTACCTGGAAGATCTTCTGAACACAGGCGGCACGCTCTGGGGCGAATGCGGTGTTGGTCTCCTGCCGCAAGACGCGAAGATGAAGCACGCTTTGCAGTCGCAGGACCGCTTGTATACAGTGTTCACTCGCGGTCAGGATGAGGAACGATGCCAAGTCGTGGGCGTCATCGCCCGCTACCTTCACGCACCGGAGTCACCGGATGCGGTCTTGGAACAAATGGCAGCGCCGGAAACCCGCATTGTTTCTCTGACAGTGACCGAAGGCGGTTACTATCTGATCGAAAGTTCCGGCGATCTGGATGGTACGCACCCGGATCTCACGCATGATTTGGAAAATCCGGGATATCCGCGGAGCGTACTCGGTTATCTCGCCGAAGCTTTGGACCGCCGCCGATGTCGAGGGTTGGGTCCTTTCACCGTGCTCTCTTGCGACAACTTGCCCGGCAATGGAGACGTCAGCCGAAAATCGCTTTTAAGTTTTGCCTCCTTGCGCGATGAAAACTTGCGCTCCTGGATTGAATCCAATGTGACGTTTCCTAACGGAATGGTTGACGGTATTACGCCCGTAACGAGGGATAGCGACCGTGAAGCCCTCGAACAAAGGTTCGGCATTCGAGACGCTTGGCCGGTAGTGACGGAACCGTTCCGGCAGTGGGTGCTGGCCGATGAGTTCTGCCATGGCCGTCCGGCTTGGGAAGAGGTGGGCGTCCAGTTTACGAACGATGTGGCCCCCTACGAAAGAATGAAGCTGCGGCTTTTGAACGCCGGACACTCCGCGCTCGGCTATCTTGGTGCGCTGCTTGGATTAGAGTACGTCCACGAAGCCGCAAGCCATCCGATTCTCCGCCCCTTTCTAGCCCAATTCTTCAACGAAGTAAAGCCGCTGATTCCTCATCTGCTGGGCGTCGACGTGAACGACTACACGCAAACCTTGATTCAGCGCTTCTCCAATCCTGCCATTCGAGATCAACTCTCACGCATTTGCTCGGAAGGCTCGGCCAAGCTACCTAAATTCGTTCTGCCCTCCATTAAAGATTTAAGGAGCCATCGCCGTCCCCATCGAACGCTCGATCTTGTTATAGCCGCGTGGCTGCTTTATTTTACCGGTAAAGACGAACGAGGGTGTCCGCTTGCTGTTCTCGACGCCCGCAAAGACGAGTTGCTGAGTCGGATCAGCGCGGCGGAAAACGATGCTGCCGTATTGCTCAAAATGACCGATCTTTTTGGAACGCTCTCGGAAGACCCTGCCTGGATCAGTGGAGTGTCTCGATTTACGCGTCAGTTGCGAGAGCAGGGCGTGGAGCGCACGCTCGAAGCCTTGCATACGGGATTGAAAGCAACGGACAGAACCGCTTGAATTAGTTATAAGCGCCCTCTTCCGTGCTATCATCTTTCGCAATCACCGGATTTTTATCAAGTCCTCACGCCGGTTGGCAGAGTTCGCCATTCCCTTCTGGTGTGTACCCGTCGACACTCCTGATTTCTGAATATAACTGCATTGGTGTTCGTGAAAGGTGGATGTAGATGGGTCATTTTTTGCTTCGTTTCAGCTTGATTGTTGCTTGTTTCGCCGGGGTTCTCGCCGCGCAAACGTCCGGGAGTCTCACCGGCCAGGTGATGGATACCACACAGGCTTCTATTCAAGGCGCGAGTATCACTGCGGCAAACATAGCGACGGGGCAGACCCGCCGGGCGGTGACTGACTCCTCCGGTCGTTACACGATTGCTGATCTGGCGATCGGAACTTATAAAGTCACGGCTGAACAAAACGGCTTTCAATCCAATGTTGTTCCGGAAGTCAATATCCAAGTCGCTCAGTCCGCTACGGTGAATTTCAGTCTGGCGCCAGGTACTATCACTCAAACCATTGAGGTAAACGGTCAAGCTACTCCGCTCGAAGAAACCGCTGGAACAACCTTCAACAACCGTTCGATTGTCGATCTGCCCATCAATGGCCGTGATTATGCGCGTTTCAGCTTGCTGACGCCCGGCGCGGCGGCTTCTTCTAACTACATTGCCATGTTGACTTTTAACGGTGGGCACAGCATTCACAACCAGTTTCAGATTGATGGGGTGGATGCCACCCGTGTCGATCAGCCGTATATGGCGAATGGATTTGAGCGTGATATTTAGATCTTTTGGCCATCCGATTTTCCTTGACATTAATTATGTGGTTTGGTAATTAAATATCGTAAGGAGGATAGATGC
>CAXUBB010000408.1:0-261 GCA_964249105.1 uncultured Bryobacteraceae bacterium | reverse complement strand
TTTCGATTTCTGTAATTACTTTGACACCAGTTTTGGCAACGACTTGCAGTCAATGTGATAGTACACACGCTTCAAACCTGAATACAGCTCAGGTCATGTACCAACAATGTCAGGACACAGCCGAGCAGAATTATGAAAGCTGCGAAGATAATGCGTACGGAACTTGTGCCTCTGCAGCAGATCCGTTAGCTTGCGAAACTGATCAGTTTGCATTGTGTGACTCTAATCATGAGTACCAGCAAGATTATTGCAGCAATACCT
>CAXUBB010000407.1:0-5054 GCA_964249105.1 uncultured Bryobacteraceae bacterium | reverse complement strand
GAGGGGAACTGGAATGAAATCGGTCGGTCACGACAGCCTGCACACGCGCAAGACGCTCGAGGTGGAGGGCAGGACCTATCACTATTTCTCCATCCCCGAGGCAGACAGCACCATTGGCGACGTCAGCCGCCTGCCGGTCAGCAACCCTCTTATCCGGCAAATCAGCCTTATCCGTCAAATCAGGCCCCCTATGGTCCCGGCCCTTACAGCAATCAGGGTAATTATCCGCCGCCGCAGAGCCAACAGCAGCAGCCGCAAGCTCCAGTGCCCGCGCAGTTGACAATGCCGGCTGGAACATTTGTTACGGTTCGCGTCAACCAGTATCTGTCTTCCGACCGCAATCAAGCAGGCGACGCGTTTTCAGCAACATTGGAACAGCCGCTTGTTGTAAACGGCGTGGTGATTGCGGAGCCAGGACAAACCATTGCGGGACGGGTCGTGGAGTCACAGAAAGCAGGACGCATCGAGGGGACATCCCGCTTGCGGGTACAGCTCACGGAGTTGACGCTGGTCGATGGTCAGCAGATTCCGATTCAGTCTCAATTCATTAATCGTCAGGGACCGACCTCCGTGGGGCAGGATGCGGGCGTGATTGCGGGAACAACGGCCCTAGGCGCGGCCATTGGCGCTGCCGCCGGCTGGGGTACGGGCGCGGCAATTGGCGCTGGAGCCGGAGCAGCGGCAGGCACCATCGGAGTTTTACTGACGCGAGGCCATCCCAGCGTGATTGCTCCCGAGCAAGTACTTACGTTCCGGATCGAGGCTCCGGTTACGATCGCTACCGACCGTGCTCCCCAGGCGTTCCGCTACGTGCAGCCGAACGAATATGACCGCCCGGTTTACAACCAACCGGCACCGCAGTTTCAATACGCCGCGCCTGCTCCGGTGTTCGCCCCTTATTACGGCTATGGTTACGGATACCCGTACTACTATCCCTACTACGGACCGTCGTTCTCGTTCTTTATCGGTCGGGGCTTTTATGGACGTTCCTACTACGGCGGGCGCGGTTACTACGGATTTCGCCGCCGCTAAAAGTTTTACTGCGAATTTGCCTGTCTAGCGGCGGTAAGGGCGGCCTCATAGTTCGGGTGGTCGCCCACCTGCTTCACGTATTCAACATGGGTCAATTTGTTCTTGCCATCGACAACAAAGATCGCCCGGGACTCGATGCGCAAATCGGGAATCAGCGTTCCGTAGTGCTCGCCGAACGATCCGCTACGATGATCCGACAGCATCGTAATTTTATTAACTCCGAAATTTCCGCACCAACGCTTTTGCGCGAACGGCAGATCCATGCTGACGGTGTAAATTTTTATATCCTTTAGCTGACCTGCTTCGTTTTCAAACCGTTTCGTTTGCGCGTCACATACCGGAGTATCGAGCGAAGGCACAACGCTGAAAATACGTACGCCGCTGCCGGTCTCCGTCAGATCGATGCCTTGCAATGTGCTATCGACAACGTTGAAGTCAGGAGCCGGATCTCCCGCCTTCAGTTCCGGACCGGCCAATTGAAATTCTTTATTTTGCAGAACTGTTGTCCGGGATGATTCAGTTTTGTTTTCCATCGGCCACAGTTTACCAAGCGATCTATTGAATGATTTGCGGCAGCTCGCAAGCAAAGTTCCGGCACTCGTAAATTGTTAGTTTTCCTTTGCGTTCCAAGCCGCTTAAAAACGGCGCGATCTCGCGCAAGCTTCCAGTTGCGGCATCAGTTAAGGCGAGCACAGTCGCATACGGCGCAAAAGAATCTCGCTTTTCATAGAGCAACTGTCTTGTTTCCTCATCCAGTTCGGCGCACCGGATAACGATCTGTTCGGATTGCGCCAAGGATCGGCCCAGCGCCACCAGCATCTGCGGAGCCATAGTGGGTTGAGCCTGTAGTTTAGGCGCACACGAACGCAAGGCGCGTTGGGCTCGCCGGCGGAAATCGTCATGGCCGGTGAGATGAGCGAGCCGAAGCAACACATCGGCAGCAACGGAGTTAGCCGATGGTTCCGCGCCGTCATAATCATCTTTCATCCGCATCAAAACATTCGGCGCATTTTCAGGCGTGGAAAAAAATCCGCCCTCGTCCTGATCTTCAAACTGGTTCAATCCGCGCCGGCACAGATCGGCGGCGATTTTTAGATACTCCGCCTTGCCGCTTGCCTCAAACAAATCCAGCAATGCCTGGGCAAAGAATGCATAGTCGTCGGCAAACCCTGAAATAGCCGCCTCTCCCTCGCAAAAACGGCGCAGCAATTGTCCGGACTGCGCGTGATACATCGTTTGCAGAAGAAAGGCAGCGGCCTTTTCCGCTGCTTCGAGATACGAAGGTTCGCGTAAAACAGCAGCCGCTTGCGCCAATGCCGAGATCATGAGACCGTTCCACGAAGTCAGAATTTTATTGTCGAGATGAGGGCGCGGCCGGGATTCACGCCGGGCGAATAGAAGCTGTTTTGCTTCCCTGATGTCCTTCTCTGCCCTGTCCTCGACGGGCTGGGCCTGAAACAGGATATTGCGGCCCGTGAACTCTCCGTGCGGGTCTTGCTCCACATTGCCGTCCGGTTCCACGCCGAAATGAGCGCAGAACAGCGCGGTTTTCTGTATTAACAACTCTTCAATTTCACTCTGCCGCCAGATATAGAACGCGCCCTCGCCGTGTTTCGCCGGGTCTTCCGGATCAGCGCTGTCAGCATCTTCCGCCGAATAAAAGGCGCCGGTCTCAGCCGTCATGTCCCGCAGCAAGTAAGTGAAAATGTCTCCCGCGGTATCGGCGAAGACCGGCTCTTTCGTAATCTGGTACGCTTCGACATACGAAACGGCTAACTGCGCCTGATCATAGAGCATCTTCTCGAAGTGCGGAACAAACCAACGTTCATCCACAGAGTAGCGGTGAAAGCCGCCGCCGAGCTGATCGTGCATGCCGCCGGCCGCCATCGCACGCAGCGTTTTGGTAACCATCTCCAGCGCATCCTCGCTTTTTTCGGCAGTGAAATACCGTAGAAGGTAATTCAATGCAACGGGCCTGGGAAACTTGGGCGCGCTTCCAAAACCGCCCCATTGCGCGTCAAAACTTCGCCGGAACTGCCAGAAACCTTTATTGAAGAGTTCACGATCCGGCTCGAAAGCCGTTTTTGCCGAAAGCGCCAGTGAGCGCAACTGCTCCGTCACGCTCACGCTTGACTCTTCGATCTTTGATCGTTCCCCTTTCCATGCCTGCGCCAGATGCAGAAGGAGATCACCAAATCCCGGACGTCCGTACCGTGTTCCGGGCGGGAAATAAGTGCCGCCGAAGAACGGTTTCAGATCCGGCGTCAGGAAAACCGACATGGGCCAGCCGCCGCTTCCGGTGGAAGCCTGCACGAAAAGCATGTAGATCCGGTCCACGTCCGGGCGCTCCTCGCGGTCCACCTTGACGGAGACAAAATCGCGATTCAGAATTTCCGCAATGCCTTCATCTTCAAAAGACTCATGCGCCATTACGTGACACCAGTGACAGGTGGAGTACCCGATCGACAAAAAAATCGGCTTGTTCTCCCCTCGCGCTTTCTCGAAGGCTGCCGGGCCCCAGGGCAGCCAGTCTACCGGATTATGGGCATGCTGTCGTAAATACGGGCTCTTTTCGTGAGCAAGCGCGTTGGTATACACTTACTACTTTGCAACAGCGGCTGCCGTCCGCAATGATTTGCGCGGAAACATCTGTTCCCGGTTGGCGATGTCGTACACCAGCGCGGCAATCACCGCCGACGCCTGCATCAAATCTTCCGGTATCGCGTGGCTGTATGTATCCATATCCGAGTGATGCGTGACCGTCCCGTAATCCAGCGGATCTTGAATGAACTGAAAACCGGGCAGGCCCACATCATCGAATGAAAGGTGATCCGTTCCGCCCGTGTGCTTCAGCGTGAGCGTTGTGACGCCGAGATCCCGAAACGGCTGAAACATTTGCTCGAATAATGGTCGTGCGGCATCATTCCCCTCCAGGTACGCGCCCCGAATTCTGCCGCTTCCGTTATCCAGGTTCAGATACGCATCCAGCTTGGCGTGCTCCGGCTTGAGCTGCATGGTTTTCGGATCGGCAAAGTGCTGTTTCACATACGCCTTTGACCCGAACAAGCCCTGTTCCTCGCCGCTCCATAACCCAATGCGCACCGTCCGGTCCATTTTCAGATCGAGCGTTTTCAGAACCCGCATCACCTCCAGCATGACCGCCGAACCCGCGCCATTATCAGTCGCGCCCGTGCCGGAGTGCCACGAATCGAAGTGAGCGCCGATCATGACGACCTCATCCGGCTTTTTCTGTCCGGGAATTTCGCCGATGATATTCAATCCGTCCACATCATGATCCGACGCTTGCGCCTTCAGCTCAAATCTTAGGGAAACAGGTTGCTTTTTTTCCAGGAGCCGGGCCATGCGCGAGTACTGTTCCTGCGTCACAATAAACGTGGGCGCCGCCATCGGATCGCTGCTCTTCTCCGAACCGGCCTGCTCGGCGAAGATCAGCCCATTGTGGGCGCGATTGTCTCCCCGAATGACAGCCAGCGCGCCCTCTTCGCGAAAGAACCGGCCCTCGTCATGGCTCAGCGCAAAATACTGATCCAGCAGTTGGTCAACCACCGAGTTGGGCAGGCTGGCGAAGTATTTATTGGCATCCTCCGGATTGTCCGGAATTTTAATCTGATTAACCGGAATATTACGTTTGATGACAGGTTCCGGCGATTTCGCTATGTCCGCCAATTGCGCATCCGTATAGCGCCGGAAAAGAGGCTGTTCGCTGGGCTTGGGCTGACTCAGATCAGTAATCAAAACGATTTTGCCCTTTAGCTTGCCCCGCCACTGCTGCTTATAACGTTCGAACGCTTCCCGGTTCTTGGCAATGTCAAAAACGCCCTCTGTCCGGAAAGGGGCGAGCATCACCTCGCCCGACTGGATACCTTTTGTCGGCTCACTCCAGGCAAGCGGCACCGCGACCAAGTGCGAATAGCGCGGGCTGGTCATCTCCAACGTAAAGCTTTGGAGTGACCAGCTTCTTCCGAACGGTCCCCATTTCTCCTCGTGGACATTTGCCACAC
>CAXUBB010000406.1:0-5086 GCA_964249105.1 uncultured Bryobacteraceae bacterium | reverse complement strand
ACTTGGGGTCGCCTCACGAAACGGAATTTAAAGTACGCTAGGACCAAACGAACGGTCGAAGGGGCCTGAACCTGCCTTTCTCCACCTTGCGGTCTTGCCAGACGTAATCGCCGGTCAGGTTGATATGCTCCCACCCAAGCGGCGATAAGTGCTGCAATAAATTGTCATCCACCGTCTCGCCATGATCTTTAATCGCCTGGGTGGCCCGTTCCAGATAGACGGTGTTCCACAGCACGATAGCAGCCGTCACTAGATTGAGACCGGAGGCGCGATAGCGCTGGTTTTCGAAGCTGCGGTCGCGCATCTCGCCGAGACGGTTGAAGAACACGGCTCTGGCCAGCGCGTTACGGGCCTCCCCCTTATTCAGCCCGGCGTGAACGCGTCGGCGCAACTCGACGTTTTGCAACCAATCCAGAGTGAACAGACTGCGCTCGATGCGGCCCAACTCCCGCAACGCCACAGCCAACCCGTTTTGCCTCGGATAGCTGCCGAGCTTTCGTAGCATCAGCGAGGCCGTGACCGTTCCTTGCCGAATGGATGTGGCCAAGCGTAGGATTTCATTCCAATGAGTACGGATCTGTTTGACGTTGATCACGCCGCCGAGGAGTGCAGCCAGCGCCGGATAATCCGTTTGTTTGCCTGGGGTGAAGAGCCGCTTATCGGCTAAGTCGCGGATGCGCGGCGCGAATCGAAACCCCAGCAAGTGCATCAGGGCGAACACGTGATCCGTAAAGCCTGCTGTATCAGTGTAATGCTCCTCGATGCGAAGATCGGATTCATGGTACAGAAGGCCATCGAGCACAAAGGTCGCATCGCGCACGCCGACATTGATGACCTTTGTATGGAACGGGGCGTACTGATCCGAGACATGCGTATAGAACAGGACGCCCGGTTCGCTGCCATACTTCGGATTCACGTTGCCGCCCGCTTCGGCGTGGCCTCCGGCCGTGAACCGCTGCCCGTCTGACGACGACGTGGTGCCTTCGCCCCAGTGCCGGGCGAAAGGATGCTGGCCCTGTGCGTTGACCAAGTCGGCCAAGGCCGCCGAATAAGTTTCATCGAGGATGTGCCAAGCCTGCAACCAGGACAGCTTGGCGTAGGTGGTGCCCGGACAGGACTCCGCCATCTTGGTCAAGCCGAGATTGATGGCATCGGCCAGGATCGTCGCCAAAACAAGCGTTTTGTCGCTGGCCGTCTTGCCGCTTTTGATGTGGGTGAAGCGACTCGTGAAGCCCGTCCATTCATCCACCTCCGTCAACAGTTCTGTGATTTTGAGGTGTGGCAACAAACCATAGGCTTTCTGCATCAGCGCACCGGCAGCCTCTGGCACGGAATTCGTCAGAGGCGTCATCTTTATGCCGGTTTCCGTGATGATCGCCTCTGGCAAGGCGTCGGCTTTCGCCAGCCGGTTCACCGTTTCCAATTGCTGTCCCAGGAATAACAGACGATCCTGCAGATATGATTCGCAATCCGTGATTACCGCCAAAGACAAGGCGTCGGCTTGCCGGAGCGAAGCAAACTTTTGGACTGGCAGCAGGTATTCGTCAAAGTCTTTGAATTGGCGCGAGCCTTGCACCCAAATATCACCCGAACGTAGAGCGTTTTTCAGCTCCGACAGCGTGCAGAGTTCGTAGAACCGCCGATCCACTCCCTCGTCGGTGAGGACCAGACTTTCCCACCGTTTCTTGACGAAACTGGTGGGCGCATCCGGGGGCACCTTACGCGCCTTGTCCGCGTTCAACGCCCTGAGAGTTTCCACGGCTTTGAGAACGTCCTGTGCGGCGGGTGCGGCTTTCAGGCGCAGAACTTCCAGGAGAGCGGGGGCATAACGCCGGATTTGCGCATAGCGGTCGCCAATCCTGTGCAGGTAGTCGAAGTCTTCCGGCTGAGAGAGTTTTTGTGCTTCTTCCACGGTCCTGGTAAATACTTCCCAGGGGATGACGGATTCGATGGCCGTAAACGGATTGGAACCGGCTTGTTTCGCTTCCAGCAAGGCATGACCGATCCGCCAATACAGTCGCACCTTCTCATTGATGGCCTTACCGGATTGCTGGAAGTGCTGCTCGTGACTGCGTTTGGCTCGGTTGAACATGGTGCCGATGATGCGGTCATGCAGATCAACGATTTCATCGATAACGGTGGCCTTCGCGTCCAGGACGACGGCGACCAAAGTGGCGTACCGCCGTGTGGTTTCCAGGTCGCGCAGGTGTTGGGCCGTCATTTGTCCGCCTTCCCGAGCGAGTTTCAGCAACCGGTTCTGGTGTATCTGACGCTCCATGCCATCGGGTAGCAGAATCGCTTCCATCGCGTTGAGCCGATTAATGTGTTCTAGTATGTGTCTGGCTGATGGCGCGCCAGGCGACTGACGCAGCCAGATCATGGTACTGGAGTTGCTGTTCTCGCGTTGATTCAACAGGTCGTCCAGTTGGCTTCGATGTATGTCGGTCAGGGACTCTGTCAGTAACCCGTAAATGCGTCGGGTCGCTCGCGTGATGGATGCGGCGCAAATCCGTTCGATGACGTTGACGGCTGGCAGAAGGATGGACTGATGGCGGAGGCTCTGGATCAGTGCCGTAGCGAGCACGATCCCCTTGTCGGTTTGAGCGGCGAGATCGTCCAGACTGTGACCCGCCTCGCGGTAGTGCCGCGCCGCGAAAGGCCGAAACCCGAAAACTGATTGCAATTCCAGCATGTGCTCGCGCCGTGTCTCCGCGCGTCGGCCATAGTCGGCCCAGCATTCTTCCGCTACCTTGAGTTGCGATGCCGCTAGCTTCAGCAGTGGGGGCAAGGGCGCTTCCTCCGCTCCCAGCACCACGCCTGGATAACGCATGTAGCAAAGCTGGACGGCAACCCCGAGGCGGTTCGCGCCGCCCCTGTGTTGGTTGATGAACGCAAGGTCGGACTCCGTCAGCGTGTAATGCTTGATGAGTCCCTCCTGCGTATCCGGCAGGGCGAAAAGGCTGTCACGTTCGGCGGCGGAAAGAATAGAGCGGCGGGGCATGGCTCAGACTATAGCGATCGACCGGCGCGAGGCAGTTTCAATAACCTTTGTTTTTGCACCTCAGCCACAACGAAGCCCGAAGATGTCAGAAAAACCACAAAAACCAGTTGCAGAACTATGGTGCAAAAGAGATGGTGCATTATAGGCTCATGCTTTTGGTTTTTGCACCATGACAATCGGCTACGCCCGCGTCTCGACCGATGCGCAGGAGACCCACCTACAGATGGATGCGCTCAAACGCGCCAAGTGCTCCCGCGTCTATCAGGAAAAAGTGTCCGGGGCCAAGACCGAGCGGCCGGAACTGATGAAACTCCTCGACAGTGCCCGCAAGGGTGATGTTGTCATTGTTTGGAAGCTGGATCGCCTGGCGCGATCCCTTCGCCAGCTTATCAATACGACGGTTCTGCTCAACGAGCGTGGTGTCGAGTTGCAGTCCCTCACCGAGAACATCAACACCACGACGCCGAGCGGCAAGCTGACCTTCCATATCTTCGCTGCCCTGGCGGAATTTGAGCGCGACATATTGCGTCAGAGGGTCAACGCCGGTCTTAAGGCCGCGCGTCGGCGCGGACGAGTTGGAGGCAGACCCAAGTCACTAGACGAAGCCGACCTGAAGAAAGCACGGGCGCTGTTGCGTTCCGGCGATTACACCAAAGTCCAGGTCGCCGAGGAGCTTGAAGTCAGCCGCCACACGCTCTGGCGGGCTTTGTCACAGAAGGCGATCAAATGAATCGCCAGCTCACCTCAGCCGAGGAGCAGCTTATTCGTTGGATGCTTGAGCACGGAAACCCCGAGGCGCGAGCTTTTCTCCCACAGCTTGAAAGGGCGAAGGTTACTCCCTACCGTTGCCGCTGCGGTTGCGCGAGCATTAATCTTTCAATCGACGGTTTTCCTGAGCCATCAGGCGGACTTCATATTTTAGCGGATTTTGTCTTTGGCGATGATAACAATTTAAGCGGCATCTTTGTGTTTGAGCAGGGTGGCGTTCTCGCTGGCCTCGAAGTTTATGGTTGGGTTGACGATGCGCCCAAGACTTTGCCGTTATCCCACTGCTTGAGACCTCTTTGAGGGGAAGTACGTCAGGTTCATTCCGGCGTTAGCGTACTTTAAATTCCGTTTCGTGAGGCGACCCCTACTTAGCCGTGGTGTTGGACGCGCACTCACGACGAGTCATCGGTTGGTCGGTGGACCGGCACTTGCAGGCTCAGTTGGCCATCACGGCCTTAGAGCAGGCTTTAGCCCAAAGGGTCCTTCTCGGAAGGCTCATCCATCACTCCGACCGAGGTGTGCAAGGCGGATTCAATCGGTCGTTGCAACGCCTTCATTTGAGGAGTTGCAATGGGGACACCCAAACATGGCCGTTGTCGACGCGGCATTCGACCGGCAGTCGGATCGATAGGTAGGCCGTCTGCAGGCTTAGCGGGAGAGCGGTTGTTGTTCTGGCAGGCAATCGCTGAAGGACATTCCACAGAGAGATCTGCCGAGATGGCTGGGATATCGCCAGCCGTAGGTGCCCGGTGGTTCAGGCATGGTGGTGGTATGCCCGATATCGACCTTAGGAAGGCCACAACTCAGCGCTACCTCACATTTGCCGAGCGAGAAGAGATCGCTTTACTGAAGGCCAAAGGCGAGGGTGTTCGCGAGATTGCCAGGCAGATTGGCCGTTCGGCATCCACGGTATCCAGAGAGCTGCGGCGTAACGCCGCCACACGCAGTGGATACGTTGAGTACCGGGCGCTCACCGCACACTGGCATGCGCGTCGCCGGGCCAAGCGTCCCAAGGAGGCGAAGCTGGTGACCAATGCCGCCCTGCGTCAATATGTCCAGGATCGCCTCGCCGGACCATTAACCAAGCCGTCAGGGCGTCGCACGGGACCACGCGGAAAATGGACCGGAAGGCGCCATGGACGTCGTCAAGATAGACATTGGGCTAGTGCCTGGAGCCCGGAACAGATATCGAATCGGTTGCGGGTGGACTTTCCGAATGATCTCACCATGAGGATCTCGCACGAGGCTATTTATCAGGCTCTATACATTCAAGGCCGGGGTGCACTGAGTCGAGATCTGTGTATGTGTCTTCGGTCT
>CAXUBB010000405.1:3514-5104 GCA_964249105.1 uncultured Bryobacteraceae bacterium | reverse complement strand
CGCGCTTTATCATCGGCATCAAAATGCACACAGGCGACATGACCACCGATGGCGCGATTGCGTTTTTCCAAAAGGAAGGATACCAGTCAAAAGAAACAGGCGAAGTGGAAACCAAGCGCGGCACTTCCGATCCAACGTACTTGTATTACACGCTGGGCAAGCTGGAAATTCTCAAGCTGCGCGCCGACCTCAAGGCACGGCAAGGAGCAAACTTTTCTCTCCAAACCTTTCACAACGACTTTATGCGCCAGGGTTTTCCGCCTATTAAAATTGTGCGGGCGGCCCTGCTCGGCGACGATTCGCCCGTACTGTAAATGAGATCCCCATGTCTGTCTCTCCGGTCATTATTATCGGCGCAGGTCTCGCTGGACTTTCTTGCGCGCTCCGGCTACAGGAGAAAGGTGTGGCATTTGCGCTGCTGGAAGGTTCGGATCGGGTAGGGGGTCGGGTCCATACGGATGTGGAAGGCGGCTTCCGCCTGGATCGCGGATTTCAGGTTCTACTCACGGCGTATCCGCAAACGCAACGGGTGCTCCGGTACGAACACCTGCGGCTCCAATCTTTCCATCCGGGAGCGCTCGTGCGATCACGAGACTGTTTCTACGCTCTGGCCGATCCCACGCGGAAAACGGCGGAGCTTGCGTCAACACTACTTGCGCCCGTGACAACGCGCGCCGATAAGCTACGTATCCTCCGGCTGCGACAGCGCGTTTGCGGCTCATCTCTCCAACAAGTGCTGGCGCATTCGGAAACCACAACTTACCGCCGCCTACAAGAACTCAATTTTTCAGATCGAATCATTTTTGAGTTCTTTCGTCCGTTTCTAGGCGGCATCTTTTTGGAAACCGATCTGGTGACGTCGAGCCGTAAGTTCGAGTTTGTGTTTCGCATGTTTTCATTGGGGCATGCCGCCCTGCCTGCCGCCGGCATGGAGGCCATTCCGCGGCAAATGGCGAGTCGCCTGAAGCCTGGTTTGCTTCGAACCGGGAGCCGTGTCATGAGTCTTGACACTTCGGGAGTGACTCTGGCCAGCGGAGAAAGATTAACCGGTCAAGAGGTTGTTATTGCTACGGATGAAGGCGAGGCTTTCCGCCTGCTCGAACAGTGGCCACGGCATCGCACGACAGCCGTAACGTGCCTCTACTACTCGGCCGCTCAGTCGCCGGTAAAAGGGCCTTGGCTGGTGCTGAACGGCGAGGGTTCCGGTCCGATCAACAATCTGTGCGTTCCGACCGAACTTCATCGAAGCTACGCGCCACAAGGCCAATCGCTCATCTCAGTCAGCGTTCTTCATCCGGCTTACCGGAGCAGGCCGGATCTCGAAGACTTGGTTCGCGATCAGTTGACGACTTGGTATGGAAATCAAGTTTCGCAATGGCGTCATCTGAGGACTTACGACATTGATGACGCTCTGCCGTTACAAAGTCCCCCTGGCCTGAATCCAGCGGAAAAGCTTGTCAAATTATCCGAGCGTTTGTTTTGGTGCGGCGATCATACCGGAATTGCTTCCATCGAAGGCGCCATCGCTTCGGGAATTCGGGCCGCCGATGCAGCGGCAAACAGTTGACACTTGGGACAATTGAGCTTATT
>CAXUBB010000405.1:0-3504 GCA_964249105.1 uncultured Bryobacteraceae bacterium | reverse complement strand
ACCGTTTTTGCTTAAATTGCTTTAGTAAACGTCTGCATCGTTACGCTCTCGGCGGGGTGCTGGTGGGCGGCCTCAGTGTTTTTCCTTTAAGGGCCACGGTGATCAGCACAGCGGTCGTTTCGGGTCGGTGCGATACATCCCAAATGAACAGCGGTCTTTCCAATGCGGTCGCCAGCGCCTCGTGTCTGACCAGTTCAGCTTCCGCTGATAGCTCATTCGATGTCAGCTCACCGTCGTTGAGCACTCTGGCATTCAACAGCAGCGCTCAACCATCCAATGTTTCAACCGGTACTGCTTCCTTTGTCAACGCTTTGGTCGTGACCGGCGGCTCCGGAGCGGGATTCCTGGCTCTTGATTTCGTAAGTTCCATTAACGGCGCGAATGATCCGCAAGCCAGCGCGAATGCCACCTTGAATGTGTCGCTGAACGGCGCCGTTCTTGATAGCACCCGAGTTTGCGGTAACGTTCCAGCAACGGGAGGCCCCTTCAACTGTTCCGTCACCGTTCCGATCGGCTTTGCGTTCTCTTACAATACGCCTTTCAGCCTCGATATTTCGCTCACCGGCGTGGCTGGCGGAGGTCTGGGCGGCTCGAGCATTGCCGGTAGCGGCCAGTTTTCATACGCCATCTTGAACGCAGGGGGCGGCCCGGTGAACCCGAACGGGAAGCTCACGCTTGTTCCCGAGCCTTCTTTTGCTCTGTTGCTTGCTCCAGCGCTGTTATGGTTAGCGGTATTGTCGCGCTTTCGCATTTCACAAAACGCGCGTAGCCGGTAAGGAATCATCCAGTTGGAATAAGTCTTACAGCACACGACGAAGTATCGGTATTTTGCGAAGCAGGAAACCGCTGAGGAGAAAGGTAATTGGGATCGCCAAGACTCTGGCCACGGTGAATTTAATCAGAGGCGGCGCGGCGAGGTGCCTCAGGGCTAGCGTCACGGCGACCAGCAGCGGCGTATGGAAGAGGTAGGCCGTAAAGCTGTTGCGAGACATCCACTGGGAAAACCGCCCTTGTTTATTCAACCGGTCCCGAAAGAGAACAATCAAGCCAAGCGAAACGCCCAGGCAAAAGAACGCCTCCCAAAGGCAAAGTGCGGCGCTCTGCCAATGCATTCCACCTAAAAGACTTTGCGTATCTCCCTGTAAGACTCCCGATGTGGCTATAAAGGCAAACCAGCTCATCACGCCCGCCGTTAACGCGAGCTTTATCCAAAAAATCCCGAACGTATAGGGAATTCGCAGCAGCCAATTGCCGCGATAGGCCAGTATACCCACGCCGAATAGCAGAACGTATTGAGAGAAGTAGCAAAGCTGCATATTGAGAATACTCGTGCCGATCGGCTGAACGATTCTGACTAAATAACTGCACACCCCCATCAGCACGATCAGACCGATCACATGCCAGTGACCAGGAAGCGCGGGGATCCTGGCGAGCTTTTCCGTTTCCGGCATTTGTGGGCCAATCCGCCGCACTACCGCATAGATAAAGCAGAAAACGAGCAGCGCCACGGCAAACCACATCGGGCCGGAGGCGCGGAGAAATTCACCGCTCATCAGAAACGGTCCATACGCGCGGGTCAGAGGCGGGATCGAACGATCATGAAAATCACGTAACAGCCAACACACCGTAAAAGGATGGATGATGAGCATGAAAAGCAGCGATGGAATACCGAGGCGTACAGCGCGGTTACGGAGAAACCGGGCGTAGCCCTTAACATCAAAGGCGCGGGGAACGAAATACCCGGCGATCAGAAATAAGAAGCCCATGAAATACGCCTGATTGAAAGTCTCAAAGGTCGCAAACAGGAGAGTCGTTCCCAGAGGAGGTTTGGGACCGTCAATGTAGTACCAACCGCCCACGTGACTGTAGGTGACCGCCGCATGATGGCAAATCACCAGAACAATTAACGTCCATCGAATGTTATCGATAAAGACAAGTCGATCCGCCGTTACTGCCGGCATTCTTTGAACAGCGGTGGCCATAATCTTCAAAAAGGGAAGACGTGTAGGCGGACACTGGTGTTCGGGAAATCTCGGTGCAGTCTGCATTCGATAGAATACGCAACGATGCGTTATCTCATGCCCGGCCTGCTGCTCCTGGCCATACTGTCATCAGCAGCGACGGTGACAAACAACATTGAATATGCGAAAAGGCCTAGCGGACCCCTGCTCCTGGATGCGTCGGTTCCCGATGGTCCCGGTCCTTTCCCCACCGTGATTATCGTCCATGGCGGCGGGTTCGCTAGAGGGAACAAGGTAACGTATGTTCCCCCGATATTTCAGCCCCTGACGCAGGGCAATTTCGCTTGGTTTACCATCGATTACCGCCTCGCGCCCGCTGCACATGTCAAGGATCAAATCGAGGATGTTCTGAGCGCGCTGGCGTGGGTGCATCAGCATGCCGCTCAGTACAAAGTGGATTCCAAGCGGATTGCCCTACTGGGCGAGTCGGCAGGTGCTTATCTTGTTGATTACGTCGCCATGACCGCGCCGAAAGAGACGCCGGTGGCCGCAGTCGTTTCTTTTTATGGACCGGCGGACATGACGCTTCAGTACAAAGGAAAACCCATTCCGGAACCGATGCACTCATTCTTCGAGGTGAGCGAAGCCGATGCCGGGGAGAAACTGCGTACGCTCTCCCCCCGCTACCTGATCCATAAAGATCTTCCCCCTTTTCTCCTGCTGCATGGGACAGCCGACGAGCAGGTTCCCTATGAGCAATCTCCCCGTTTTTGCGAGGCTCTGAAAACGGCAGGCAATCAGTGCGAACTTTATACGGTTCCAGGCGCCCGCCATGGCATGGGGCAATGGGAGCAACATACAGATCAGCAGACCTATAAGACCAAAGTCGTGGAATGGCTCCAGCAAACCTTGACCGGCACGACGGACCCTGGTCTCTATTACCACTTGGCTCCCGATGCGATTCCACAGGCAGGCGTTCCCCAAGGCGAGATCCGCGGACCCTTCACGCTGCCCAGCCAAGCCTATCCCGGCACGCAGCATACTTACTGGATTTACGTGCCCGCGCAGTATGACCCGGCAGTCCCGGCCAGTTTGATGATCTACAACGATGGGCAGGCTTTCATGAATCCCGACGGCGACGTACGCGCCCAGTTCGTCATGGACAACCTGATCTTTCGCCGCGAGATTCCGGTGATGATCGGCGTCTTCATCAATCCGGGCCGCCGCCCCGATCAGCCCGAACCGACTCTCAGCAATTGGGGAGATCGCGACACCAATCGCCCAACCGAGTACAACACTCTGGACGACAGATACACCCGCGTCATTGTCGATGAACTGCTTCCCGTGCTTTATAAAGACTACAACATCTCAAAAGATCCCGAGCGCCACGGCATCGGCGGATCGAGTTCGGGCGCGATTGCCGCCTTTACCGTCGCCTGGGAGCGGCCCGACCAGTTCCGCAAGATATTGAGCAACGTCGGCAGCTTTACGAACCTCCGGGGCGGTAACGCGTATCCGGACATCATTCGCAAAAGCGATAAGA
>CAXUBB010000404.1:0-5119 GCA_964249105.1 uncultured Bryobacteraceae bacterium | reverse complement strand
CCTTGCTTACTGGAGATGATGTGGGTACATAGCGCCCAAATACATTTTCGAGAGTTCGCGAGGTCCGCTGGAAACAGCGGGCCTTTTGTTTTTTGTGCGCGAGTGACGGGAACCAGGCATACCTGACTCTCTCAAAGCGAGTCGCGTGGCGGTTCGAATCCGACCTCGCGCACCAAGGTCCAGAGTCCGACTGGTGAGGTGGCGGTCTGCAAAACCGCCGAAGTGGGTTCGACTCCCACCTGGACCTCCAAATCTTTGACAGTTTGAAGTGCGTCGGTGACGGGAACTGTGGCATACCTCGTTGGTCGAGAGCCAACGGTCTGTGGGTTCGAATCCCACTCGGCGCACCAGTATGCAGGCGTGGCCCAGCGGCGACGGCAGTCGGTTGTAACCCGACGAACCCATGCGGAAAATGTTGGAGATCCCGGCATACGCGGATTCGATCCCTGCGCCCTCCTCCATGGGAAAGAAAAAGCAGCAAAAACGAACGTGAGTGAGTACTAGGTCATGGACATTGAATTAAACTGTTGCGGAAGTCGTGGATTTCGGGGTAGGTTAATAGAGACGGCGAAATGTTGCATCAACTCACAACCCGGTTCGCAGTGCCAGCCAACAGTAATCAACTGTTTGCGCAGGGTACGCCCGTGTGTGGGTTGGGGGTGACACGAAGCTGATCAGACGATAAGTCGAAGGTTTCCAGAGCCCCTGATCCGAAAGGTTCAGGGGTTTTTCATTTTTACGGAGATTTTTATTCCGAGTTAGCCAATGGGATGTCGCCAAGCTGGCAAGGCAGGAGGCTTTGAATCTCCCATGCGCTGGTTCGAATCCAGCCATCCCATCCAGGCGGATGTAGTTCAGCGGCGAGAATGCAAACTTGCCAAGGTTGAGGCCGAAGGTTCGAGTCCTTCCATCCGCTCCAAAATTTGAGTGCAGATGTGGCCGTGGCCGAATGGCTGAGGCGGCGGTCTGTGGAACCGTCTATGAGGGTTCAACTCCCTCCGGCCACCCCAAGATAGAGAGAGAACAATGTATCAGATCAACGATGGTCAAATCACGGTGTTCGGATATCCGGACGGCGCAACACTGGCGCAAATGCAGCGCACACTGGAGAACGAGCATGCAACGAAGGGTGTACTCTGCGCCGATAACCATAAAGGTTATGCGGTGCCCATCGGCGGCGTTGTGGCGTACCGCGAGGCGGTCAGCCCGAGTGGCGTTGGGTTCGATATTGGCTGCGGCAACAAGGCCGTGCTGACCGATATGCCGGGCGCGGAGCTTCGCGCCAAGATCGAACGTATTATGGACGACGTCTGGGGCACTCTCTCGTTCGGTGTAGGCCGGAAGAACAATGAGACGGTGGACTCGCCGCTATTCGATTCGCCGGTATGGAAGGAGTCGTACGCGAAACCGCTCAAGGAGAAAGCGCGGCAGCAGCTTGGCACGATCGGTTCGGGTAACCATTACGTCGATCTCTTCACCGATGAAAAAGATCGTGTATGGATCGGCGTGCATTTCGGTTCACGCGGATTCGGACACGGCATCGCCACATACTTTCTGAAGCTCGGCGGCGGAAAGGACGGTATGGACGTAGCGCCGCTCGTTCTACCGCTGAACTCCCAAATCGGGTACGACTATTTAAAGGGCATGCAACTCGCGGGTGAGTATGCGTACGCTGGCCGCACCTGGGCATGTGACCGAGTGGCGCAACTGCTCGGGGCCAAAATCCTGGAAGAGATCCACAATCACCACAACTACGCCTGGGCGGAAACGCACGAAGGCGTCGAGTACATGGTGATTCGCAAGGGCGCGACTCCGGCGTTTCCGGGCCAGCGTGGATTCATCGGCGGATCGATGGGTGAGAACGCGGTGATTATCGAGGGCGTTGATTCCGATAGATCGAAGACCGCACTGTACTCGACGGTCCACGGCGCCGGTCGCACCATGGGCCGCAATGAGGCAAAGCGGACCATCAAACCCGAGGAGATGAACGAGTGGCTCCGCCAGAAGAGCGTGACGCTGCGCGGCGGTGGACTTGACGAGTCGCCACAGTCCTACAAGCGCCTGCCGGAAGTGTTGAGCCATCACGAAGGTACCATCGAGATCCTGCATACGCTCACTCCGGTCGGCGTCGCGATGGCTGGTCCGCACGAGTTCGATCCTTACAAAGATTAGGGATCGCTTGGCTGTGTAGCTCAGTTTGGTAGAGCGCCGGTCTGAAAAGCCGGAGGTTCGCAGGTTCGATGCCTGCCGCAGCCACCAATTTTTGTCGAGGCGTAGCGCAGCTTGGTAGCGCACCTGATTTGGGATCAGGGGGTCGCTGGTTCGAATCCAGTCGCCTCGACCATCATTTTCGTTTGAGGGCCGGTTTTGAATCCCAGCCCACGCTTGACATCGTTCCCTGGGCAGGGTATTCTCGCTTCAAGCTTCCGTCATACAATTCTCAACGACTCTGTCGTCGCTGATGGCAGAAGCGCTTTCGAACTCATTGCGTCCGTCCGAATCTCCTGACTAGTTTCAGTGATCCGTCTCCAGCGCCCACGGTGAGAATGTTTGGATTCAAAATGACAAGCCATGACCCTGGTCGCAACGCACCGCTTCGGCCTGCCATTCCGGTTAAGGAGTACCGGCGCGCGCTTCGATTTCTCCAGCCTTACTGGACGCGTTTTCTGCCTCTGTTCGGGCTGAATTTGATTTCCACCGCCGTCACGCTAGCGCAGCCATATTTAACAAAACTGCTCATTGATGACGCTTTGGCGCGGCATAGCTTCCGTAGTCTTGAACTGTTTGCCATGTGGATGGGCGTGTGCGCCGCGCTGTCGTTTGGCTTCGGTATGTTGACCACTTACTTGTATACCAGCCTGTCAGCCGCCATTCTCTTTGACATGCGATTGGCGGCTTTTCGTAAGTTGCAAAGCTTGTCGCCGCAATTCTTCGCAAACACAAAGACGGGAGATATTGTTTCCCGCGTCAACAATGACATCGGCGAATTGCAAAAGCTCAGCTCCGACACCTTGCTCTCACTACCGGCCAACTTACTGTTTCTGATTGGCAATGCCGCCATGATGTTTTACCTCAACAAGAATCTTTCTGTCGTTAGCTTGGCCACCATTCCAGCCGGAATCTGGGCGATGCAGCGATATCAAGGACGTCTGCGCGCGCAGGTGCAAACCTTGCGGGAGTGCAGCGCAGAGATCGGAAGCTTTCTCATTGAATCCATTCTGGGAATGCGTCTCCTGGTCGGCTGCAACGCGCAGGGGCGAAAGAACGAGGAGTTCCGGCGGCACAACGGCCGTTTTGTCGATCATCTCCTCTCCATGCAGATCACGTCGTTTCTCACCGGATCCCTTCCGGGCGCCGTCATCACGCTGTCCGTGGCCATTTTGTTTCTGTATGGCGGGACTTTGGTGATTCGGAACGTGATCACCATCGGGAGCCTCATGGCATTTATGGCCTATCACGGACGCCTTCTTTCTCCGGTTCAAAACCTGATGGGATCTTATTCCGCTTTGATCATGGGCTCCGTGTCACTTTCGCGAGTTTTCGAACTGCTGGATCAGCGGGAAGAAGTCCTTGAAAGTCCGACCACGCAATCCCCGGCGCTCAATCGCGGTGCGATTGACTTTCAGCATGTCTCATTCCGGTATAGCGGGCGTGATGAAGTCCTGCACGACATTTCTTTCAGCCTTCCCGCCCGCTCCACTTGCGTGCTGGTCGGCGCGAGCGGCGCGGGAAAATCGACGATCGCTGATCTGTTGATGAGATTCTACGATCCCTCGTCGGGTACGATCCTAATCGACGGCTATGATCTGAAACAACTGAAACTGTCCGCTTTGCGCTCCGCCGTGAGTATCGTTGAACAACTGCCTTTCTTTTTCCACTCGACCATTCGCGAGAATCTGTTATTCGCCTCGCCGCACGCCTCTCCTCACGATTGCCAAACGGCGGCTCACGCAGCCGGTATTCACGAGTTTATTCATTCGCTGCCCCATGGGTACGAAACAGTGCTGGGTGAGCGCGGGTTGACCCTTTCGGCCGGCCAGCGGCAACGCTTGGCGATTGCGCGCGCTCTCTTGCGCAAGCCCTCCGTGCTTATACTCGATGAGCCGAGCGCGGCTTTGGACCCGCATTCGGAATTTGACTTGGGTGAAACTTTGCGAAAACTCTCCTCGACTTGCACGATTGTGATCGTCACGCACCGTCCCGCGCTCGTTGAAATAGCCGATCAAGTGATCGTGCTCGAGAAAGGCCGCATAGCGGAGAGTGGCGACCCTCATCACATTCTGACAGCGAACTCTGCTTTGTCACGTCACTTCCGTGATGCGCTTTCGCTGAAAGCGACATCCGGCTGAGAGCCCGGCCAATGCTCAAGACAATCCGTGTAGCGGTCATCGATAGCGGCGTGAACCCCGCCCACCCTCATGTGAAGCCCATTGCCGGGGGTGTGTCCATTACACCGGAAGGCGTGAAGGAAGAGTATACGGATTTCCTAGGCCACGGCACCGCTGTGGCCGGCGCGATACGCGAGAAAGCGCCGGTTGCCGAAATCTATGCCGTCAAAGTCTTCCATCGGGAACTGGTCACCTCCGCGCAGGTTGTTTTGCGTGCGCTTGACTGGTGCCTTCATGAAAGAATGGAATTCATTAATCTTTCGCTCGGCACGACCAACGCCGACCACATTCCTGCTTTCGAGGAAAGAATTGCGCGGGCGCGACAGCTCGGCAGCATCATCGTCAGCGCGTATGAGATGAATGGCCGTCCCGCTTTGCCAGGATCACTGGAAGGCGTCACAGGAGTGTCCTTAGACAATAGCTGCCCGCGTGATCGTTACTTTGAACAGCAGCGGGAGGGACGCATGCGCTACACCGCCGCCGGTTATCCCCGAGACATTCCTGGAGTTCCTCCTCAATATAATTTGCAAGGGATCAGTTTCGCCGTGGCCAACGTCACCGGATTTTTAGCCGCGAAAGCGGAAAAATGCCTATGGGAATAGCTGTTCCGCGAGGCGCTTTGCACCTCGAACGGGTTTCCTAACGGGATGCCCGCGTATCGTTGGTGATAACAGTCACCATGGGCGTGGTGATATCGGCGTCCATGCTGATCGTCTTTTGCAGCTTCATGG
>CAXUBB010000403.1:4317-5135 GCA_964249105.1 uncultured Bryobacteraceae bacterium | reverse complement strand
CGTACTTGCTGGAGTCGGAAGATGGACTGGTCCTGATCGACGCCGGATGGCCGGACAAAGCGGATGCTCTCTTCCAGGCCGTGCAGGAGGCAGGGCATGACGCGAAGAACATCCGGCATCTGGTTCTCACGCATGGCCACATCGACCATGCCGGCAGCGCGGCTGAAGTGCTGAAACGCACGGGTGCGCGCTCATATGCCCATTCCGCTGATCTTGACCTGATCCGCACAGGCCAGGCGGAACACCCCGGAACTACCGTTACGCCCGGACTCATTCCAAAACTTATTTACCTTCTCTTCATCAGACCGGGAGGCACAACCTACCAACCGTTTTCTGTTGACCGGACGCTCGAAGACGGTGAAAGGCTGCCGATGGCTCCCGATGTGGAAGTGATCCACTCGCCGGGACACTGCGCCGGACATGTGGCGCTGCTGTTGCGGCAGGAGGGGGTGTTGATCGCGGGTGATCTCTGTTCGAACGTCATGGGCCTGGGATACAGCATTCTGAACGAAGACCGGGCTTTGGCGCGTCAGTCGATTCTGCGAGTTGCGGAGTACCCGTTTGCACGGGCTGTGTTTGGACACGGCAAGCCGCTGGACAAGCGGGCGAACCAACTCCTCCAGGAACGATTCTCAGAGGCAAGGCCGACCTAGCGGGAGTCCAGCTCGGGTTGTCGTGTCCAGGCTCCTGAGCAAGTCGGCTTTCCCACTGGGATCTTCGCCCGTCTGTCAAGTTGACGTGAAACGCGCTCACCGTAAATGGGCAAACTGGGCCCAGAGAACGTACGTGTGACGGCGATGGGTTGATGACTCCTGCTA
>CAXUBB010000403.1:0-4307 GCA_964249105.1 uncultured Bryobacteraceae bacterium | reverse complement strand
GCTATTGTGCGCCAAAAGTGGGGATTGCGGTAAAGTGATTTCTGGCCAGCATCTCATTTGGGGCCAGCGGATTTAATCTCACCGTGTATGGGAAAAAGCTTTTTTGTTCCTGGGGCAAGTGGATGTTTCCCTTACCGGAAATAACCCATCCACTTGCCAAACGGCAAATAAATGGGTAAAGTCACAACCAAGTAACCATGGCGTTTCGCCTCCATGTACAGGCGCTGCTAATTAATCGGCCGCCATGCTCGTCCATCCCGCGCCAGCAATGCATCCGCCCCGGACGGTCCCTGGCTTCCCGCTCCGTAGAACTCCAGATCGCCGGGACCGTTTTTTGCCCAGTAGTCAAGAACCGGCTGCACAACGCTCCAACCCGCCTCGATGTTGTCCGCTCGCTGGAACAGCGTGGGATCGCCGATCATCACGTCGTACAGCAGCGTTTCATAGCCGGTGGCGGGCGCGGTTCCAAAGTAGTCGCGATACTTGAAATCCATTCGCACGTCACCCAGCTTCATCGTCGGTCCCGGAATTTTCGCTCCAAACTCAAGCGCAATTCCTTCGTCCGGCTGGATACGCAGAAGCAGCCAGTTCGGCATCGGTTTTTTGATCTGAGTATCACGCAGCAAAATTCCGGGAGCTTCCTTAAACTTGATCGCAATCTGAGTCTTTCTGCGGGCCAGCCTTTTACCGGTGCGAATATAAAAAGGAACACCCGACCACCGCCAGTTATCAATCATCAGCTTCAAAGCAACGTACGTCTCCACGGGCGAATCAGGCGCTACATCCGGCTCCTGCCGGTAGCCCGGAACTTCCTCGTCGCCGATCTTCCCGGAGCTATATTGCCCGCGCACCGCGCTGCAATGGATGTCTTTATCGCACACGCGAACCGCCTCCACCACCTTGGCCTTCTCTGAACGAACAGCGTCCGCGTCGAATGAATTAGGCGCTTCCATGGCCGTCATCGCAATGAGTTGAAAACCATGGTTCGGGATCATGTCCCGCAGCGCTCCGGTATCCTCATAGAATCTTCCGCGTTTCTCCACGCCCACCGTCTCGGCCACCGTAATCTGCACATGGTCAATTCGATCCCTGTTCCACAGCGGTTCGAATAATCCATTGGCAAAACGGAACATCATGATGTTCTGAACCGTTTCCTTGCCCAGGAAATGATCGATACGATAGACTTGCCGTTCCGCAACGACGTCTAAAATCTTCCGGTTGAGATCCTGGGCTGACTGGAGATCATGACCAAACGGCTTCTCAATCACGACGCGCCGCCAATGATCGCGTGTTTCGCAGCTCAGTTTGCTTTCTCCTAGCTGCTCCACCACCGTGGCAAAGAAACGGTCGGCAATCGCCAGGTAAAACAGGTAATTTCCGCCCGTATGCTGGTTGCTGTCCAACTCTTCCAGCTTTGATTTCAACTGCTGATAAGACTCCGGCTTCGTCAAATCTCCTTTCATGTAGGACATCCGGCTTGCCAGAAAATTCCAGGCGTCCCGGTCAAATTTGGTGTCGCCTGCGTTGGCAAATTGCTCCACCATGTCCGCCAGGCTATTGCGCCAATCCTCATCGCTGTGATCAGCCAGATCAAAGCCAATAATGGCAAGCTCTTCCGGCAGCAACTCTGCGCAGGTCAAGTTGTAAAGCGCCGGCATTACCAGCCTCTTCGTCAAATCTCCAGCCGCGCCGAATACTACCAAGGCGCACGGCCCCGCTGGTTGGGTACCGCTCTCTTTATCGTGTGGCATCAATTCATTTTCCTAGTTACAGCCAGAATCATAACCTGGCAAACTAAAGTAAGTATGTGAAGGGTGATATCGGTAACCGTATATGAGCATAGGGCAACAGTTAGTATTTCTTTTAATTTTGGGTCTGCCGATCGCCTCCATTGCATGGACGGTCACGCACGAAGAAGTCTTTCGGGAACCCCGCGATTTTTGCGCGGATCGGAGCAAAAACTGCGACAAGCTGATTAAGCGCAAGTTTTTTTATCTTTTCACCTGCGAGTACTGCTTCAGCCACTACGTCACTATTATTTTCTTATTCATTACGCGCTTCAAACTTCTCTTTACAGACTGGCGCGGCTATCTTATCAGCGGTTTTGCCCTGGTCTGGATCGCGAATATCTACATGAACATTTATGCCCGTGTCCGTCTGGAAATCAAGAAGGAGAAGGTCGAGATTGCCGTCCAGGAGCAATCCATTGCCGAGCACGCCGAAGCCGCCAAGCCATCCTAGTTTGCTTCGTTGCCTAGCAGTTTGCGCTGATCTTCCGGCGTCAGCCCATCGTACAGCGCCGTAAACGCGGCATTGGTCCAGCCGAACCCCGCTTGGTTCGCGCTATAGCCATAGCGGATTTGTGAACTGACGTTGGAGTTGCCATGCACCACGTCGTACTTCTCCACAATATAGCCGTGCTGCCGGAAATCCTGCACGACCAGCGACAGAAACTTCATCGAGATCCGCTCCGCGTCCTCTTTATATCCATACCGCCGCAGTCCTTCCACCGCAATCCACTGCAAGGGGGCCCAGCCAAATGGGGAATCCCACTGGTTTCCGCTCACATGCGCGCTGGTCTGCAATCCGCCTACGCGTTCAAAGATGGAAAGGTTCTTCTGAATGCGCGCTGCCTGCTCTTTTGTGGCAAACCCCGCCCAAAGCGGATAAAACGTCGTTAAGAACGGGTATTTCCGCACTCGTTTATGGACGAAATCGTAGTCATAATAGAGGCCATCCCCGTCATCCCACATCAAACGGTTCACCCGTCCGGCGCGCTCGGTCGCTTTGGCCTTCCAAATCTTGGCTTCACCCGCCCGGCCCAGAATTTCAAGCATCTCCGCAATCCCTGTCTCCTGCAGATAAAGCAGAGAATTCAGGCAAACCGGATCATAGTGGATAACGTCGATATTGAACGGGCCAAAGCGATTGGACGGGTCAAACCCGGACTCCCGCATCGAGCGGTCACCCTTATAGAAGAGGAGAGTTAACTGATCCGTGGCGCGGTCGTAGTATTGCGAAACATCATAATCCGGAATCTGGTGCGTTTTGAAATACGTTTTCACCAGATCATAGTGCGTCCTGCCGTCGGCATCCCGTTCGGCGGACAAAACTTCCGGCGCTGGCCCTTCGCCTAAATCAAAATAGCGGGACAACCCGCTTTCCGGCGTCAAATGCGGTTCAGACACCCATAACTGGTAATTTTTCTGAACCAGCGGCAAAGCCTCTTCCAAATACCGCTTATCCTTGCTCTTCCGGTAAACAATCAGAACCATCTGCGCGAGAAACGGCGGCTGCGATCTTGTCAGGTAATAAGTGCGGTTGGCATTTAAGACCCGCCCATAGTTCTGGACCTCGTAAAGAAAGTTGTCGGCCATGTTTTTGGCCATCCGGTTCTCGTTATCGCGATCCAATCCTACTTGAATGAAATAGCTGTCCCACCCGTACATCTCGTTGAATCGGCCGCCCGGCACAACATACGGATGCGGCAAATACAACAAACCCTGCGTCTTCAGCGCGTCCAGATCTTTCGGCAGCGGAACCAGGTGAATGGTTTTGAACCCCGACGCTGGCATCTCTCGTCGTAACGCCTCTTCAATCAATTGCGGATCATCGCTTTGCGGAATATAAACCGGCCAGCGCCCATCCGGGTCCGGCTTGAATTTCGGGTCCACCGCCGCCTTCGCTAAATCCTTATTCGACCGCGTCAGCGTCGTCCAAGTCTCTTTCACATACGCAAGAATGGAGTTTGTATGCGCTGTCGGCGATGGCACCTGCCCGCCCACAGCCAGCGCCAGAATTACCCCGGCGCAAACCGCGTTCCAACTTTTTCGCATTATTTCCTAATCACCAAGTAAACGTTATTGTCTTGCTCTGATAGCCGTTCCCCTCGGGAAACCGCAGGCGCAGTTTGCCGCCGCTGATCTCAGCGCCTCGCGCGGACACGCGTGGCCGGTTCAGCCGAATCGGAAGATCAAAACTCGTGCTGCCCAGGCCCTCAAAAACCATTGTGGCCTGCTGTGCTCCTGACTCGGTACTGACAATCTTAAGCTGTTCTGTCCTGGCGCCCTGCTCCGGCGTAGCGGTGGGAACGGACAACTCCACCGGCGGCAAAGGCAAGCGTAAAGTCTGGCTGTCAGCCGTGGACTTGCAAGGAGTGTCGCGTCCCGTCGAGCTTCGTAAGCAAAATCCTTCCGCCCCTCTGGCCTTTGCCTGCACAAGAAGCATTCCTCCTTGCCGCTGATAACTGAGATCCACAAAACTGCTTCCAAGAGGAACGTTTTTTAAGTGAGCGCTGTCCCACTCGG
>CAXUBB010000402.1:0-5137 GCA_964249105.1 uncultured Bryobacteraceae bacterium | reverse complement strand
CGCCAAAGACAATGGTGTCGATGTCACGCACGGAGCAAAGGAGTAAACGGCGCTTGCGTGCGCTGCCCCTCGCGGCCCTGTTCGTATGGATTGCTTTACCAGGTTGGGCCGCCGAGTACGTCGGATCTCAGGCTTGCGCACGGTGCCATCCGTCCGAATTTGCGAAACAATCGGCCTCCCATCATGCTCATTCCCTCCAGCCAATAGCAGGCAGCATTCTTGGCGCTGCCCTTCTGAAAGCTGAGCGCTCGCCGGATGGCCGTTTGCGGTACGAGCCAAGCGCGGGCAAGATCCTCGTTCGTGAGGAAGGCGTTCCGCAGGCTGTGATTTTGGAGTGGGCTTTTGGAGCGGGCGCGCAAGGCAGCACCCCCGTCGGACGTTTGGGCGAACAGTTCATTGAGCATCGTTTTTCTTATTACTCCCGCATTGGCGAGTTAGCGCCGACGTTTGGGCACGCGCCAAAAGTCTCGACGCCCATTGCGGAGTTAGGCGTTTTGCAGGATAAGCGTACTATCTCAAACTGTTTTAATTGCCACGCCACCGGCGTGCAGCGCTCAGGGAGTGAGTTTAGCCTGGCCGGGATGCAACCCGGTGTTCAATGCGAGCGCTGTCACGGACCGGGTAGCGCTCACATACAAGCAGCGGAACGCGGCACATCAAAAGACGAGGCGCGAAGGGAAGTAGTCAATCCCGGACGTTTTCCGGCGCGCGCCCAAATCGAGATGTGCGGCGGGTGTCACCGGCTTCCCCTGCCTGGAATGGGAGAAGAGCCGGAACTGGAAGATCCTGTCACCGTGCGATTCGCTCCGATTGGGCTTTTGGTAAGCCGCTGCTTTCGCGCCGGCAAGGCCCTCTCGTGCCTGACTTGCCACGATCCTCATGGTGACGCCCGCCCAAGAACCAGTTTCGCCTACTCGGAAGCGTGCCTCGGCTGTCACGCGACGGATCATAAGCCGGTGAAGCTATGTCGTCGCGTGCAAAAAGAGAATTGCCTGCCATGCCATATGCAGCATGGTCGTCGTGAATCCTACTTGCAATTTACGGATCACCGCATTCGAATTTACTGATTGTTTTGACACTCCCCACGTTCGATTCAAAAACTCAAGCCAAGCCGAGTTCTTTGACGGCATCTCCCGCGCTGGCAAGGTTCGCCAGCTTCATTTCCGAGTATTTACGCGAGAGAATTACCCCATCGGCGCCTCCCTTAAAGGCGGCTAACACCGCGTTACGGACCCCGGTCGGATTTGACTTGCTGTGACTGGCTTCCGTCGGCACATCCAAATCGATTCCAGGCCACAGTTGCGTCTTGGCTCCTGCCAGACCTTCTCTCGCGCGCTTTGTTTCTCGATACACATAGTCGGAAGAAAGCCCTGTTTTCGGAATCTGCCGCAGCGTGCCTTCGTTTTTATAGCCGAGAACATCGTAGTGGAATTGCAGCAACTCTTCTTTGGGAACATCACCGTACTGAGTCTCACTCACGCTGTCAATGTAACCGGCAAGGCGCTCGCCCGCCACGTTGTCATACATCACGATTTTGAGAAAATCGGATACCGGAACAAGCCGCTGAAGATCTTGTTCCGCACGGTAGATCGGGCTAAAGGAATTGGTGTGCCAGATGTGCCAACCAATACCCATGTCCGGCTTGATCGATTTAACTTTGGCGTGCATCGCTCGGTAAGTATCGCGTAAACTGTCATGCCACAGGTTCTCCCATGCGAGCAGTTCGGGATAACGAAGCATGAGTCGCCACAACGTGACGTAATAACCGTCCACCGGCTTTTTTCGATCTCGGGCGGCGCGAACAAACTTTTCGAGTTCCAGGAAGCCTTCCTGTACGCGACTAAAATCAATGCCGCGTTCCTTGCCCTTCTTTTGGCAGTACTGGCAGAAGCAGGTGACCGTTCCCGGATCTTTGCTCCTGCCCCCGGCGGAGGACCCGAGGGCATTGGCAAACGCCCCTTGCCGCTCCGATCCCCACATAATGCCGTCAAGATCCCAGGATTTTGCGTAATCCTCAACCAGATCAAGAAGAAAATTGTGGTAGCCGGGATTGTTGAAGCAGAGCGTCGCCGCGTTCCGACCGTGGAGATCTTTCTCCTCCAACTCTTTCACGCCGGGTACATCTGAGCGGAAAACGTCCTCGAACCAGGCGATGTTCCCCATGCCTCTCTTCCGCGAGGCAGGGAGGACACTTTGAAACACGTCGTACGAGCCGAGATCCGGAGCCCGGAAGTTCTTGAGAGACGTATTTGTGTAGTACTGAGGGTGAACAGCCGCATAGCTGCCGCCATGAAAGTGGGCGGTGTCGTACTCTTGCTTGCCATGATCGGGCAATGGCTGATTCGGAACCTGACGCCCGGCGATGCCGCGTCCATAGGTGAAGGCAGCAATAAACAACGTGTTTACGTTGCCTTTACTTTGCAATATATCTAGGACTGGCTCTACGCCTTCATCAACAAAGGAAACCGCGCCTATCTGAATACCGATCATCTTCTTTGGCTTGGAAGCAGGAGCACCCAAAGCCGAAGCGGTCAACAAAGAACTGGCCGCTGATCCCAGAAATTCTCGCCGTGTGCTGTCGAACAAGAGCTATTTACCTCGCTTCCCATGCCGCCAAACAGATTTTACGCAACCGCTCATGCTGCCCTAAGGTGCCCGGGTAAGAGCGAGAACTTCGTACTCGCCCACCTGAGGAATGGTGATGGCTATATCGGAACCACCCGCCTGCATCGGGAGTTCCTGTCCGCTGCTCAACAGCGACGCGGCTCCCGCTCGGAAGCCGTTCGGCAAGCGCAAACGAACCTGCTGTTTCCCGACCGTGGAGATTTCCCGCGCTGGACCTTTCATCAGCGCCGGCGTAGTGTAGTTCACCAGATGCAGCGCCAGCCCCGGTTCGGTCTCCCAGTAAAAGACATCCAGCAGGCCCGGCCCCTGGACCACGGCACTATGCGAATCTCGTCCGGCCCAACGGACAGCGTTCGACAGCAAACGCCCGAGATCGCGATTCCAACTCCGCCAGAACGTCCGATCCACATCGTCCGGGAAATACACCGCCCGCGCTTTCCCGTCTCGCAAGACTAGGCTCGGCCCGCTCGTTGCTGACGACTCAGGATAGACAAATTCAGGCGGGAATGCGGGATATGGCGGAATGCGCGTCAGAATGGGATTTTCAACATCTTCAATAGGAACCCGGAAGATGGGGCCTGGAAGAACTGTCGTTTTACCGATCCCATCCAGAAGCGGATGCTGCCGCTCTACCTGCATGTAGGAATTGTGCAGGGGACCTTCAACAGCCCCTTTCACGGAAGCTCCGAAAATCCCGGCAAGGGCGAAGTTGTTCCGGCGCTCGCCCCATTCGTTGTACAGCGACGTTTCGGATGTTGCCACCAGAGAACCGCCTCCTTCGAAGTAGCTCCGCAGGGCATGGCAAGCGGCGTCGGAAAGCAGCGCGGCATTGGGGAGCGCAATGACGTTGTATTGTTGCAATCGATCCGCGGAAATGTCCTCGTCATGCACGATGTCGAACGGAATGCGCGCTTCCAGCAGAGCGTAGTAAAAGCCTTGCAGCGCTTCGGTATTCCCGGCCAGATCCGGATGCCACACCTGCGTCCGTTGCGGCCACACCAGACCCACCGTGGAAAGAGAGCGCCGGTTATAGTAGTGTTTTTCGTTGGCGGCCAGCCACTGAAAAAACTGCTGCGCGGGCTGCTCCCAACGCGTATCTTTGGGATGGCCTCCCAGCCATGTTTCCCAGGGAACCATTCCGCTTGCTGCCGTCTGGGCCAGCCACATCCGCATTTCAACGGGCGCTTTGCTTGTGTGCCGCCAGATCGCATCGCTCAGGTTATAAGCGCTGGTGACGTTGGTAGCCGTCCTGCCGCGCATCACACTGTAGGAAATGCGTCCCTGTTGCGCGCAGTCCCACATCGGCGTGGTCCCGCTGCGATCCTGATGATCCGCGTTCATCCACTTGCAAATCGAGGCGATTTGCTTAACATTGATTTCGGCTCGGATGCTCCCGCCGAGATTGCCCACGTACACGCGGTCGGCGCGCCCTTCCGTCGCCGTGACCTGCCACAATTTCCATACTTCAAGCACGCGCTCCAGCCGCCAATTCGTCCAGACGCGAAAGTTCGGATCTTTACGGTTCGGGACCTGGGGCAGTTCAGCATGGTAGCGGCGCCGGTACTCGTCCCGGCAATGATCGCAGTAACAGATCGTTCCCAAGCCGGTACCCGGCCATCCGTTGGTGTAATAACCATCCGGATCGTATTTTTCATTAAGCTCCCGAATGATAGCGGTCATCTGCTCGTCGTAGTAATGACCGAACATGCAGGTGGCGTACAGTTCCTTGGCTTCGGGATGTCTGACCGGTTGGCCTTCGCGGTTGCGGCTCACCCAGTCCGGGTGCGCCGCGAAAAGTTCCGGAAAAGCGTATGTGGGGTCCAGGCGAGCGATCACGCGGATATTTGCTTTGCGCGTCGCCTGAGAGAAATCTCCATACAGATCGCGATTGCCCAGGAACCGCGCCTTATGGTGATTAGGAACCGTTGTCGGATAAAACGCGACGATGCCAGCGCAACTGACAATCAGCCCGTCAACGTTCAGGCTGTTCCAATAACGGACCCAGTAATCGATATCCAGGGAAGCAGCGTCTTTTTCATTGATGTTGATCTGCCCGAGCCGTCGTATGCGGTCGTACCAATAGGGTCGAGGAGGCGCTTCAGCAGACCACTCCTTCCCTAGGGAAGCCGCTGCCGTCATGCCGGCCGCAAAAGCGCGTCTTGTCATTCCAGTTGTGAATTCGTCCATTAATTTGGTCTCCGTGGACCTCATTGATTGGTCAACCGCAGAGCCAGTTCGATAGCACGCAGCAAACTTGCCGGCGAGGCCACGCCTTTTCCGGCGATATCAAAAGCTGTCCCGTGATCGACGGAGGTGCGGACAATCGGAAGACCAAGCGCTACGTTCACGCCGCCTTCGAAGTCGAGAAGTTTCAAAGGAATATGGCCCTGGTCGTGATACATGCAGACGATGGCGTCAAATTTCTTTTTCTGTACAGCCATGTAAAAGACAGTATCCGGCGCGAAGGGGCCTTCAACCGGCAGCCCTTGTCTTTGCGCCGCTTCAATGGCAG
>CAXUBB010000401.1:0-5153 GCA_964249105.1 uncultured Bryobacteraceae bacterium | reverse complement strand
GCTAATGAAATCTCCTGGCTCGCATCCCGGATGCTGAGCTTGCTTTCCGCCGGGTGCGTTTCATAAAGCGCCAATTCCACGGTTGCCGTTGATTGTTTCACGGCTTTATCTAAACCCGCGACATAAATCTGCAAGCGGACACGTCCGATTCCGGCTGCCCCTACGCACGTCAGCTTTTGCGGATGCACGCGAATACTGCTGATTTGCACAAAGCCCTGCGCTGGCGAGTTTTGTGTCGCCAGCGCAAAGAGAAAACAGGTTCCAAGTATTTTAACCAAGGCGCACTCCCCGTTTCTAGAGACGTGCCCAGGGCCTGAAACGCTACTTTTTAGAAGATTTTCCCGCCGAAGCCGTCTTGAGCGCGTCAGCCGCAACAGAAGCCGCGGCTACCAAGGCCGGCATTTTGAAATTTTCACCGATCATGTTCGCCATCGTGTGAACTTCCAGCGCTTCCGCTTCCTTGGTAAAGACCAGGCAGCGGCGTTCCGGATCAAAATCAGCCTGCACCCAATCACCGGTATTCACCTGGCTCGTCGCCATCAGATTCGAAAGCGGATGCACCAGGAGCCGTTCAATCGCGCGCTTGAGATGCCGGGCGCCGTATTTGATGTCCGTGCCTTCGGTAAGCAGAAACTGCTTGCCCGCATCCGAAACCGTGAACACAAATGATTTTTCAGAGGGCGAAAGCATAATGCGTTGCTGCACTTGGCCCAATTCCAGATCAAGAATGCGCCTCAGTTCGGATTCGCCCAGCGGTTTGAATACGACCACTTTATCGATGCGGTTCATGAACTCCGGCGTAAACTTCCGCCGGGCCGCTTCGATTCCGGTGCGGGACATCTTCTTTGAAAGATTTTCCTGAGATGTACCCTCTTCTGAACCAACCATTCCCTTTCCGAAACCCAATTTGGGAGCGACCAGAGAACTCATTTCGGAAGCGCCCAAATTGCTGGTCATGAAAATCATGGCCTTTGAAAAGTCAACCTTCCGGTTGTCGCCCAGAGTTAGGGTCGCCTTGTCCAGAATGCCGAGCAGCAGGTTCCAGAGGGCGTCGCTCGCTTTTTCAATCTCATCAAACAGAATGAAGCTGATCTTCACTGTGTCTGTATGGTGTTGATTGATCACCTCTTGACTCAGCAGCGGATGAGTTTCCCGGTGTCCCAGGTAACCCGGAGGCGAACCAATCAGCTTGGCAATCTCGTGGCTGTGCTGAAATTCAGCGCAATCGATTTTAATGACAGCGCGAGGATTGCCGACCAGCGCCTCCGCCGTGGCCTCCACGGTGCGAGTCTTGCCCGAGCCTGTTGGTCCCAAGAACAAGAAGTTACCAACGGGGCGTCCCGGCGCGCACAAGCCGGTGACGTGCATCTGATAAATATTGACAATCTGCTCGACCGCTTCGTCCTGACCGACCACGAGCTTCAACAGGGTCTTTTCGAGACCTTCCGCCTCTTTACCCGTTCTGCTTGGATCGAGAACCTTCCGTAACCGGCTCATATCTGTTTGATCCTTCTTTCTATTCCGCCGCCAGATTCCGTTCACTACTGGAACAGTGCGAAACCCAACCCCAAACTCTATGCTGGTTTTCGATTAAGTTAAAGCAACTGGTGTGCCAAAGAACCATATGGGGTTTTCCCATTAGTTCTTCTGCGGACGCGAAGGTCTCACCTCAATTCGGCTAATTAATGTTCTTTCCGGCATGCGCAAGATATCAAGCACGATTTGGGCAATATCTTCCGGCGCAACTTTCCAATCAGCCTTGCTCTTGCTTTCCTGGCCTGAAAACTCCGTCGCCACGCTACCGGGCATGATGTAGCTCACCCCAACGTTGTCATAACGATGGTCCAACATTGTCACTTCGCTCAGCGCGTTCATTCCAAACTTCGAAGCGTTGTAAGCGCTCCCGCCCGCAAATGGGTTTTTCCCGGCCAAACTACTGATATTAATGATGCGCCCGCCGCGGCCTTGCGCGAAACGGCTTAAAGCCTCACGCGTGCAGTAGAATGCGCCCGACAAGTTCGTCCCGATCACCTGGTCCCACTCCTCGACCGTCAACTCACCGGCAGCCCGGAAAATGCCGATTCCGGCATTGTTCACGAGAATGTCCAAACCGCCCAACTCCGCGTCCACGGACTTAAAAAGCTTGGCGACATCCCCGCTTTTACTCACATCCGCAATACGGCCTACTACTTTACTTTTCCCTCGCAGCTTATCGAGACCTTTCTCAAGATCAGCTTTATTTCGACCGCAAATAGCGATATCAGCGCCGTTAAGCGCCAAAGCTTGCGCCACCGCCAACCCGATTCCCTTTGAAGCGCCCGTGACAAGGGCGCGTTTACCTTCTAAAAAGCCGCTCATGAAATTTTGTTTATCTCCTATCCAATAAGAGCGTATCCTGATGGTGTCTAAGCACCACCACTCTTCTCTTATATGATCTGAAACAGCCTTGTGCGGTTGGACAAAATTGGAATGATCAATGTCCGCTTCGAACTGTCACCGAACACGGGTTGCTCTCATCAAAACAACTGGCCTGGATTGCTGCACGGCTTACGTTCGATTTGCCCACCGGGTTCACTCAGTTGAATCGAATAGGAGCAGTTCCACTTCGGTAAGCCCACAAAAGGACTCTGATAGACAAACAATTTATTGAGATTGGGGTAGTACACGGTCAGGCTGCTGTCTCCTCCGACAGGACGGATTTCAATCTGCGGAGCTGCGCCGGAATCTGCTCTTACGCTGGTGTTGAAACTGCTCCACCGTCCGGCGAGAAATGCGGCCAGAGCCGCTGTGCTAACAATCAGCCAGGGATTAAGTCTTTTCATAGGTAATAAACACCTCTCATATTTTTGGGTGCAATCGATTAAATTGTCGCGCATATGATCGGTATACCAGGACGTAAAGCGGATCGCTCCCGCGATCGCCAAAATAGTCGCGCCAATTCCTATTTTCAGCGGCAGATTCGGCAGGTAGAGCATGACCAAGTCCGCGCTGACCATGACCGCGAAGGCCAACGCCCAAACCGCGGTAATGATGTAATTCGTCCTGATAAATGCGGGATTGCTCCACATTTCCTGTGGCGTTTCTTCGCGCGCGTATGACAACGTAAAAGGTCTGCGAATGGCGATGGAGACCAACACCATCAGCAGGAGTCCTGCATCCACGCGCGGACGCACGCCGACGACAGACCATGCCGCTCCGCTTGCCATTGCGTAAGCCGCCAGTCCGCCGAAAAGAAGGAAGGTGCCTATCTCCAGCACCTTCACGGCTCTGTTGCGACTCTGCCGGTCCCGTAGCAGCAACCCGCCGGAAACCAGTGTGGCGGCTGTTAAACCCATTCTCGGTCCGGCGAGTCTTTCGACAATAACGAACACAATAAATGGCGCGAATGCTAAAAGTAATCCCATAATTTACTCCTGAAGCTACGACCGGCTTTCTCGTTTTTTAATACAAAAACTGATCAGCATGGAAAATACAGAGTTGCTCAAATTACAGCCGCAGCTCGCTCGCTTGCTCCTTTTGCTCGTCAGCAATCCCGGCGAGATCGTGAGAAGAGAGCAGATCCAGCAGGCCGTCTGGGGCGACGACGTTACTATGGATTACGACCTGGGCGTTAATTGTTGCATTCGGCAGATTCGATCCACGCTGCTGGACAATCCCGAATCTCCGCGTTACATCAGAACCATTCCCCGTCAGAGCTACAACTTCATTGCTCCTGTCGAGCAAATCAGAAAGGAAGATCCAGATCCTAAATCCACGACAGAAGCCGATGACCAGTTGGAGGTACACGGGGCTGTGCCGTTTGAAGGGGCTCCGCCGGTATCCGGCATCGCTCCTCTCCAGGTTGAGAATACCTTTCAGAGCAACGAGGAAATCAGCTGAAAGTAGGATGGAGGGTTCAGTCTCTGACCCTTGCTGCCGAGTGCGTTCTTATTGTGGTGGGAATCGTGCAGTATCTATGGTTGCCTCCGCCCGCTCCTAGAATTGAAGGCTATTTTTAACTGACGAATGACCCTGACAACAAGGTCATCAAAACCGGAGATTTCGCCAGATCAACCTTCGCGGACAGCTCGCGCAGCAAGTCTTTGCTTTAGGCTGGGTTGTAAAGTAATCTCACGATGTTAACCCGCACGTAGTATTGGACCTATACTGGAATTAGTTCCTGATATGTCCGTCATTTGGCTGCGGACTGCTGCCGCGCTCTATTCGTGCGGCCTACTGTACGCCCTCATTTATCTCTTTTGGAAGAGCACGAGGTTGTTTACCCCCGCTCTGGTCGCCTTTGGCGCTGGAGTTGTTTTGCACCTTGTCTCGCTGGTCGAGCTGCGTCTCGAAACCGGGCATTTGCCCATCAATAATTTCTACGAAACCAGTTCACTCTGCGCTTTTCTGATTGCGGCCATCTTTCTGCTCTTATACAGTTACTATCGGGTCGCAATTTTCGGAGTGTGCCTTTTTCCGGTGGTCTTCTTCATGACCTTGATCGGAAGCACGGAATTCCCGGTAGCGGCCTGGAGTAGTCCCCAGATCCGCAACGCCTGGCTGCTGGTGCACATCACAACGGTGCTGATCGGTTATGCCGCTCTCATTATGGCGGCGGTGGCGTCAATTTACTATTTGTTGCAGGAGCGCCAGCTTAAAAGCAAGAAGCTCAATCCCACTTTCAATCGTCTACCCCCTCTCGCCACGCTCGACCGTATTATTACGCAGGCAATGAATGCCGGCTTCGTATTCATCACGATTGGAACCGTCACCGGCGTGGTTTGGGCCTATATTGAAAACGGCACCGCCTGGATCTTCAACCCGAAGATCGCCTTTTTTCTGTTTACGTGGATCTTCTATCTGGCGATGATCTTCCTGCGCATCACCGCCGGCTGGCGTGGGCGCAGGATCGCCTGGCTGGCTGTCAGTGTACTGGGCTGCTCCATTATTACGTGGGCGACGCATCTAGGAATTAGGAGTCTCTGGCTGCAATGAAACTGGCGCTCGCGGGCATTAACCATCGCACTGCGCCGGTGCAGGTGCGGGAAAAGCTCGCCTTGCGGCAAGAGGAAATTTCGGCGGCTTTGCTCGATATGCAAGCTCGCGGCGCAAAGGAAGCGCTGGTTTTATCGACTTGCAACCGCGTTGAAGTAACCGCTACGCTTGCCGAAGAC
>CAXUBB010000400.1:2532-5158 GCA_964249105.1 uncultured Bryobacteraceae bacterium | reverse complement strand
CCCCTGTACCTTTCTAAATAGCTACTGGATATAGTAAGCCGGTAGTGACTCGACGGCCCGCCAGGAGTGCCCATCGCCCCCTGCGCCACCAGAGCGCCTGGGGGGGACCTGCGCCTTGGCGTGGCGGTCCGTGCCGAACATCCCGTGGGGAGTCTGCGCCAACTAGTGAGCGCCCGTACAGGGGACGATGTTTAACACGGCTGGTCGAGCCAAAGGAGGCACATTGCCAAACTCATTTCAAACCTTTGTCGGAATCGACTGGGGTTGCGAAAAGCACCGTGTCTGCATTCTGGACCGCGAGGGCGCCCTCATCGATCAACGCTGGATCGAACACAGCGGCAGCAGCTTGGCGGAGCTGATCGAATGGCTGCGGAATAAGACCGGGATGGAGTCGGCTTCGATCGCCGTTGCCATCGAGGTCCCGCGCGGAGCCATCGTCGAAACGCTGGCGGAAAACAACTTCGCGGTTTTCTCGATCAACCCCAAACAACTGGATCGGTTTCGCGACCGTTACTCGCCTGCCGGGGCCAAGGACGACCGGCGCGACGCTTGGGTGCTGGCTGATTCGCTGCGCACGGCTCTGCCCTGTTTTCATCGTGTGCGGATCGATGAACCCGCCCTCATCCGTTTGCGTGAATTGTCGCGCTTAGAAGACGACTTGGCGCAAGAACAGAACCGCGTGAACAATCAGTTGCGGGAGCAGTTACACCGCTACTTCCCGCAACTCCTGTGTTGTTCTCCCGCTGTTGACGAGCCGTGGCTCTGGGATCTGCTCGAGAGTGCTCCTCTGCCGGCGAAAGCCGCCCGGCTTTCTGAGTCGAAAATTGATGGCATTTTGCGCCGTCATAGAATCCGTCGCCTGGACGCTCAGCAAGTCAAAACCGTTTTGTCGGCTCCGCCGTTGACCTTAGCCGTCGGAACGGCGGAAGCGGCTAGCGAACATGCGTTGTTGTTGCTTCCTCGCCTGCGGCTGTTACGGCAGCAGCGCACGGATCTGGCCCAGAGAATTGAATTGTTGTTGGAGGAACTCGCCGCCGCAGAGGCGGAGGGCGAAACCAGCGAGCATCGTGACGCCGCCATCCTTCGGTCCTTGCCCGGAGTGGGAAGAAAAATCGCCGCCACGCTGCTCAGCGAAGCTTCACAAGCCATCGCGGAACGAGATTATCAGGCACTGCGCTGTTATGCCGGAACCGCACCGATTACGCGGCAAAGCGGAAAGAAAATCGTTATCTTCATGCGGAAGGGCTGCAACGAACGACTCCGCAACGCCTTGTATCACTGGGCGCGGGTGAGCGTGGTGTGCGACTCCACGAGCAAGAACCGATACGCCGCCATGCGAGCCAAAGGTCATTCCCACGGACGAGCTTTGCGAGGTTTGGCTGACCGTTGGTTAGCCGTACTGATGTCAATGCTGCGCCACCACTCCCTATATGACCAAAACTTACGAGCGGCTTGACCCGGGACACTGCGGATCACGAAGGGGCCGTCGAGTCGCTACCGGCTTACGAAGAGAAAATTAGTTGACAAATGGTGGGGAGTCCCCCCCGGGCACCATGCCCAACATGATGATGCCGATTGTGGCGCCCTTGTTTGTGGAGAATGCCCATCTTCACAGTCTTGTCACAATGGTGAATGCTTTGGATGTCACCGATGAAGCCGATTTCGAACTTTTCAATGCTGATGGCGCGTTGCTCGCCAAAAAGCATCTGGTATTCGCGCCGCGTAGCCAGCAGGTTCTGAAACTCAGTGACGTTCTGCTCAGCGCCGGTTTAACCGGCGCGATCGGTTCCGTTTCGGTCACCGAAACTAGCGGCAACTCAATGGGAATCGCCGCGCAGTTATCCTTCACCAACAATATCGGAGAATTTGAGGTCGCGGCTGAAGAAGAGTTCGCGATGGTTTCTTCCGCGCAGTCCAGCGAACTACGCGGCCTAACGCCTGCCGGAAGCTCCGAACCGCTGATTGCGATTAAGAATCTGTCCACGGTGCTCCGTCATGTGACGGTGCAATCGATTTCCGAAAGAAACGGTGTGCAATCGCAATCGCTCGAAATCCCGCCCGGCCATCTTCAACTGGTCCTGCCTTTCACGAAAAAAGCTCTTGCAGCTTCGAAAATGGACCTGGACTTCGGCGAAACCTTTGGCGGCAGCACCGGCGTTTCAATCCTCAGCGACGGCATGCCGGAAGATATCGCGGCCTACGCGCTGGCGCGAACCAATCGTGTGCTGGTGGGCAGTACCTTCACTGATCCGGCGACGCGGCCCTCCGCCGACACCGTGTTTACCGGTGTGCCGGTCGGCAAGATCGATCTGCTGGCGTCATCGCACTTCACGCCCAAAGTCAGCGTTGCCAATTTCGGCTCCGCCACGGCCACCGTCACGCTTCAGGTGGCGCAAACCACCGGCAGCAACAGCCAACTGAATCCGGTCAAGACCGTTACGCTTCCACCGCAAACCACCGTGGAGATTCCAGTGCCGAAGGTATCGCCCAACGGCAGCATGAATACGTCGTTCATCGTTTCTTCGAATAGCAAACCGGGCGATGTGCTGGCCCGCGTAGTTTCCACCAGCGATGCAGGATTGCGGTTGGTGGATCTCGAACCTAAAGATCGAAAACAAACCAACAC
>CAXUBB010000400.1:0-2522 GCA_964249105.1 uncultured Bryobacteraceae bacterium | reverse complement strand
CACCGGCGGCGGCCATCCCTGGCAGGCGACGGACGACATCACTTCCACGCTGCTCTTCTTCAATCACACGGAAAAACCGGTTTACTACAACGTCAACCTGAACGCGGACGGCGTGAAATGGCACAAGTCATATCTCACGCCGGCGCATGAAACGATTTCCCTCAGCATCAACGAATTGATTCAGGATCAAATTGAGGACGACAGCAGAGAAAAAGTCAAGCTTCCGCGAGAAGCGAAAGAAGGTACAGTCACTTGGTTTACCGTGAATAGGGGCGAAGGGATCGGACGCCTTCTGCAAACCAACGCCAGCGGAAACCTCGCGCGAAACTTCAGTTGCGGATATTGGTTTAACCTTTGTTCCGCCTCGATGTCTCCCAACTATGCCGAGTTTTCATGGCAATCTCTGGGTGTGCTTGGGCCGGGGTCAGGGCAGATGTGCGTGGCACAAAACCAGCAAAATTGCTTTGGAACATCGGGTGGCGGAACTGGCCAGGGTTACACGTATTCGTGGAACTCAGGAAACACCGGCATCGCTCCTATTTCTGGCTCAAGTAGTCAGACATCTGCGCAGTTCTACGGCCAGCAGCCCGGAACAGCCGGAGGAAATTTAACTATTTTTCAGAATCTTCCCTATTGTTCAGCTTTTGTAAGCGGCACAAACAAAGTTGTTCCGCCTGACCACTTGAAAGTTGTAGACGATTCAACTGGACCGCAAGGGTGTCCTGCTGGTACTTCCGCATCAATAAGAACAATTTCATATGAGGTGGATACCGCAAGCAAAAATGCATTTAATGGTCCCATTTCTATTTTTGAAAAGTTCACCTCTAAAAACCCGTCAGACGGAACTTCTACCTGTAATGGTTCAAAGGGTATGACTTCAGAAACATGTACTGCCACGGCCGCTGGTAGCGTTGGCTTTATTGATGGAATTTCGCCCGGTTGTGCCACTAGTTCGGCACCTACTAGTTGTGGGTACACATGGACCTCGCAAAGTTGGCATTTTTGCCAAGGTGGTGTTGACATCCTTTTAGCCAGTCCGGGAACAATCATTGCTCAAAGGGGTTCCATATCTGTGGGTGGCAACACGACACGCTTTGCAACAGGAACAATAATGCCTAAGTAAATTAAGGAAATCTAAGGAACACAATGAATCTCACCAAATACTTACCTTTGTTCCTGTTTTGCCTTTTGTCACCGCTCTGCGCCCGTGCCGCTACAATTCGCGGCTACGTTGTCAACGGTAAAGGTGATCCTGTAGGGGAAGCTAGAGTCGAAATAGCTAATCCGTACCAACCATTAGCTGGACTTCGTAATTTTATCAAAGCTGACGCCAATGGCTACTTTTCCAAAGACGGCATCGAACCCGGATTCTACATGGTATATGGATCGAAAGAAGCAGAACATTACGGCGATGCACGATTCGCTTTATTTGCTGCTAGATTGAACGTGCCTGAAGTAACAGTGGCTAAGTCCGACGAAGTAATTACTGTCAAAGTCGATCTTGGCCGCCCCGGAGCGATTCTCAAAGGTGTCCTGCTCGATGAGCAAACGGACGAGCCTATTCCTGATGTTAATCTGAAGCTGATTCTGCAGGACGACTCGGAAAAGTACATACTGTTTGGGAGTAAGAGCGACGGAAAATTCGAAAGGCTTATGCCCTCTCAACCCGTCACGATCTCGGCAACCAAAGAAGGGTATCAACCTTTCACTACAACACTGTCCCTTAACCCTGACGAGCAAAAAACGCTAACGATCCGAATGAAAAGCATCGAACATCCATGAGATCTGTGACAGGCAACACAATTCCTGATTTGCACGGTCAGGCGAAATAACCTGAACTGTTCCGGACTTTTCCTTATTGGTGTAGCCTGGACACTTTTCTCGCCATCCCGGGAACACTGGTTAGCGAAAAGGTGTCCATCTGTAAACGATGAGGTAACAAGTTTCGAAAAGGAAGCCATATTGCCTGAGTGAACCAAAAGAATAGGAAGAGCGAAATGAACAACAAATCTTTGCCGCTGCTGTTGTTGTGGCTCTGGCCTTCGCTCTACGTCCGCGCTGCCACCATACGCGGTTACGTGGTCAACGGTAAAGGCGCGCCCCTTGGTGAAGCAATGGTCGAGGTAGCCAATCCGTATCTGCCGATAGGTACTGTTATGAGCTACATCAAAGCTGACGCAAAAGGCTACTTCTACAAGACCGGCATCGAACCCGGATTCTATATGGTCTACGCATCAAAAAAATCAGAACATTACGGCGATACACAAGCGGCTCTATTCGGGGCGGGCTTGATCATCCCTGAGATCACCGTGGTGAGGCCAGATGAAGTGATTACTGTCAAAGTTAATCTCGGCAGCCCCGGAGCCGTTCTCCAAGGCTTGCTGCTCGATGACCAAACAAACGAGCCGATAGCGGATGTCAACCTGAAAATGGCCCTGCAATCCGACTCGGAAAAGTTTATTTCCTTTGGGAGTGGGAACGACGGAAAATTCGAAACCGTCGTGCCGTCTCACCCTATCACC
>CAXUBB010000399.1:0-5160 GCA_964249105.1 uncultured Bryobacteraceae bacterium | reverse complement strand
GTCGGGGCGAGAGGATTCGAACCTCCGGCCTCCTGGTCCCGAACCAGGCGCTCTAGCCAGGCTGAGCCACGCCCCGAACCTTTTCAGTGTATCGGGTTTATAGGGGAAATCGCAACCGTTTTACGAAACCGCTAAGGATTGGTTCGCTGTAGTTCGTTCGCCAAGCCGTTACTCCCCTTCTTGCGGTAGATTTCCGCTAAACGCTGCTGCTCGGGCGAGTCCAACAAAACGCGCCGGAGAATGGGATCATTGGTTACTTCCTCAATATCGCTCCGGCTCGGTATCCAGAGCTTGCCGTCAGTAAATTCCACGTCGTTGACAAAAGCCAACAGCGCTCCAATGGAGAAAGGCTGACCAGCGCCTTGTGAAAAGCGTAGCGTTTCTCCTCCGGTGATTGCGCCGGTTTCCACTCCATCGACCTTGAGCGATGTCGGCATGGAACCGGCTACGTAGTCGTGTCCGCGCTCGTCCCGCACAATCCAACCCATATCGATGCCGCGCACGGGTCTCTGCGATATATTTTTCACTTCGATATGGGGCGCTCTCACTTCATTTCCAGCCACCTGCGCCGCGCCGCTCATGGCTCGCACCGGGGAGCTGGGGAAAGCCATGGTGTTCACCGTTAACGCAAACTCCCGGCGCGTTCCGATTCCGGCATCGCGCAGGAGTTCAAAGCCGAGTTGCGGAGGCCGCGCATCCTGCAAACCAAAGTTGAGTTCTTCCCGGATGCGGGTCCACAGGCCCGCCCGCACCAGATCCGCCATATAGCGCCGGTCCCGCCGGGCCTGGAGTTCATAGACCATCAAGGCGCGCCGGGAATGGAGTTGATCCGGCCCGTAATGGGAAAGATCCGCAAAGAGAGCGCAATCGAGGGACACCTGCACGATCGCGCCTTCGTTCTTACCTAAACTGAACGGGCGCTGCAACTCCAAATCGATGCGCACTGGAAAAACTTCACCGGGCCGCACCTGCATGGAAGGCACAGTGACCGAGCCTTTCGCGGCGGGAGCCAGGTCCTGCGCTTCCACCCGGAGCGTTAATCCTGAAATGGTCTTTGTTCCCGTGTTTCGCAGCGTCAGGGAAGCGTGCAGATCGAGCGCCATGGAAGCGCCGCGAGGACGCACGGTAGTTGGTCCCAGGCTGAACGCTACCGGCAGCACCGGCGAGTCACGCGGAAAATCAACGTCGAGCCAACGGCCTCCCTCGTTTTGCGCCGGCAGTTTCAGCGCGAAACAAAGCAGCAGCGCGGTACCCCGCGCTTTTTTACTGGCCATAAACGCCTGTGATGGTGACCTGTCCTGTTTGTTCGTCGATGTAACGCGCTTCAACGGCGGAGTTGCCGGAAATGGAAGCGACAGCGGATCGCGGATGTATCAACTTCAAAGTTGTTCCCTGCGACCGGACGGCCACGCTATCCGGCGAAGACCGCACCACGACATCCATGGAAGCTGCCGTCTCCATTCCGGCCCAGTGCCGCAAGGAGGCCCAAAGGCGACCGGTATCTTCGGCTGGAATGTGCGTCACCCATCCCGCCGCAAACAAAACCCCCAGGCCCAGCGCGAAGGAAGCGCGCAACCAGAGCGGGCCTTTGCGTTTTACTTTATCAACGCAGCGGGCCGCAGCCACACCGACGGCGATGTTGCCGATCATTTCACGTTCCAGCCGCGACCAGTCGGCAATAGCTTCAAATCCGGTGAGGGTATTGGCTTCCGCTTCTCTTCGCAATTCGGCGGTGGCAGCGCGGAACAGTTCGACCTGCCGCGCGCATTCTTCACAACGGCGGAGATGCCCTTTCATTTTCAGGCGCACCGTCCATGGCAAATCACCTCCCGTATACAGGGCGGCTAATCCGGCGGGAAAATGCTGACGGCTTGTGTACGGAGGAGAGTTCACCAGTTTTTTCTCCCATCCAGGTAGCGTTTGAACTTAATACGCGCATTCGCGATATGGGATCGGACCGTGGCCATGGAGCAGTTCATTTGGGCCGCTACCTGCTCGGCCGGCATCTCTTCCACATCACGCAGCAGCAGCGCCGTCCGTTCGCGGACCGTCAGTTCCGCCAAGCCTCCGTCCAGTTGCAGCTTGCGTTCGCCTCTCAGTAACGTTTGCTCGGGACTATCGAGCGTTGAGCGGCGGGATTCTATTAATTCGTTCACATCGGAGAAGGCAAATTTCTTGTTCTTGCGCAGAAAATCAATGGCTGTGTTGGAGGCGATCCGCGACAGCCAACTGGCGGCCTTATCGAGATCTTTCAATTGACCCTGCCGCTGTAAAGCCTTAATAAATGTTTCCTGCGTCAAGTCCTGGGCGTCATCGACATTTCCGACAATCCGGTAAATCAGCAGAAAAATCCGGCGCAGGTTCTGCTGGATGAACTGCGTTTGCAGATCGGATTCGCCATGCAGCGGGACTTCGGAAGCGGGACGCAAGGGTTTTTTCACCGGCTCCTCCGATATTTCAGAACCGCAGAAAACCTTTTGTTCCCGCCAATTGCGCTGCGCCTGTTGCATTCCCCTCTTCTTGTAAGACGAGAAGCGTCCAAAAACGTGCAGGACCACCGGAACATGGAAGTTATCTTAAGTGTATATGAGACTCGTCGCTGCCATCGGGATCGGCAAGACTGCTTTTGGCGCTTTTCCCGACCGTGATCTTCGTTCGCTAGCAACGGAAGCGATTCACCACGCCTTAACAGATGCCGGAATGTCCGCCTCCGCCGTTGAATCTTTTTACCTTGGTAACTTTGCGGGGCCTTCCTTTACCGGGCAGAACCATTTAGCTCCCTACATCGGAACAGCAGCCGGTTTTGGAAGCATTCCCTGCACCAGGATTGAGAATGCCTGCGCTTCGAGCGGCAGCGCTTTTTTTCATGGATGGCAGGCCGTCGCCGCCGGTCTTTACGATGCGGTGGTAGTGGCAGGCGTGGAGAAAATGACTTCGCAACCCACTCCCCGCGTGACCGAGATCCTGGCGGGCGCGGGCGATATGTCGGGAGAAGGTCGGGCAGGCGCTACCTTTCCCGCGCTGTTTGCCATGATTGCCCGCCGCCACATGCAGCAATATGGCACTACCCGCGAACAACTAGCCGCCGTGGCTGTCAAAAATCATGCGAACGGCGCGAAGAATCCGCTGGCCCATATGCGCAAGGTGATTACGATCGAGCAGGCGCTTAACGGCAAGCCGATTGCTGAACCCTTGACGGTTTACGATTGCTCCCTGATCAGCGATGGCGCTGCCGCCGTTGTGCTTGTTCCGCTTCACAAGGCCAGCCGCTACAACAGCCGCTTTATCCGTGTTCTGGGAGCGGCGCAAACCGCTGATCATGTTGCGCTCGATAACAAGGCCGATATTACAGAGTTCCCCTCCGTTAAATCGGCCGGCAAGCAGGCTTATGAGATGGCTGGTATCGGTCCGCAAGAGATTGATGTGGCGGAAGTGCATGATTGCTTTACGATTGCGGAGATTGTGGCAAGCGAGGACCTCGGCTTTGCGAAAAAGGGCGAGGGTGGCCCATTTGCCGCAGCCGGATGCACGGCGATTGGCGGACAGATACCCATTAATACCAGCGGCGGCTTAAAATCGAAAGGGCACCCGGTAGGCGCTACGGGGGTCGGCCAGATTTGTGATGTGGTGATGCAACTGCGCGGCGACGCGGGCGAGCGGCAAGTGGGGCGTCATCGTATCGGCTTGGCGCAGAACCTGGGCGGATCGGGCGCAACGTGCGTCGTCACGATTTTAGGCGCGTCTTAACATGAATAACGGACAAGAATTGAATTCCCATTCGCAGGGCGTGGTTTACACCGAAACTGTTGTTCATGCCGCTCCCGCGCAATATGCGGCGGACGCGCCTTATCAGCTTGCCATTATTGATCTCCAACAAGGGGGACGGTTGACGGTGCGGATCCTGGGCAAGGAAATCAATGATCGCGTTTGCGTCGGCGACCGCGTGGAATTTGCCGAGGAGCGCGACGGTGTTGCTTACTTCCGGAAAATAGCCGGTTCCTCGCAGGCAACCGAAATACCCCGCCCTCTCGTCTAAATAGACTATAACTGTGTCGGAGGTATTTGATGTTGTACCAGTCGCTTAAAAGCCTTCCTGTTTGCTTGTGTTTTGCGGTATCTGTCATGGCGCAAGGCGGACAACTCACGCCTCCCACAAGCAACACTCCGCCTGAGAAACGGTGTGTTCTCACGGGTCATGTTGTGAATGCTCTAACGGGCGAGCCGGTGAAGAAAGTCAATGTAAGCCTCACAACCCGGAACGGCGGCAACGCCGGTGGTACGAACGGCCCGGCCAACCGGGGCGGCTACTCGGCTTCGTCCGAAGCGGACGGAACATTCCGCATCGAAGGAATTGAGCCCGGCAATTACAGCTTGTCCGGCGAGAAGTCCGGCTTTCTCCGCGCCAATTACGGCGCGAAGAAGCCCGAGCAATCGGGCACGGTACTGTGCCTGAGTCCCGGTCAGCAGATGGCGGACGTTACTGTCAGTCTCTTTCCGCAAGCCGTGATCACCGGCAAGGTAACGGATATGGACGGCGACCCGGTGGCGGGCGGCATGGTTCAGGTAATCAGGCAAACCTGGATGCGCGGCAAGCTGCGCTATATGCCGCGAGGCGGCGGTCCGATCAACGATTTGGGCGAGTACCGGGTTGCGAATCTATCGCCCGGCAAATACTATCTTTCCGTGCAGCAGTATCCGATGGGACGCATGGGAGGCCAGGAGCCCAACCCTGCTCCCGGCAAGCCTGACATCCGCCCGGTGCGCACGTACTATCCCGGCGTCACTGCGTTTGCCGGCGCGACGCCCATTGAAGTGAAAGCGGGCCAGGATATGGCCGGGCTTGATATTCGCATGCAATCCGCGCAAACGTATCACATACGCGGCAAGGTGGTGGGCAATCTGCCGGAAGGCTCCCCGGAAAACGCCACCATCAGCGTCAGTCCGCGTGATGAACAGGTTTTTGCTTTTATGGGCGGCCGGTCCAATATGAAGCCGGACGGCACCTTTGACATTGCCGGCGTGGCCCCCGGTTCCTACACTCTGAATTACTTTGTTTTATCAGGAAACGTTCGCAGCGGTGGTCACCAGAATGTGGAAGTCGGCGCGGGAGACGTGGAAGGCGTGACGCTCGCTCTGGCGGCTCCTGGATCGATGCGGGGA
>CAXUBB010000398.1:0-5165 GCA_964249105.1 uncultured Bryobacteraceae bacterium | reverse complement strand
CCCGGGAGGTGCTCCGGCGATCCCGGCGGGTTCATCCGGTCATAGAAGAACGCACGCGGAATACCGATGCGAGCGCCTTTTAAGCTATCGGTTTTGAGAAAGGGCGTGTAATCTCGTCCGGACGGAGGCGCGCAGGTCTTGGTAGCCGGGTCATTCGGGTCCGGCGTCTGGCTTTCGAGCGCGCCCAGCATAATGGCGGCGTCCGTTACCGTTCGCGCCATCGGCCCCGCCGTATCCTGATCGGCGGTGATCGGAATTACGCCGTAGCGGCTGATGCGCCCCACTGTCGGCTTGATGCCAACCAGCATGTTCTGATTCGACGGACTTAAAATGGACCCCGATGTTTCACTTCCAACGTTAGCCGCCCAGAAACTAGCCGCCGTGCCGCCGCCGGAACTCGATCCGCCCGTTTGCAGCACCGGACGCCCATCATCAGTAGCTTCACGGGGGTCGCGGCGCGGATCATAAGGATTGTAAGCAAACTCGCGAACGGCATTGTAGTTAGCGGGCATCGGCATGGGCGCGCCCGCCACCCAGTTCGCCAGTTCCGTCAGTGTGGTCTTAGCGATGATAATTGCCCCGGCCTCCCGCAAGTTCTTCACGAGCGTTGCGTCATACGGCGGCTGGTATCCGTCGAAGGCCAAAGCTCCGCCCGTCGTAACAATGTCGTGCGTCAGAATGTTGTCTTTCAGGGCAATAGGAATCCCGTGCAGCGGACCGTGCGCCCGGCCCTGCGCTCGCTCCTGGTCTCGCTCATCTGCTTCCGCCAACGCGTGGGGGTTCACCGTCATGACGGCATGCAGCTTGTCCTCATACATGCCGATCCGGGCCAGATATTGCATCACCAACTCATGCGAAGTAACACGCCCCTGTGCCAAGGCCGTCCGCATCTCGGGAATAGTGGCTTCAAAGACCTGAAACGGCGCGGGCTTCGCAACAGTTGGTGGTGGCTGTTGCTTTTTGGACTTGTCTCGCGCATATAGATTTTCTTGCCAAAGAAAACAGAGTGCTCCCGCTAGAAGGATCGCCGGTAGTTGTCTCATCAAAGTGTAATTCGGAAGTATATTTTAACTCGCCAGACTGGCTGGTTGGGAAACAGTAAGAGTCACCAGAACGCGCTTCTCTCCATCCAGCCGGGCCGGATAAGTCTTGATTCCGCAGGAACCGAGCAAAGCTCCGCCTGTTCTTAAGTCGAACTTCCAGGTATGCAAAGGACAAATCAGCGTCGTGCCGCCGACCAGCCCATCCGCCAACGGACCGCCTTTGTGCGGGCACTCCGCTTGCGTGGCAAAGACCTCGCCGGCGCGCGTATGAAAAACCGCCAGGCGCTCCCCCGCGATCTCAAAGGTCCGGCCCTCGCCGGGAGGAATCGCCTCAATCGGCGCCACGGTCAATTCCAGATCAGTGCTCATCATTGAATCACCGGCAGCGTGGAAGCAAATTGATTGGTGGTTTTGGGCGCATACGCTTCGCGCCACGGATCACGATAAGCCGCAATGCTGCGGAGCAGGTTCTCCTCCAGTTGCGCGGTGATTCCCTCGCTGTCGTCCACTATAACCGAACGGATCTTCTCAATTCCCAGGCGCTCCACAAATCCGTACGTCCGCTCCAGGTACTTTGCATTTTCACGATAATACTGAACAAATCGGGAAACATACTTCAGCACCTCATCATGACTGTCAACCACGCAAAGAATGTCGCCCTTCCGCACATGCGCTCCCGCCGCTCCGCCGATATAAATCTCCCACTTGCCGCCCTCTACCGCCACCGCGCCTACGTCCTTCACCATCGCTTCCGAACAATTGCGCGGACATCCCGCCGTCGCCATCTTCAGTTTTCCCGGAGAGTCAATGCCTTTCAAATGATTCTCAATCCGAATCGCGAGGGTTGTGCTGTCGCCCACGCCGAAGCGGCAGAAATCCGTCCCGACACAACTCTTGCAAGTGCGGTAACTCTTGCCGTAGGCATGGCCGGACGGCATATCGAGATCGCGCCAGATATTCGGTAAATCCTCTTTTTTTACGCCTAGCAGATCAATCCGCTGTCCGCCCGTTAACTTCACCATCGGCACGTGATACTTGTCCGCCACATCGGCAATACGCCGTAGCTGCGCCGGACTTGTCACGCCGCCCGGCATGGGCGGAACCACTGAAAACGATCCGTTTTTCTGGATATTGGCGTGAACACGATCATTGATAAAGCGGGCATCGCGTTCATCCTGGTATTCATCGGCCCAAATGGTAATCAACAGCGAAGCCAGTCCCGGCTTACTCGCCGGGTCCTCCACTCCGCCCGCTAACGCCCGGAAAACCGCCGAAACCGATTTTAAGTTCTGCTCCTTGCAGGCGCGAATCAACTCAGGTTTCGTCAACGGAATGCCCGGCACATAGTAATGCACTGAAGGGTCTTCTTCGACAGCGCCGCCGCAGGCCCATTCGATGACCTCCGACACCATGCTCTTGCACGACCCGCACCCCATGCCTGCCCGCGTCGCTTCCATAACGGCTTTCGAAGAACGCTTTCCATTCTTCACGCAGAAAAGGAGAGCGCCCTTGCTCACGCCGTTGCAATTGCAAACCTGCATATCAAGCGGCATCTCCTCGATGGACATTTGTTTCGAGGGAGCGCCGATGTCAAACAGAAGCGCCAGCCGGTCTTCCGGTAACGGCGTATTGCGGTCGAAAGCCTGCGTCAAATAAGCGGCCTTGCTGATATCGCCGAGCAGAATTGCGCCCGTCAGCCGTCCATCGCGAATAATCAGCTTCTTATACGTTCCTTTGCGCGGCTCCGTAAATTGCACAATCTCATCGCGCTCATCTTCCGGCTCGGTCACGCCCATGGAGGCCATCTCCACCCCCATCACCTTTAGTTTGGTCGCTACTTTCGACCCGTGATAAGCGGCGCTGGGATTGTGCCCGGTAATGTGGTCCGCCAGAACCTTGGCCTGTTCCCACAGCGGAGCCACCAGGCCGTATACGTGCCCGCGATGTTGCGCGCACTCGCCCACCACATAAATATTGGGATCATCCACCGAGCGCATCTGGTTATCGACGACAATGGCGCGTTCCACCGTTAAGCCGCTGCGCACGCCAATCTGCGCGTTAGGGCTGATCCCGGTCGCAATCACCACCATGTCGCAAGAAAGCGTAGTGCCGTCCGCGAACACCAGGCCGGTTACCTGTTCATCCCCCAGCACAACCGTGGTGTTCTTCTTTAAGTGGACGCGCACACCCATGCGCTCCATTGTGGTTTTGAGAATCGCCCCGGCCGTCGGGTCCAATTGCTGACCCATCAGATGGCCGCCGCGATGCACCACGTCTACTTCCACGCCGAAGTTTTGCAGCCCTCGCGCTGCCTCCAAACCCAGCAATCCGCCGCCAATCACCACGGCGCGTCCACGTCCCTGCGCATAAGCCGCGATATCGTGGCAATCATCCAGACTACGGAACACGAAGAGTCCCGGCTTGTACGACCCGTCCCCTAACGTTAATCCTTCAATCGGCGGGATATAAGAACTGCTGCCCGTCGCAATGATCAGTTTGTCGTAAGGCTCAATCGTGCCATCCTCTCCCACGGCCAGTCTTGCCTTCCGCAGAATGGATTCCGCCCGCACGCCCGCGTGCAGAGTAATGTGATTCTCCCGATACCAAGCCAGCGGATTCAGAAAGATTTCACTTTCATCCTGCGAACCGTTCAGCACATCCGAAAGCAGAATGCGATTGTAGTTGCCGTACGGCTCGTCGCCAAACATCGTAATATTAAAAAGGTCCGCGCCGCCCCGTGTCAGAATCTCTTCAACAGCGCGAGCGCCCGCCATGCCGTTGCCAATCACAACCAGGTTTTTTCTTGCCATGAATTAAAACTCCATCAGCCCGATATCGATCACGACTGTTCCGCTGGCTCCGGCAGGAGCAGCCAGTAGCACCTCAAGCGCGCTCTCCGGGTGCAAATCCTCCACCACGGCCAGCGGCACATGAATCGCGCTTTTTGCGCCGATAGGGAAATAGCGCATCGGTTTGCCGTCACGCGTCAGCACGACATAGATCAGCTCTCCTGAAGAGTTGCCGGCCCGAAAATAAACCATCTGTGATCGTTTGTCGAACGGAACCTTGTAAGAAAGCGGAAATGATAACGGCCCAGGCACATGGAGGCCGTGTCCCTGAAATTCGTAAACGCCTTGCAAAAACTTTGGTTTTTCTAACATGGAGATGCCTTTGCGATACGTACCGCGCAAACCTTAAACTCGGGCATGCGCGACGTGGGATCAAGCGCCGGGTTGGTCAGCAGGTTGGCCCGCCCCTTCGCGGCAAAATGGAACGGCACGAACACCGTATCCATGCGAATCGTCGGCGTCAATTGCGCTTTCGCCTTCGCCGTTCCCCGGCGGGTCGTAAGACACACTTCATCACCTTGCGCAATGCCGTAGTTGAGGGCCATCGCGGGATGAATTTCAATAAAGGCATCCGGCACGGCGGTCTTGAGTTTCTCAACACGGAGCGTCTGTGTGCCCGACTGATAATGCGCCATCACGCGTCCCGTTGTCAGATAAAGAGGAAATTCCTTGTCCGGTTCTTCCTGGGCAGGGTGAAACTCCACCGGATGAAAACGCGCCCGTCCATCGGGTGTTGCAAACTGATCGAGAAAAAGACGCGGCGTGCCTGCATGGTCTTCACTGGGACAAGGCCAGAACACGCCGTTTTCCTGGGTAATTCGCTCATAGCTGATGCCCGCGTAATCGGCTACGCCGCCTGCCGAAGCCTGCCGCAATTCGCGAAACGCCGCGCTTGCCTCGTTTGGAAAGTACGTTCCGTATCCAAACCGTTCCGCCAGACTCGAAAGCGCTTGGATATCCGAGCGCACCTGCGGAGGCGGCTGCATCACGCGACGGCGAAAGAGGACTCGGCCCTCCAAATTGGTCATCGTGCCTTCCTCTTCCGCCCACTGTGTACACGGAAGCACGACGTCCGCGAGCTTAGCCGTTTCCGATAAAAAGAAATCGGAGATAACCAGCAGATCCAAAGCTCTCAGTCGTTCTTCCACATGCGCTGCGCGCGGAGCGGACACAACGGGATTGGAAGCAAAAACGAACAGCGCCCGCACGCCGCCTTCAGCTCCTAACGAGTCAAGTAATTCGTAGGCGGACCGCCCCGGTCCTGGAAGTTCAC
>CAXUBB010000397.1:302-5171 GCA_964249105.1 uncultured Bryobacteraceae bacterium | reverse complement strand
GGCTGGCACCGTACTTACATCCAAAGATTAAGAAAATTGCGCCGCACAGGGCAAACAGACTCACACAATACGACCAACCACTCCGGCGTTATGAACCGACTGAGAGTGTCTCAGAACTTTGCCGATGTTTACTGATGAATCCGATTTTAATTAAAATTCATCCCGCAAGCACCGCCGCCGCACATATTACTTCCGCACATTCCGGCGCCGCAATCACCGGAAGTCGCGGCAGATGCACCCTTGGAGCCAGCAGCGTGGGCGGCAAAAGTGGAATACTGCGTGGTCAGGCGCTTTTGCCCACAATCCGGACACGTTAGTGTCTCAGCATCAGTACTTCTACGCAGGAGCTTTTCGAACTTAGTTCCGCAATCATCACAAGAGTATTCAAAGATCGGCATGCGTCTTTTATTATAAGGCTGCTGCCGGGTCGCGCCTGCAACCCGGCGAGGGCTAAAATCATCTATGTAGGTAGTTATGAACCGCAGAGCTTTCTTCCAGTCTGGCTTGGGCCGTGTGGCCGGTTTTGGTCTCTTTTTGGGAGCGGCCGGGAGTGTCTTCGGGCGCACGGTGAAGCTCGTTGAGTTCACTGACGCAGGCAAACGAAAAGGAGTTATGGAAGCAGAAAAGGTACAAAAGCCGGATACGGACTGGAAAAAACAGCTCACGCCGGAACAGTATGAAGTGACCCGGCGCGCCGGCACGGAGCGAGCTTTCACCGGCAAGTACTGGAACAACCATGAGCACGGCATTTACCGCTGTGTCTGCTGCGGCAACGCGCTTTTTTCCTCCGACACGAAGTTTGAGTCCGGCACTGGCTGGCCTAGCTTTTGGCAGCCGATTGCCAAAGAAAATGTAACAAATCTGACTGATAGTAGCTACGGAATGTCTCGGACGGAAGTCCGCTGCTCCAAGTGCGACGCTCACTTAGGCCATGTGTTCGATGATGGTCCCCGGCCTACCGGCCTCCGTTATTGCATGAATTCGGCTTCGCTCGATTTTGTGAAAAGCTGACGCGTTGACTCGTTAAATCATTTTGCACCACACTCTTACCGGCACTATCCGGTTCCATAAATCATTCGGGTCTCGCCACATGGAAGGTGGTCGTGACGTTATCGTGTATCTGCCGCCCGGCTATAACGAAGCGCCGTCAGTCCGGTATCCCGTTCTTTACATGCACGACGGCCAGAACCTGTTTGACGCAGCAACGGCCTTTGTGAATCAGGAATGGGGTTTGGACGAATTGGCGCAATCCCTCATTGAAACGGGTCTGATCGAGCCGCTCATTATTGTCGGTATTTATAATGCGGGAGAAAAGCGGATTGCGGAGTATACTCATGTGCGCGACCGCAAAGGCCAGGGAGGCCGCGCGCGGCTTTATGCGCGATTCTTGGTGGAAGAATTAAAGCCGTTTATTGATTCTGAATACCGAACGCTCCCGGATACCGCGAACACCGGTTTGGGGGGTTCCTCGCTGGGCGGACTGGTCACGCTCTATCTCGGGCTTCACTACCCCCAGATCTTCGGCAAATTGATCGTCATGTCGCCTTCAGTGTGGTGGGCGCATCGCGCCATTCTCCGGGAAGTCCGCAAAGCCAAAGGCAGGTTCAACCAGAAGATCTGGTTGGATACCGGCACCTGTGAAGGAAGCGCCCCCGAAGCCTGCATCCGGAACGTCCGCGACCTGCGCGACGCCTTGCTTGGGCGCGGCTGGACCTTAGGACGCGACCTTCGGCATGTCGAGGACGAAGGCGCGGGACATGATGAAAAGGCTTGGGGCTATCGCATGAAGGACGCGCTGACATTCCTTTTCTCTCCGCAGCCCGCCGAACGCTCGGAGGAATTTGATGCCGAAGCGGAACTTCACTGCTGATATCTTCGTTAGGGTAGAGGGAGCACCCATGGCTTATTGCACGAATTGCGGTACCCAAGTTCCTGATTCAGCGCGTTTCTGTATCAATTGCGGCCAATCCACCGGCGGAGACCCCGGAAGCAGCTTTCTTCCCGCTACGCCGGCTGTGGCCGAGCCTCTGAAATACGACATTGAAGGCCATAATCTGCAAATTGCGCGGGTTCACCTGAAACCCGGCCAGGAGATTTACGCCGAGGCAGGCAAGATGATCTATAAAACGGCTAACGTCGACTGGGCCACGCGCATGACCGGGCAGAACTGGACCGACAAAATCATCGGCGTCATCAAGCGCAAGCTGATGGGCGAATCCATTTTTTTTACTTACTTCCACGCCACCTCCGCCGAAGGCCACCTCGGTTTTGCCGGCCACTATCCTGGCAAAATTCAAGTCTTTGACTTGGCCCCAGGTCAAACCATTATGGTGCAGCGCGACGGCTTCCTTTTTGCCCAAAGCACGGTGACGCTCGACATCGCTTTAGTGCGCCGATTAGGCGCGGGCCTGCTCGGCGGCGAAGGGTTCATTCTGCAAAAGCTGACCGGCCCCGGCCTAGTCTTCGTGCATGCGGGCGGAGATCACGTGGACATGACTCTCGGGCCTGGCGAAATACTGCAAGTGCAAACCGGCCATCTGGTCGCCTTCGAGCCAACCGTCAACTACGATATTCAAATGGTGGGGAGCATCCGAACCGCTATCTTCGGCGGCGAGGGTCTGTTCTTGACCACCCTCACCGGCCCCGGCCGCGTGATTCTCCAGAGCATGACCCTTGAACGCTTGCGCCACGAACTCGCTCCGGCGGAACACCGCCACAGCGGGGACGAGAAGAACCCCATAGGAGCCGTCCTCGGAGGGGATCTCGGCAGTTTCTTCCGCAGTGATGACTAAATCAGGGCCGGACGCAACAGCATAGATCATGCCAGCCGTCGGCCCTTCAGTGAATGTTTCTGCTGTTTACTAGCGGAATCTCCCGACGCGATAGCCACGGCCAAGTCGCTGCTGAAGCTGCTGGCGCGTATTTTCCGCGAGTACCGTCTTTGGTCCTTCGGCGGTCTCTTCTGCTTCGGCTCCGTCGCTTTTCATTTCATTCCCGCACCATTTGGTATTAGTATGATTGCGGTTGCATGGGGTCGCGAGAAATCCATGAACGTCGCCGGTGCTCGTCACCCCGAAGCCTGCGATTTGCCCACTTGAATTGATAACCTCTGCATCGATCGGGAGCAAGGGCGAGTCTGCGGGAATGAGGGCCTGGAGGTCAATCATTTTTTCGTGCTTATAAAGGAACGCGCGCGTGTTCCCGGTCGCGTCGATCGATGTGCCAACGATTTCGCCTCGGTCATTGATGCCTAGGGCAACGCTCGCAACATCTCCCTCAAGAGTGCCGAGATCTTGCATCTTACCCGTCTCCCCAGTCCAGAGAAAGGCGTGTAACGGGCCTTGGTCGGACAGGTTCGAACCACCAACTACCTGACCTTCGTTATTGATGTACAAAGCCGCATTCCCGGACTCCCCGCCCAGGTTGCCGAGGTTAATGGGCGTGCCGTTCTTTTCCCACATCACCATATGTGGCCCGGCTGCCAGCGGGGGAAGTATGGTGTTCGCGCACGAACCTGAGACGCCGACAGCCTGGCCGTTGTCGTTGACCCAGAGTCCAATTCCGACGGAGTCGCCGGGGAGCGGAATGAGTTCCTGCTTTTCACTCTGCCGCGTTTTCCATAGCACGGCTTCAAACTGGACAACTTGGGAAAGGTTTGCTGTTGCGCAACTGGAATCCCGAATGCTATTTTCCGCAACCCCGGTGACTTCACCCCGGTTATTGATCGAGATCGCTAGGCCGTTGTAGCCTCCCAGCGTGGGAAGCGGAGTCATCGCGCCGTTTTGCCACACAAAAAGGCAGGCAGATCAGGCCGGTCTTGTAGCCGCAAAAGTCTTCCCCGTTTGGATCTTTACCGGACGTTTCAACTTGGCCCACGGCTTGGCTCCTTCGGTTGACGGTGAAGGCTATACTGTTTAACACTACACTGTTGTCTCCCTCCAGTCCGGGTGTGCCGAGATCGATCGGCTGTCCCCCATACCAGAGGACCGCATGACTTGTGCCGTTAGGGAGGGCTGCTGTGCCGCTTACCAAGCTGTTATCGGTCACGTCGAACGCCAGGCTTGAGGTTCCGCCAAGAGTGCCGAGGTCTCTAATGGTGTACCGAACACGCTCCAGTTTGTGTTCGGGCGTAGCTGGCTGTTCCTGTGCAGTGAGCTGAAACGGCATTGCCAGCGCGGCAAGCAAAGCTGTTCCGGCAATTCCGGTTAATACTGTGGGTCGCATGATATCTCCTTGTCAATCGCTCAACGAATGCTGAGCGGATCTCTATTGAAGGAAGGCGCAAACGGCTGGGCAGAACTATCAAGTATCCAGCATTAAGGGGTCCAAGCGATATAGCGATATAATGTTTATCCAATTCAACCGATACCCGCCAAGGACAACCCAACAGGATGTAATGGAACCCTCACCCGCAGATGTGAGCCAGCTTCTCCGGGCCTGGAGTGACGGAGATAAATCCGTGCTCGACCGGTTGACGCCCATTGTTTACGAAGAGCTACGGCGTCTCGCGCGGCGCTATCTGAGGGGCGAAAGCGCCGGCGACAGTCTGCAGACCACCGCTCTGGTGAATGAAGCCTACGTGAGATTGGTGGACTATACGCGCATGCAGTGGCAGAACCGCGCCCACTTTTTTGCGGTATCAGCGCAGTTGATGCGGCAAATTCTTGTTGACCATGCCCGGCGACACAACCTGAAACGAGGCGGCAGCCTGCAGCATGTGTCGTTAGAAGAGGCTACCGCTCTGGGCGGCGAGCGGGCTGCCGATATGGTGGCGCTCGATGACGCAATGAACGCACTGGCGCGGCTCGATCCGCGCAAAGTGCAGGTTGTGGAAATGCGCTTCTTTGGCGGGCTGAGCGTAGAAGAGAC
>CAXUBB010000397.1:0-292 GCA_964249105.1 uncultured Bryobacteraceae bacterium | reverse complement strand
GCTCAAAGTATCGCCCGTTTCCGTGATGCGCGACTGGAGCACAGCTAAAGCGCGGCTTTACCGCGAAATGACCGGTGGGACTGGCAGTGAATCGTGACCGATGGCAACAAGTGGATGAACTACTGCAATCGGCATTGCAGCAGCCGTCAAGTGAGCGCGAGACGTTTGTGCGGCAGGCCTGCCAGGGCGACGAGACACTGGAATGGGAGGTCTGGTCTCTGCTGTCTGCGCACCACGCGAGGGTGTACTGAATTTTGTGTAAATGTTGTTCTCCCAGAGAATAAGGAGAACC
>CAXUBB010000396.1:0-5209 GCA_964249105.1 uncultured Bryobacteraceae bacterium | reverse complement strand
CCGATTAAAGCGGAATCGAAACTGGTTGAGGTGGCGGGGGGTGAGAACGGCTGTAAATCCGATCACGGCATTATGCGGGTCGAGGGTGGTAGCGGTGCGGTCGCGCAGCGCGCCGTTCGGCAGGTCGGAAAGCCCCTGGTCGGTGTTGTAACGCATAAACAGCGTCACCGTATCCGAGAAGTGATGATCGTAGCGGAATATGCCGAAATCTTCATTGGTGATCTGCCGCCCGGACCCGATATAGCGGTCTACGTTTGGGTTGCTTGTGGAGACGGTGCCCAGCGGGTAGGCTGCAATGACTTGGTTCAGTCCTGGCGCCGTGGCAAGGACCTGAGCGCGGAAAGTAGCCGAGGGAACAAATCCAATCAGAGTTTGGCCAACATGCTGTCGCAGACCTTCGTAAGAGGCGAAGAAAAAGTCTTTATCCTTTCGGATCGGGCCGCCGAAGCTGCCGCCAAACTGGTTCAGCCGGAAAGGAGGAAGCTGCGCGGGGTCAAAAGGTCCACGCGCGTCGAAGAAGTCGTTCCGCAGATACTCGAACGCCGAGCCGTGAAACTCGTTCGTGCCGGACCTTGAGACGAGATCGACTTGGCCGCCCTCGGTGCCGCCATTTTCCGCCGTGTAAAGCGCGGCTCGGGCCCGGAATTCAGAGATGGCTTCGGTCGAGAACTGAAGGCGGAAGGTGCCTTTCTGCGCCTGATTCAGAATGCCGGTTGCGTCCGCTCCGTCAAACCGGAAATTGTTGTCATCCAGGCCACGGCCTACAAAGCGAATCGTGTGCTGGCTGCCGTTGGCTCCGCCGGAGTCAATCGCTCCCGGCGTCTGCGTCATTAAGCTGGCCCAGTTGCGGCCATTCAGCGGCAATTCGCGCACTTGCGGACCGGAAACTACGCCGCTGATCTCCGCCGACGTTTGGGCCAGATCTGAAGCCGTTTCCTTAACGGTGACGCTTGCGCCCACGGTGGCCACTTGCATTTGGGCATCCAGCGTGCGGTTCTGCCCGACTTGCAGTTGAACATCCTCCCAGGTGTAAACCTGAAAACCGGGAGCGTTGACGGTGACTTTGTAATGGCCGAGCGGAAGCGCCGTTATTGTATATACGCCTTTGTTCGAGGTGGTGACGGAGCGTTTTGCTCCCGTATCCCCGGATTCCGCATTGACAATCGCGCCGCTGACGGCTCCTCCCGAGGGGTCAAGAACGGTGCCGGAGATAGAAGCGGTTTCAGTTTGCGCCTTGCCTGCTTGCGCTAAAAGGCACAGGACTACCAGGGGCAATGCCAGGAACTTTGTTGTTTGCATAACAGCGTGGAAAACTCTGTTACAAACCTAGTGACACAACATGAACAAAGAATTATAAGCGTGCTAACATTCCGTGACGAACAGAATGCTGTAAATAGTCACAGGCCAAAATAAAAATGAGCTCCGCATAGTGCGGAGCTCAAACAAACTTAAGCGTTTTCGATTATTAGAACGAAGCTGCGAAAGTAACACCGGGCAGCACTTGTGTTTTTTCCTGCTGCACTGCTTGCAGCCTGGCAGGATTAATACCAAGCGCTTTCAGGATGGTCGGAGCGACTTGCGCGGTCTGAACCGGGATGGTGATGGTTGCGGGAGAAAGCCTGGCGTTCGATACCAGCAACATTACGTTCAGGTCATCATGCGAGAATCCGCCATGCTCGGAAATCTTTTTCTTGCCGCCGGTGTAGATCACTCCCACGTTTGACTGGACAATAATATCCGGCGTGCGGGGGTCAACCGCCGGGTCGTTGAACAGCAGCGCCAGCGAGGGACCCGAGTAGATTTCTCCCGCCCCGATTTGCGCTTGGTTGCTTTCCAAGGTCGCGACGGCATTGGCCGTTTGGCTCTGGTCTGTTAACCAAATCAGGGAAACATCGTCCTCGCTGGCTTGCGCCACGATTCCGCCTAAAAGGCTGGCCGGGGATTGCAGCGAGGAATTGTCGGCGGGAATGCGCAGCACCTTATTGGGATCAATCGGAGACTGGCCGTGCTTGGCGGTGATCACGATCAGGGTGGACTCATACAGGCCGTTTTGCTTGAGCTGATTCACGAACTTGCCGATGGAGCTATCGACAAACTGGATCTCCTGCAACAGGTTTGCGCTCGGAGTTCCAATCGAGTCAAGGTACCCGCCCGCAACGCCGTTCTCAACCAGCTTTTGCCCCACGCTCACCGCTTGAAAGTTCATGCCGAAGACGTTGGGGACGGGAGCCGAGGAAGCGCCGTCGTGCGTTTTGCCGTTCATCTCGTTCAGCAGCACGTTAACTTTGATGCTGTCATAGCAGCGGATATTGGCGAAGCTGTTGGTCCAAGCCGTGAGATTGGCTTTGGAATCGGCAATGGTTTCACAACCGGCGACACTCGGGAGCGGAGTCACGGTGGAGTTGATCTCCGGCGAGTAAAGATCGTTCACGCCCCGGCCGCTGGGACCATTGTAAAAGTCGTAAGCCGGATGCTTATCGGACCACGCCGTGTAGCCTCCATTGTTTCTCACGACCTCAAACATGGTGTTGACCCGGATGTAGTTGTGCGGATAAACAGCCTTGCAGCCATTATTGGGATCGCGCGGCAGATAATCAGGGTTGATTCCGCCGCCTCCATCGAGCCTGGTTAAGTCCACATCGATCTCTTCGTCAAAACCGACTTGCGTGCCGACTACGCTGGGGCAAAGGTTCGCTCCTCCCACAATTCCATAGGGGGTGGTTTTAGCGGGCGGAGAAAGCGCCCGATCATAGTTCACGTCATAAAACATGCCGGTTGTGCGGGCGGAGCCGCCGGTCGCTAGCGAGCCCGATCCAGGAAAGGAATCAGAAGGCATGGTAGTGGATGCGGCGACGTAGTTTACGCCGCTCCCGCTCAGTTCAGCAAGATTCGGGCAGTACGGCGTGCCGCCGTTGATGGATGAAACGCCTTTCGCGCAATTGGCAAAATCAAGGGCGTGCATTCCGTCAATACTGATCAACAGCACACGCTTAATCCCCGTCGTGTTTCCAAAAGCAGCCTCGCTTTGCGCCGCGGCGAAAGACGGCACAGCGATCTGCGCCAAAAGAACGAGCGCGGCAACGGCGGACGTCCTGAGTGTTGGTTTCATACTCCTCCTAAGAGCATCGGCTTTGCGCTTATACGTAGACAAAGCCACGCCGACTCTAGCAGGAACAGGTGAGAATTGGATGACAGAACAGCAACAAAAACGTTACAGTCTTGAAACTTACGGTGCTATCCCAAGCGCTTCATTAATGGTTATCAGACGATTAGCAGCGACATTCTGAAACTGCTGCACTTTGCCGCTCGGCCATTCGACCGTCAGTTTTGCCACGGTACGATCCTGTTTGAGTCCGAACGTCAGGTTTAGATCGCTTTGCGAACAATAGCTAGAGCCGCTGTGTACGGTTTGCCACTGTTTTCCGGATGCGCTTTCCACTCGCACGATGGCGTCAAGACCACTGCGATTTGATTTCGATCCCACCAGCCGGACGCCAACCCAGTTATTTTTATTTCCGCCGTCGTTGCGCAGCAGAACAGCCGGACCGTTATTCGTGTTAATCAGAATGTCCAGATCCCCGTCGTGATCGTAGTCGGCATAGGCGGCTCCCCGGCCCACGATGGGGCGGCTGAAATCCGGTCCAACGGAGCCGGTTGCATTCTCAAAATGACCGCCGACGTTATGAAACAAGAGAGGCGACTGGGCGTATTGCAGGTTCGGCTGAAACTTGTGAATCTCCGGTTCCAGATGACCGTTAGCCGCGAAGATATCAGGATAGCCGTCGAGATCGTAATCAAAGAAAAAGGTTCCGAAAGTCAGGCTCAACAAAGTGGCGCGGCCGATTGCGCCGCCTGAAGCGGTATCCACAAAAAGGCCGTTGCCGTTGTTGCGATACAGGGACATCATCTGATTAGCAAAGTTGCCGATTAGGAGGTGCGGTCGCCCGGAATGATCGTAATCGGAGGCATCAGTTCCCATGCCGCCCCGCGCGGTGCCGTCTTCTGAATAAGCAACGCCGGACTGCACGGCTTCTTCCGTGAATGTGCCGTTTTTGTTGTTCCGGTAAAGCTTATTCGGCTGCGTGTCGTTCGCGACAAAAACATCCGGCCAATGGTCGCCGTTGTAATCAAAGATCGTGATGCCCAACGACTTGCTTGTCGGGTCCGCGAGACCCGCTTTTTTCGTCACATCCTCGAACTTTCCCCCTCCGAGATTGTGGTACAGCTTGAGGCTTTTCCCCTTGTAAGTTTCCGGCGTGCAGTAGGACTTTGTTTTTCCGTCCATGGAGCAGCGAATGTCTTCTTGCGAACTCCACTGCACATAGTTGGCGACCAGGAGATCGGCCTTGCCGTCGCGATCATAGTCAAACCACGCCGCGCTGGTTCCGAAGTCCGCATTGCGGATTCCGCTCGCCGCCGTGACGTCACGAAAGTGGCCGTGTCCTTCATTGTGAAATAAATGGTCTCCTTCGAGGGCCGTCAAATAAAGATCCGGCAAACCATCATTGTCATAATCGGCCACGGCCACGCCCATGCCATATAACTGAACGTCCAGGCCGCTGCCCCGCGTCACATCAGTAAAAGTGCCGTTGTGATTGTTGTGGTAGAGAGCAGGCAGGTAAGTCTTGCCGGACGGGGTCCAATCCCGGTCATTGATTAGAAAAATATCGGCCCATCCATCGCCGTCGAGATCGAGAAAAGCGCAGCCTGCTCCCAGCGATTCGGGCAGATACTTTTTGCCGTTTGCGCCGCTATGATGGACGAAACTGATGCCCGCCTTCTTGGCGGCATCGACAAACTGAATACTTGATTTTGATTCTTCCCCCGCGCCGAGCACAACCAGAGCGGCAAGGAGAACAACAACGCATAATCTCATGAATACTTAGCGAAACCAAGACCTACTGCGAGCACTGTAGCAGATTAATTGCTGTGAAGTCTGTCCGGTTTGCAGAACTTTATCTTTATAATTATCGGTTTGTACATATTTAAATGAAAAGATTATGTTCCGTTGTGGCCAGAGTTGCTTTGTTTAACTGCCTCTCGTTCACCGCGCTGCTAGCGCAGGACTCCGCAAAACCAACACTTAAACAGATTAAATATCAGTATCTTAATCAACAAATTTTAGTTCGTGGAATTTTCGTTTCAACATCCGGAGAATTGCTACTAGTGTAGTGCCTCAGAAACAGCGTTAGTATTTATTGTTTCTGCA
>CAXUBB010000395.1:0-5210 GCA_964249105.1 uncultured Bryobacteraceae bacterium | reverse complement strand
ATTCAGAAGACCGCGCCGGCGCTCATCAATAGCCGCACCGATATTAATCGCGTCGTGGCGCTCTGCGGCAGCAAAACCCCGCTCGGCGATTTGAAAGTGAGCGAAGCTTCGATCAGTAAGAGGCGTCTCGATGTGCTGCGCGAAGCGGACGCGGCGGTTCGCGCCTTTTCCCTCCAGTCCGGCTTCGAAGAGCAAGTCTGGCAATTTCCGGTTGTGCTCCTCCCTTTAGGAAACGAGACCTCGCCGGAATCTGTCGTGCTACGTCCTATCGATTCCGTGGACGGTATGACCGCTGATGTTGTGCTGATGAATCCCGACAAGCTGGAGAAGCTGACCAAGCGCCTGCTGTGCTTACCCGAAATAGCAGCGGTTTTTTACGATCTTACGCACAAGCCTCCGGGTACGATTGAGTGGGAGTAGTTATTAGCAATTCGCACCTAAATTGCCTTCCAGTCTTGAGAGAAGCCGAAGCCTAATCTTGGATGCGCCAAGCTCGAAAAGACTGATCGCAGAGGTGCGGACCATTCTCATCACCCATGCTATAAACGAGGATCACGGGAGCAGCATACATATAGGGTTTTCCCGGCAAACTCGAGCTTTGTCTGCGGTCGAGATCATATCCATATAGGTTGAGCGCAATATTTGCTCCGTGGGGACCAGGAGTATAGCAGCTACGATTACCCCAGCGAGCAGTGGATACTACACTGTCGTAAGCCATTCCAACCGCCGCAACCCGGTCGTCGACATTCATAGCTGGTCCTACTAAGGGGAAGCCAGATCCCAACTCTGGTCCCGAATATGCCGCTGGCTCGTCGTGGGCGTACTCCAAAGCGGAAATCTGCGAAAGATTCAGCAAAAGATGCCAAGTGATAGCCTGAAGCGCGGCATCCTTTGTTCGGGCTTATTAGCGAGGCAAAACCGGAGCTTAGATAAAATTTCCGCCCTCTTCCCAGCGCTTGCGCCCCTGCTCTACTCGCGAGTCCGGACCGAGAGCTTTTAACGGCATTAGCAACTGGGTCTTGTGCACGGACCTTTCCTGGTCCTTTGGTAACAAGCAATATGACCAAAATGAGAAGCAAACTCACTGAGATCCAGGTGAGGTTAGTACGCATCGAAGTGCCCTATGTCTGCCGCTCTGCTATATCAACTCAACACGTTCACCGTCTTTAATCCACCCAACCTGAGTCGTACGTGGATCATCGGTGGTCCAGTGATGCATCCAGCCATAACCAGACGCATCGGTTGCCAAAGTCAGTGGACTAGTAGCATCGGGAGCAGCATTCCAAGGTCAAGGGTGGGCAGGACTTGCTGGGTTGTGCTCATCGACAAAAAAGAATTGCTTCTGAAAAGCGCTGTGATTCCAAATCGTGAAGTTCACCACGCCATTTGCCATTGCTGCAGAAAGCATTTGTGTTAGCTCCGGGGTCCGCTCCGGTTTCGGCCTCGCTTCTGATCTCTTAATTTCTTTTGGCTCAACCTGCATTTTTGCACCTAATTCCATAAATTATCCTTTCTGGGTTGTTGCATTTAATAGCACGTGCGGACTACACTTTTTCCGGGGTCATCTCCACCACTTCCAGAATGCGGGTAAACGGAATACGCGCTCTCTGGTTGGCTTCTTCGACCACTTCCTTGTTGTTCGCCTCGAAATAACAGTGAGTTCCTGAGCGTTCGGGCAGGAAGAAGCTGCGAATCCAGCGCACCGGCTGACCCTCGTCGGAGATTTCAGCGCAGCAGCTTTTCGCCCGCAGTCCGGCGCTTTGCAGTTCCTCCGAAGTGATCCCTGGCAAGTCTCTTTCTACAACAAACAGCGGCATTTTGTTCTTTCACCTTTCTTAACGTTGTTCCATCTGCGCTGCAGGCTCAAAAACTTTTTCGAGGTCGGCTCGTCGAAGCCGGATGGCCCGTTCTCCCGCTAAGCGAAGGCCGGGCAACTTGCCGGAGCGGACGAGAGCGCGCACCGTCTGTACATGAATGCCTAAAATTTCAGCAGCTTCTTCCGGCGTCAAATACTCGCGCGTGAAACTTGAAACAGCGCTGGGCTTTTCTGATGCTTGAACCGATTGTCCCGACTGCCGCGAAAAATCAGCAATCGCGGTTCGCCACTCGGCGCTGGATATGGAGTGGATCTGCGTTAATCTGCCAAACAGTCCCTCTTCCCGTCCGGCAAAAGCAGCGAGAACATGTTCAACAGCCGCCGCCTCGGATTCATTGGCCCGCGCAATCCTGCTTGCGAGATTCAACAGATCAACGACATCCTCTGAGTAAACAACTTTATGAGCCTTTTCCTCTGCCAGCGCCAGCCAGTCCATACCCAGCTCTTCCAAATCAAAATTCCAGCGCCCGAGTTGCACGATGCCAAATTGCGAGATGGTCCGAAAACACCCGAGAAGAAGGTGATCAGCCGAGACCTCGGACGAACCCTTCTTTTTGGCTTGTTGAATCGCATATCGGCAGGCCAGTTCCATTGTGGTCGACATGACAAACAAACTTTTTCAGTGTCGCTGCTGCACTACAGCCATGTTTGACCTAGCGCAACGAAGTTCTATGTTGCACTAGGTTGTTAGATGTTGTCAATAAAAATTTATTTGTGAAATGCGGCACATTTAACGGAAGAGTGTGGGCGCGTTGATCTTATTTTGCGTTAAGCGAAAAAATGGTTTGAGTTTTTTAAATAGGGGAGTAAAATTCTATGCGCCAACGAGCAGTTGACAAGCCGACTCTTGGCGCATAGAAAGCATTGATAACAAAGGATAAATTTTCGCTATGCGCCAGCGAGTTCACCCTCAGCTCTTTGCTGGTAACCAACGAACCCAACGCCCTGTCCCCTTAACCAGTATTTTGCCTTCACTCCGCAACTCCTGCATCAAACGTAAAATCTGACGGCGCGAAGTCGCCGGTGAAACCTGCTGCAATTCAGTCATGGGAGCGCCATCGCGCACACGCTCTACATGCTTCAATAATAGGGCTTTATTGGTTTCCTGATCCAAGCCCTTCCTGCGCGTATAGGCTCCTTGCCAGCCAACAAGACGATAAAACTTGTGAGACAGCATATATCCCATATCGCGTCCTCGACCGAACCGTTCAATTACACCTTCCTCCACAAGGCGCGGTAAGCGAGGCTTAAGGTCATCGGAAACCCGTTCTTCACGTTGTATCGAGTCCAGCACCAACAGATCTTCCAAGGAGAAGTCAGTTCCTTGCTCCCGCGCAACCCTCTCCAGAAATCGTAAAAATTCGGGATTTTTAATACTGCCGTGTAGAGTTAAACTCACTTGATACTCATCAGTATCGAAGAAGTCGGGGCGGGGCTTTCCTTCTCGGATTGATTCTTCGAACATTCGATCAGCACCCTGGCCCGAACGTTCCACCCAACCAATACGAGCGCAAGCATCGGCTAATCGCCGGTTACGAGGCATTTGCCGACGGTAAAGGTTATCTACTGTGATACCAAGCGGAAGTCCTCCGGGGCTTACAATTTGCAGCTTTCTTGGGTATTGCCGTACAAAAACGGATCCAGCAAGGCGGTAATCGCGATGCGTCACAGCGTTCAAAACTGCTTCACGAATTACCCTTTCATTGAATACTGAAATATCGCCAACAAACAACCCATCGTGATAATGAAGCACTTCGTTGCGGAGATTGATTACACTCCAAAGATCGTCCAGGACGCCAAGAATACCTGAACGATACTCAATACGCTGCTGGTATGCAATTGAGGTCTCCGAGGAACGATACTCAAAAATCACTTCTGCCTGCCCCAAATACCGGCCCAACGCGCTTCTGCTGCCAAGCAGGATGAGCGCAGCTATTGTAATCTTTCCATTTGTGACAAGTTCAGCATCGCTAAGGAGCTGCACATGTGACAGGTGGTCCAATGCTTCATTTCCAGACTTTTTTCGCCACATGGCCCGGAACAACTCAATGAGTTCCGAATCAAGATCAGTCAGAGTCGCGGATGGATGCAACTCGGTAGAGAAATCCGGTCCAGCCTCATCAAAGATTTGTTGTAATTCCTGAGTGGACATGGGGCGAAGCTCGTCGCCAGATCGTGACCAGTAAATTCCTTCATATTGAATGGGAAACCCGAGTGGCCTGGCAGGAGCAGCAAAAACTAAAACTCTACCGTTTGGATGCCGCGCTTCATCACATTCAACCCTTATTCGCAGTCGTTCATTCAATCCTGCAACAGTACGGCCCGGTTCCTCAAACGCGCTGGTGCCAACAATACGTCTTGGCCGTCGATCTGTAACACCGAGGACAATTGATCCGCCGCCCTCATTCGAGAGAGCCGCGCAGTATTTAGCAAGCTTCTCAAATGGAAAACCACTCTTTGCCTCTTTGAATTCTAAAGTTGTGCCTTCAGGTCTAACAAGAAGCTCTTCTAAACGATTAACAACAGAATCCTCTTTGTTGATTACAGGCTTACTCTTGCCAAAAGCCATTTTGTTTTTTGTTGCCCAATATCAGCTTAAATTCGGTGAAAGCTCTTCAAAATATCCCGCGTGCCGTAGCGTAGAGCAATTGGGCGGCCATGCGGGCAGGTCATTGGGTACTCGCATTCCGAAAGCGCTTGCAAGAGCCACTCAATTTTCTTTGGCTCCAGTTTGGTGTTGATTTTGATGGCGGCGCGGCAGGCAATGGTGGCGCAGACGTCGCGCCGGATCTCATCGAGGGAAGCGGAACGCAGTTCCGTTTCGGCAATCTCCAGGATTTCAAAAATGATCTTCTCCAGATCGTTCGGACTGACGCCCGCGGGCGCCGCTTTGATGGCGATCGTTCTTTGGCCGAATGGCTCTGTGTCGAAGCCGTAAGCATTCAATTCATCGGCGATACGCGCATATTCAAACTGCTGACCCGGCGTTAGCTGTAGAACCAGCGGCATCAGCAATTGCTGAATCTCCACGGGTCCGGCGGCGCGCTGCCGGAGCACGTGTTCGAACAAAATACGTTCGTGAGCCACGTGCTGATCGATGATCCACAATCCGTCGCGGCTGGCGGCCACAATGAAGCTGTCATGTAGCTGTCCCAAGGGACGCAAATCCGGCAATGCGGCGAGATTCTGTACGCGATCCCAATCTGCCGGTACCTGCCCGAGCGCTCCGTGACTATCCGGTACGCGCCGCATGAGTCGTGGCGTGTTCACCACAGGCGTGTGATTGGAAATAACAGCCGGTTGGGGTATCGGACTGACTCTGATTTCCGGCTCG
>CAXUBB010000394.1:0-5249 GCA_964249105.1 uncultured Bryobacteraceae bacterium | reverse complement strand
AGCCGAGCTACTTGTTGTGGCAGCAGCGCTCCGGTTCGTCCGCCAGCGCCAACAGCGTGACCGAGAAGGTAGAGCTTTGCGCTGGGCTCTTGCGTCCAAGGCTGGTACACGGTCCGTTCCTCTACCCAGCTCATCTCCTGGTACACGGTGCTGTGCCTTTCATTGGCAGTCACGCCGATAATCCTAAGCCATGGATTGGGCTTGTTTGATCCAGGAATACGAATATGCCATCCTATCGGATCTTCATTGGGGAAGTAGGCTTTTGCTAACGCCTCGTTGATGATGGCAACCGGTTCTGTATCGCTATGATCTCCCGCATCGAAATTCCGGCCCCTTAACAATGGGACGCCCATGATTGTAAAGTAGCGGGGCGAGATCACATCGCGGTTCACCAGAAGAGGCGAGCGGGTGAAATCGGATGGGGGGCGGCCTTCGATTTCCAGTGGATCAGAGGGGCTGCCGTTTAGCGGCGTAGCGGAGCAGAAGGAAGCTTCTCCCACTCCGGGGAGCGCATTTATGCTCCGCAGTAAGCGGTCGTAGAACTGCGCTCGCTTTGACCCTTCCGCGTAATTTTGAGGCGGCAGGTCCAGGGTAGCGAACACAATATGCTCGGGCGAAAAACCAAGCGGCACTGAGGAGAAACGCTGCAAGCTTTGGATCAACAGGCCAGCGCCCGCCAGCAAAACAAGGGAAAGCATCAGTTCGATGATGACCAAGCTTTTACTAATGGCCTTAGTTGATCTTCTTGTGTGGCCGCGTCCGCCCGTCTTGAGAACTTCGTTCAGATCGACCTCTGAAGTTTTCCAGGCGGGCAGCAAACCAAAGATGATGACAGTCACGACCGAAAGCAGCGCCGCGAAGGCAAGCACGGTCTTATCCACTTCGACCGAAGTTCCGGGAGGCAGTTGAACCGGAGCAGAGAGTCGGAACCAATGAATCGCGGCCGCCGCGAGCAACCCGCCGCAGATCGTAGCCGAGATCGAGAGCAATAACGCTTCCGTCAAGAGCTGGCGTATTAAACGCAACCGGCCTGAACCAAGGGCGGCGCGGATGCCCATCTCCCTTTGCCGAAGGAGAGAACGGCTCAGCAATAAATTGGCTGTGTTTACGCAGGCAATTAAAAGAACAAATCCGACGGCTACGAAGAGAACGATCAGGCTCAGTTTCAGGTTCCGGCCCGTCAGCCAGGTGAACTCTTCCTTTAATGGATAAACGACAGGTTCGGTCTTTAAGGCATTTTTATCGGTTTGCGCGACTTGCTTGTGGAGAAGAGTGAGTTCGGCCTGCGCATTTTCTAAAGAAACACCGGGTTTCAGGCGCGCGAAGATGCCGGTCAAGGAATTGGCCGGATCTTTTTCCATTGGGCTGTTGGTGGTCACCAGGCTCCACATGGATGCTGCTTCAGGGTAGAAGGCGAAGCCGGGCGGCATGACTCCAAGGATGAGGCAGGCTTCGTTGTCCAGGCGAAGGCTCTGTCCGATGATGTTTCGTTCGCCGCCCAGGGTGTGATGCCAAAAGCGGTTTGCCAGGACGACCGCGCAGCCTCCTTTTAAGTCCTCCTGATTAAATGCGCGGCCCAGCACGGGTTGAATGCCCAGGAGCTTGAAGAAGTCCAGCGTAACGGGCATGGCCAGGACGTTTTGCGCCGGTCCTCTGCCGGTTAGGATGCGGCCGCCGGTCGCCCAGGTGGCTCCTGAGATTTGTTGAACTGTCCGGCTTTGCTTTTGGTAGGTCAGCAGTTCATGGTAGGTATCAAAAATCTTAGAAGCGCCTTTTTCATAGGTCAGGCGATTCCAAACAGCGACGAGATGCCCGGAGTCCTTGTAAGGCAGAGGACGCAGCAGCACGGCTTGGATCAAGCTGAAGATGGCCGTGTTGGCCCCGATGCCCAGAGCGAGCGTCAGGATGGCGATGGCGGTGAATCCGGGACTCTTGCGCAGCAATCTTCCGGCGTAGCGCAGATCCTGTCCGAAAGTTTCGAGTGAATGCTTGGTCGTCATATGTCTCAGATCCTCCCCGATTGGCGCTGTTCTGAAAAGAGGTTTGGACGTGATGAGAGCGGTTTCGTTTGTAAAAAGGGAAGGCAAATACTTTTTCTGCCCGTTCATGCGAAACTGAACGATATACAGGCCATGATCGACTTGCCGGAGCCGATCTTTGAGGCTCTGTGGTCTGTTTCTGCCGCGTAACACAAAACTGTTTCCATCACTGTCAAGGATGTTAGCGTGGTTCTATGGGAGTGGAAGATAGAAATCCCCGTACTCAGTTAAATGGAACGATGCAATTGCCGGATGGACGTCAAATGCCGATCACGGTTACTGTTGATTGGAGTCAACTGGAGAAAGCCGGTGTTTCTTCTCCAGATGCTTTGCTCCTGCGTGCGGTTGAGGTGTTTGGAAACGCTGACAAGGCTTTAAGCTGGCTGCATACCGCCCATGCGATGTTTCATAACCAGACGCCGTGGGCCACAGCGCAGACCGAGGAAGGAAAGGCTGCTGTATTCGGGGTTTTATTTGATCTTGAGCACGGTTTTCCGGCTTGATCGTTGCTCCCGTTTAACCCGTCTTGCTTATACCGTTTTTGACGGATTAGGCGGTCTCCATCGTGCTGGTCGTTGGCATGCTCTCGGGCATCGGGTCGTTTACTTATCTGAAAGCGAGGCCTTAGCTGCTTTGGAAGCGCTGGTGCATCTCTCCTCATTTACGCAGATGCCAGAGTACGTCTGTGTAAAAGCCCAGATACCGGAAGATTTAATTCTTGATGTTCAAGACTTGGGTGTTCTACCGAACGATTGGCGGTCCGCCGAGCCAGTTCAGGCGCGCGCGTTCGGGACTCGCTGGATTGCAGCACAGCAGTCCTCAGCTTTGCGGGTTCCCTCGGTCGTCATTCCTCGTGAAAGGAATTACATGCTCAATCCGGAGCATCCCGATTTTCACAGGATTATCGTTGAAAGCCCTTTACCCTTTGAGTTCGACTTGCGTCTTCTAACTCGTCTACAGTAAGCGACCGGAAGCGGTGCGCAAATCGGACGACGAGTTTGATGAACTCGTCAAGCTGTACTTACAAGGGTCAGTCACATGCCTTGCAAAATCGCTTCGGGCAGGGCGAAGGCGTAGAGCACGCCGTGCGATCCGATGAGAATGTATTGTCGGCCGTCAAGTTGATAGGTTATGGGTGGACCTTGCGCGGCACCTCCGCCGTAGACGTGCCACAGCGTTTTTCCGGTTGCCGCGTCCAGTGCCAGAATGTTGCCGTGTACGTCGGCGGAGAAGACCACTCCTCCGGCGGTGCTCAAGACGCCGGACCAGTTCGAACCTTGCCCGAGATCGTGCTGCCAGCGGCACTTGCCGGTTTGATAGTCGATGGCTTTCAAGTAAGAGTGCGTCCAGACCGTGAGATCCCGTCCGCCGAAGCCTTCCGGCTTGCCGGTGCCATAGGCGTAATAAAGGCTGAATGACTGTTGAGTATCTACATACAGTAGGCCGGTATCGGGGCTGAAGCTGGGCGACATCCAGTTGGTTGAGCCGATGGCGTCCGGTTCCACCAGTGTTCCCGCCGGATTAGGATACTTGTCGAGCTTTCCAACAGGGCGGCCCTGGGCGTCAATGCCGGAACTCCAGTTGGTTTCTTCAAAGGGCGTGGAGAGCAAGTGCTTGCCGTTCGTTCGGTCCAGCACGAAGAAGTAGCCGTTGCGGGAGGCTTGCATGAGGAGCTTGCGCTGTTCTCCGTGAAAGAAGCCGTCGAAGAGCACGGGCGTTTGCACGGCGTCCCAGTCGTGAACATCGTGAGGCGAAGGTTGGAAGTACCAGGCCAACTTGCCGGTATCAGGATTGAGGGCCACAATCGAACAGGTATAAAGGTTATCGCCGGGACGCGACCCGCCGTCCAGCACCGGATTCGGGTTGGCCGTGCCCCAGTAGACAAGGTTTAACTCAGGATCGTAGGTGCCGGTGATCCAAGTCATGCCGCCGCCATGCTGAATGGCATCAGTGCCGGTGGGCCAGGTTTCCGATCCGGGCTGCCCAGGCTTGGGAAGGGCGTCCCAGCGCCATTGCAACTTGCCAGTCTCCGGGTCGAAAGAGTCGATGAAGCCGTGCAGGTCATTGAAGTCGCCTGAGACGCCGACCAGAACGTGATTGCGAATGATAAGCGGAGCCATGGTGGCCCAGTAGCCGAGTTTGACGTCCGCCAGCTCGATGTCCCATTGCACTTCGCCGGTTCGCGCATCAAGGCAGAGCAGATGCGCATCGGGAGTCTCGAAGTAAAGCCGCCCTTTATACATACCCAAGCCGCGCTGCCCGATATGCAGTCCTTCGTTTTTGCGGTAGCGATAGTGCCAGTTCTGACGGCCTGAGCGCGCATCAATGGCCCAGACATCATCAGGCTCCGTGAAGTAAAGCGTTCCGTCCACCAGGAGCGGAGTCGATTTCAGCCGAGGTCCATTGGTGTTGTCGGTTTGAAAGGCCCAGGTCATGGCCAACATGCCGACATTGCCCTTATTGATTTGGCGCAGACTACTGAAACGCTTGCCGGAGTAATCGCCGTTGTAGGTGGGCCAAGTGTCCTCTGGGGGATGAAGCAGCATATTCTCCGAGAGACCTTGCGCCGCGATCACGACGGCAACGCACAGGAAGGCAAAAAGAGCTTTGGTCATTTCAGTGTTACGAGATAGGCAAAAAGGTCGTGGAGGTTTTTATCGGTGTAAGTTTTCAGCAGCTTTTCGTGCGCGAGAAGGGGATTGTGCGTCTGCGCTTCAACAGTATCCCGCTTCCAGGTGTGGAACCAGCCGCTCTTGTCGCGTAACGTAATGAGAAATTCATCCGCATAAACCTGCGTGCCGCTGAAGATTTTGCCGGAAGAGTCTTTCACGGTGACGGTTGTTTCAGCGCCGGAAGGAAAGGCGATGCGGGTTTGCAAATCAAACGGCTTGTATTTGGAGGCGATATGGGCCAGGTCGCCTGTCGCCGAATGACAACCGGCGCAGCCTCCCGCGTCATGGAAGAACGCTTTCCCTTCCGCTGCGTTGCCGACCAGCAATTTTTCAAGCGGATATTCCGAAGGAACTCGCTGATAAACGGAGGCTGCGATTTTCGCCTGCGCGTGGAGGAACTGCGCGATATTGCCGATCTCGGCATCAGAAAGCTGAAAGGCGGGCATGCCCTTTTCCGGGCGGCCATTATGCACTACGGTGCCGATTAAGTTTCCGTTCACGTCGTGGCTAACTAATCCAGAATGAAGCAGGTCCGGCC
>CAXUBB010000393.1:0-5258 GCA_964249105.1 uncultured Bryobacteraceae bacterium | reverse complement strand
TCTCTCGCTACGGTTGCCGCCGGTATTGGCCTCCTTGCCGCTTTCGCACGGAAACGCAAGCGCTAGAAACAGAGCCGGAATTGCCAGAGCCAGTGTCTAGCCCTGGTCGCTCGTCTACTCTGCCATTTCAGCAATGCGCCAAAATGTTCTTATGCACTCAAATCGGCTCAAACGAATCACGATTGATGTGGGGGACGTCCGTGTATCCGTGGGATGCGGATTCGAGTAACAGATGTTCTCGATTTGCTCAGTGCCAGAGCAACTTTTGAGGAAATTCTTAAGGACTATCCTTATCTTGAACGGGAAGATATTTTTGCATGTATTGAGTACGCTGCTCGCCAGACTGATCATGCCGTGCTTCTGTCCGCGTGAAGTTTCTGATCGACAACCAACTTCCGCCTGCCTTTACGCTACCGCCACTTGCATACTCTTCTCAATCGCTTCGGCAATGAGCTTGCCGTGGAAACGCCCGTTCTCGATGAAAATTTCGTTGGTATGCGTTCCCGCCACGATCACGCCGGCTAGATAAACGCCCTTGCGCTCGCTTTCGAGCGTCAGTGGATTGGTAATCGGCTTCGAAGTAGCCGGATCCAAATGGATGCCATGCTCAGCCATGAACTCGAAATCCGGACGGTAGCCTGTCATGGCGAATACAAAGTCATTCTTCAGGCAAACTTCACCTTCTGGCGTTTGCAAAACTACGTCGTGCTGATGAATTTCCTTGACGGTGCTATTGAAATAAGCCTTGACCTCGCCCACTTTGATACGGTTCTCGATGTTTGGCTTGATCCAATACTTCACATTGTTTGAAATATCCGGCCCGCGATGCACCATCGTTACGCGCGCTCCCGTCCAGAATAATTCCAGCGCCGCGATACAAGCGGAGTTCTTCGCCCCCACGATCAAAACATCCTGGTTGTAGTAAGGATGCGCTTCGCGATAGTAATGAATGACCTTTTCAAGATCCTCGCCCGGCACGTTCAACCGGTTCGGGATGTCGTAATAGCCGGTCGCCAGAATAATTTTGCCGGCGCGATAACAGCCAGGCTCTCCCTCGATCGTCTTCGTGCGGATGGAGAAATTGCCGTCTGAACCCTCGAACCCAAGCACTTTCTCGTACTGGTGGACGTTCAGTTTATAATGGTCCGCTACCCGCCGATAATATTTCAAACCCTCTGTGCGGCCCGGCTTCTCGTTCAGAGAAGTCATGGGAATATCGCCGATCTCCAGCAGTTCCGGCGTGGTAAAGAAAACCAGGTTGATCGGATAGTGATAAATCGAGTTGACAATGCAACCTTTATCAAACAGCACCGAATTTAACCCGCGCTTCTCCAGTTCAATCCCGCACGCCAGGCCGGTTGGTCCCGCCCCGACAATCGCTACATCAAAATGTTCCGCCACGAATTACAGCAGAGCCTCCACTTTTTCATAAACATTCTCAAGAGCGGACGGCAACTGCGCTAAGTTAACCCCAGCGCCCTCCGCCATATCCGGCCGGCCGCCGCCCTTGCCGCCAATCGCCTGCGCCACTTCCCCGACCAGTTTGCCTGCCTGCACCTTTCCGGTCAGGTCCTTACTCACGGCGGAGATCACCGAAATCTTGGAATCCTTCACGGACGCGATCACAATCACCGCGCTGCGATACTTGTTGCGCAATGAATCCGCGATGGTTCTTAGTTGCTTCGAATCCAGTCCTTCCACTCTCTCGGCAATCACCGTCGCGCCATTCATTACGCGGCCCTTCAGATTTTCTACCTGCTGATGAGCCAATTTTGTCCTCAGCTCATCGACTTCCCGTCCCAGCGCCCGGTACTGTTCCAACGTTTTTTCCAGTTGATCCAGCACTCCCGTCTGCGACGTGTGAAGCATCTCGCTCGCTGTCATCAGTTGGTCGGTTGCCTCCTGGAAGCGGTCCAGCGCGCCCTCGCCCGTGACGGCTTCAATACGCCTCACGCCCGCCGAGATACTACCCTCATAGACAATCTTGAACAGTCCAATGTCACCTGTGCGGTTTACGTGCGTGCCGCCGCACAACTCACGGCTGAAGCCGGGAATGCTGACCACGCGCACGCTCTCGCCGTACTTCTCGCCGAAGAGAGCCATTGCGCCCGTGGACAGCGCCTGGTCTAAATCCATAATGTCGGTCGAGACCGGCGTATTCGTCAGGATCTGTTGATTGACCAGCCGCTCCACTTCCCGCAACTCATCGTCAGTCAGCGCGGAGTAGTGCGAAAAGTCAAAGCGCAACCGCCCAGGCTCCACGACGCTTCCTGCTTGCTTGACATGCGGGCCCAGCACCTGACGCAGCGCCGCATGGAGAAGATGCGTTGCCGTATGGTTCCGCGCGGTAGCCGAGCGTGAGGGCCGATCCACAATCGCCGTCAACTGGTCGCCTTTCCGGATCGGGCGCAGCACCTGAACTTTATGCGCCATCACCGTGGGAGTCACTTTATAGACGCCCTCCACGGCCGCTACTCTCTCATGCGTATCGCTGGTGAGCAGCAAGCCTGTGTCCGCCACCTGTCCGCCCGATTCGGCATAGAACGGCGTTTTCGGAAAAACCACCTCGGCGGGACCGGCTTCCACCAGATCCACTGCCTGCTTATCAACAAGGAGAGAAAGGACCCGAACCGGCCCTTCCAAACTCTCACGGCCCACGAATTCAACCGCGTTCAGAGACTTGTAAACGTCCGAGATCTGCGCCTGGGCCCCGCCCCGCCAACTCGCGCGCGCCCTCGTGCGCTGTTTCTCCATTTCGGCGGCAAAGCTTTCGCGGTCAATGGTGAGACCAAACTCCCGCGCCATCTCCTCCTGCTCATCCAACGCCAGCCCATAAGTATCGTAAAGCCGGAACGCGGAAGCGCCCGGCAGCACTCCGTCAGCCGCCTTCTTCGCTTCCTCATGGAAGAAACGCTCCGCCACCTGGAAGGTGGACGCATACCGGTTCTCTTCCTCGCGCACCACGCGCGCGACCCGCTCCTTGCTTTCGGCCAGTTCCGGGTAAGCATCATGCATGAAATCAGCGACAAACCCCGCCAGCTTGTGCAGGTAAGGCTCCGACGCTCCCGCCAAACGCCCGTTGCGCATGGCGCGCCGCATGATCTTCCGCAGAACGTAACCGCGCCCTTCATTCGAAGGAATCACGCCGTCATGAATCAGAAACTCCGTGGCGCGCGCATGATCGGCATTGATTCGCAAGGCCGTATCCGTCCGCCTATCAGCGCCGAACTCCACACGCAGCAACTCGGCGGCACGATGAATAATCGGCTCAATCAAGTCACATTCGTAGTTGGAAATTTTGCCTTGCAGAATTGCGGCTACACGTTCCAACCCCATGCCCGTATCAATCGAGGGACGGGGCAAGGGCGTCAGCGTGCCCTCATTTGCCCGGTCATACTGCATAAAAACCAAGTTCCAGATCTCCACGAAACGCCCGCCGCCGTCGAGCGGAAACTGTTCCTGCTCCCGCCCCGGCTCCGCCGCTTCCGGCCCTAAATCGTAGTGAATCTCCGAGCAGGGACCGCACGGCCCCGTCTCGCCCATCTGCCAGAAGTTATCTTTTTCATCCATCCGGAAGATGCGGGACTTCGGCACCCCCGCCACTTTCTGCCAAAGCTCTTCCGCTTCGTCGTCTTCGCGGAACACTGTTATGTACAGCTTGTCCTTGGGCATGCCGAACCATTGCGGACTCGTAACCAGTTCCCAGGCAAACGCAATCGCATCCGCCTTGAAGTAATCGCCAAATGAGAAGTTCCCAAGCATCTCAAAAAACGTGTGATGTCGTCGCGTATAGCCGACATTTTCGAGATCGCTGTGCTTGCCGCCCGCCCGCACGCACTTTTGCGACGAAGTCGCCCGCGAGTAGTCGCGCTTCTCCAGCCCAAGAAACGTTTCCTTGAACTGGTTCATTCCCGCATTTGTAAACAGCAGCGTGGGATCGTTCGCGGGAATCAGCGACGAGGATCGTACCACCTTATGGCCCTGTCCGGCGAAAAACTTCAGGAAATTCGCGCGGATCTCATGTCCGGTCATTCTCTTTTCAGTTTCGCATCCGGGGAAAGCGAGTGAAAAGGTCGTTATCCTTGATTTCATGTGCTTGTCTTTAAGTGGAAAGGTATCTCTTGTTACTGGAGCTTCGCGGGGAATCGGCGCGGCAACAGCTATCAAGCTGGCCTTCTTGGGATCTGATCTTGTCGTGAACTATCGAAGCAAGAGCGCACGGGCCGAAGAAGTTTCTCAGGAGATTGCGAATCTTGGCAGAAGATCGATTCCCATCCAAGCTGACCTTACCGTTGACTCTGAGGTGGAAACGATGATGGCGATTCTACAGCAAACTTTTCATCACTTAGATGTGATTGTCCTAAACGCCAGCGGAGGGCTGGAAAAGGGGAAGACGGAGGATTACGCTATGACCTTGAATCATACGGCGCAATTGCACACGGCAAAGCTCGCAACCAGGCTGATGTCCAAGGGAGGACGTATCGTATTTGTGACGAGTCACTGGGCTCACTTCTATGGCCAAAAGCCGGTTCTCCCTGACTATGAAGTGGTAGCAAAGAGCAAACACGCGGGCGAACAAGCGCTCCGGGACTATGCCTCAGAACTGAACGGCTGGGGCATATCCCTTGTGGTCGTTAGTGGCGATATCATTGAGGGCACGATTACTCCCCGCTTATTGGAGCGCAAGAATCCAGGACTGATGGAATACCGCCGAGGGGAAACTCAAAAATTGCCTACTGTAGACGATTTCGCCGAAGTGATTGCAGCCGTAGCCGCAGACCAGAGTCTCCTCTCAGGCCAAACAATATTTGTTGGCTCCACAAATTATTGAGCCGAGCCTGAAAGTTTCAAACTGAAGAACAGGAAGCTTATGACATACGAATACATTGAGGAACGGGAAGGCGGCTTGTATGTTGCAGGCAGCCGTGTCTCGTTGGCATCAATAATTATCGGTTTTCAAGAGGGTGCCTCACCTGAAACGATTCGCCAAAATTACTCCGGCATAATGCGCAAAAATGATCCGCTCCTTTCTCGCGGATGCTTATTTGAATTACGCGATTGTGGCCGGTTTGCTTCGCCGAAACTTACAAGTCCATTTTCAAAGAGCAGAAGAGATCCCGTTGGAGGGCCTGCCAGATCCCGAAGTGCTTTCCATCGCTGCCAACCAAAACCAGGTACTGGTAAGCCATGATGCATCGACCATGCCACGTCATTTTCGTGAGTTTGTGAACCACTCGCATAGTCTAGGACTCGTCCTG
>CAXUBB010000392.1:900-5260 GCA_964249105.1 uncultured Bryobacteraceae bacterium | reverse complement strand
AACTTCACCTTTCACCGCCGGAAAATCTCCGGCGCTGTTGACGTGCGCGCACGTAATCGATTGAGACGGAGCAGCCGGTTGTAATCCTGAACCGTAAGTATTCAGCGAAAACGTAATCGGCAAAAGAACCAAGTATGTCGCGATTTCGGCTGATGAACGCATAATATTCCTGGCGGAATGAAAATTGAGTCCTTTCCAAGCTTAATAGAAACTAAATTGCGGCTTGGATCTTTAAAATGTAATGCTATTTGCTTTTATAAAATCGAAAAGCCTATAATACGCCAGCAATACGGCAATAAGGGCGACTGCGGGAGCAAACAACCACCAATACGACTCCGACAACAGCAGATGCTGCAAGTCGTTCAGCATGTTTCCCCAACTGGGAACAGGCTCACTCACGCCTAAGCCGAAAAATGATAAGGTCACTTCCACCAGAACAAATTGAGGAATGTACAGCAACGCTTGATTGAGCGCCACTCCGGAAGCAAACGGCAGAATATGCGTTCGCAGGAGATACCAATCCGACGCGCCGTAGCTTCTGGCGGCCAGCACATATTCGCGCTCTTTCACGGTCAGCACAACTCCGCGAACCAAGCGGGCCGGACGCGCCCATCCGATTATGCCTAACACTCCGATCAGCAGAAAGAAGGCTTGTTGCGGGTCAATATGAAGAGGCAGAAGAGCGCGAACCGCGAGCAGCAGGTAAAGCCAGGGCATTGCCAGGAATATCTCCGTTGTCCGCATGAGTATTTCGTCAATCCAACGTCCGTAGTAACCTGCCATGCCTCCCAGAACCAATCCCAGAAAGACTGCAATGGTGGCGGCCAGCAGCCCGGCAAACAAAGAAATCCGGCCTCCGTAAAGCAGCCGTGAAAACAGATCGCGGCCATACGCGTCAGTTCCCATCAGAAAAATGTGCGCCTGTTGCGCCGTTCCGAACAGGTGCCGCCGCGATTTGAAAATGCCAAGCGCCTTGTACTCCGCGCCTGGAACGAAGAAGTACAGCGGATACGTGGTTTCGCGATTCTCCTCGTACTCGGCAAAACTACCCTGCCGCAGTATCTGTCGGTAGATAAAAGGACGCGCGTGAAACCTGTGTTGTGCATCCACGAAGTGAATACGGGTGGGCGGAGCAAAGACCAGTTCGCGACTTTGCGCTTCGAAACTATACGGAGCGAAAAATCCAGCAAAAAGAACAGATAGATGGCAGCCGGCCAGGACTCCGATAGCGAACCAGGGAGTTTTTTCAGAAGCCATGCCTACCCAGTTCTGATGCGGGGATCACTGGCATAAAGGAGCACGTCCGCCAGGAGATTGCCCCCGATGAGAAACGCCGTCGATAAAACCGCCGTATCCACCACCAGAAAGAGATCGCGCTTTTGAATCGCTTCCAGCATCAATTGGCCCAGCCCCGGCCAACTGAAGATCGTTTCCACCAGCAGGGAGGAACTGATCAGCATTCCCAGCGAAAAACCAAACAGGGAAATGAGCGGATTTGCCGCCAAGGGAAGAGCATGCCGCAGCAACAGGCGCCGGAATGGAATTCCATGTCCGCGAGCGGCTCCGATAAACGGTGATTGGAGCGCTTCGGTTACGGCTGTCCGCACGTGGGATAGCAGCAACGGCAACAATCCAGCCGCTAGGCAAACGCTCGGCAGGAAAATGTGTCTGGCAATATCTTTCATGTCGCTCCATAGGCCCGTTTCAGGAGAAGGGAGCGACAACAGTCCGCCTGCGGGGAAGTACCCGGTGCGAACGGCAAAAAGCAGCAGGAAAAGGGCAACCACCAACTCGGGCGTGGCGAGTAAAACGACGGTAGTTCCCTCCGTGAGCCAATCAATGAAGCTGCCCGGTCGAGCGGCGGACCAACCTCCGAGCGGCAGAGCAATGAACCAGGCCAGCAACGTTGCCGTTCCGGTCAGCAGCAGAGTGTTGCCGCTTCTGGTCCAAAGGATCGGACCTGCCGGGCTGTTGTAAGCGAATGAAAAGCCCCATTGACCATTGGCAGCGGAACGAACCCATTGCAGGTATCTTACCGGTAACGGCCGGTCAAGCCCATACTGCGAACGCAAGGACGCCAAAGTGTCCCGCGAAATCTCCGGGTTTACTCTCATCTCGTCGAAGAAGTCGCCGGGCGCGAAACTGGCCAGCAAAAATGATAATGCCGAAGCGCCGATCAGGAGCAGGCAACTGTGCAGGGCCCGGCGAAGCAGGAAGCGCATACTACGCGCCGCTGTCGGCCCGCGCGCGCAGCGGCGCAATCTGGGGAATCGACCTGATCAGTTCACTTGTTTCTTCCGGCGGGTTTGAAAGCAGTTCGGTTGCGCTCCTTAAATCCACAATTCTGCCATCCTTGATCACCGCTATCATACTGGCCAGATGCGCCGCCATCCGAAGGTCGTGAGAAATAAACAGATAAGACAACGAAAGGGAAGCCTGCAAATCCTTCAGCAGATCCGCTATCCGCGCCTGAGTCGAAAGATCAAGTCCGGCCAAAGCCTCGTCAAGAATCAGAAGGTCAGGCTTCAGAATCAAGGCGCGGGCAAGGGCTAATCTCTGCCTCTGCCCCCCGCTGAACTCAAGAGGTCGCCGGTCTGCCCATTGAGAGGAAAGGCCAACCTGCTCCATCATGGCCAGAGCACGCTCGCGCCGCTCTTCTTTGGTGAATCCGCCTTGTACCCGTAGTGGCTCGCCTATAATTTCCGCCGCCGGAAGGAGCGGGTTCATCGCCGTGGCGGAGTGCTGGAAGACCAACTGAATCCGGCGGCGCACAGGGATCAGCTCGCTCCGGGACAGCTTCAAAAGATTTCTGCCCTCCCATAAAATTTCACCGGAATCCGGATCTTCCAGCCGGGCCAGGCATCTGCCAAGCGTGGACTTGCCGGAGCCGGACTTGCCGACCAGAGCAAGCGTGGAACCGGGAGCAATTTTCAAATGAATATCTTCCAGCGCGACCACCTGCGACTTCGTGGAAGAGCGCCATCCACCTCGAACGTAGGATTTATGCAAGCGGCGTACCTCCAGCAAGGGCGACGGCACAGCTTCCGGCGCGCCCGGAAGTTCTATGGGCAAGGGAGGAATTGCTTCTAGCAGCTTCTTGGTAAAGGAATGGCGCGGCTTCCAACAAACTTGTTCAAAGGCGCCCTCTTCCACGATGCGGCCCGTTTGCATCACTAGCACCCGATCCGCGAGTCCGCCTAAAAGAGCGGGATTGTGGGTGATTAATATCAGCGCGAGTTGCAGGCGATCTCTGAGCCGTTTCAGAAGATCCAGAATCTCGGCCTGGGTGACATTGTCTAATGCGCTTGTCGGCTCGTCCGCGATTAAGAGTTGGGGTTTACAAGCTAGCGCCTGTGCAATCACCACGCGCTGGCGTTGCCCTCCGCTCAATTGATGCGGATAAGCGGAGTAAAAATGACGGGAAAGGCCGACGGCATCCAACATTGAGCGGGCTTCATCGCGGTGAGTCCTTCGCTTGCCTGTGAAATGCGCCTGAATTACTTCAGCGAGTTGCTCCCCGGCGGTAAGCACGGGATTGAGCGCCAGTTCGGGTTCCTGGCCGATGAAAGACATTTGCGCGCCGCGGATTTTCTGCAACTCGCGCTCGGTTGCCTCTAGAATTTCCACTCCGCAAAATCGAATGGAACCGCTTACCGGTTGACAGTGAGAAGGAAGAAGACGGAGGAGAGCACGGGCAAGAGTTGTCTTGCCCGCTCCTGACTCGCCTAGCAGTCCTATCGTTTCGCCCGGACGGAGCGAAAAACTAACCCCCTCCACAGCCGCCGGCGCAGACCGATGAAACTGAATAGTAAGGTCTTGAACCCGCAACAAGGGCATTAGCATGGCTGATCTGCGTTCACGGAGGTTGGTTTTGCTCCATTATCCCCCGTTAACGCAAACCTATGGTGTCCTTGCAGCCTGTGTCGCTTGATAAAGATCGAGGCGTCCATGCCCGGCATCGGGCGTCATGGGCTGCGCATGGGCAGCCGCTTGCGAGCTTCCGTTTTGGTTGCAGAGCGGGTTGATGCTGAGCATAACAGCGGCAGCGCCGGACACAAACGGCGTACTAAAAGAGGTACCCCAAGCCGCCGCGTAAGTGGAAAACGGATAAGTCGTCACAACACCCTCTCCCGGCGCGGCGATCCAAACAAGCTGCGGGCCATAATTGGAAAATGACGATAGCTGATCGTTGTTCGTCGTCGAGGCAATGCCCATGACCGTATTCAGGGCGGCGGGGTACACCAGGGTCTTTTCTCCGTCGTTGCCCGCTGCCGCCACGGAAATAGCGCCGCTAAGGTTGGCAAGTTGGAGCGCGTTGGCTATTTCCTGTGAATAAGAAGCAAGATGAAAGCTCATATTA
>CAXUBB010000392.1:0-890 GCA_964249105.1 uncultured Bryobacteraceae bacterium | reverse complement strand
AAACTGCACGGCGTAGTAGATGACGCGCAAAATATCTGATGTATAACCCGTCCCGTCCGCGTGAAAAACTTTCAACGGCAGGATTTTTGCCGTGGGCGCTACTAAATGTATGATGCCGGCCACCATCGTGCCGTGGCCGAAATCGCTGTATTGAGGATTTCCATCGACCACGGCGGCCGTGGATTGGTCCACTACCGCGGCTGTGGATTGATCGAGATCCCCAGAACCATTGCCTTGTACCCATTGGGGTCCAACACCAGTCACAACAGGCGCGCTTGATAGGTTGACATCCATGGTTTCATCAGCGCCGCTCTGATTGCGGGTGAAATCATAGCCGGGAAGTAGAACGCTTTGAAGCGCGGGGTGTTGTTGGTCGACTCCGGTATCGATCACCGCCACAATACCCGCGCCGGTTGCGTTCGGATAGGCAGCGCGCATGTCCGCCAGACGAATAATCTGAGTAGCCGGCTGGTTCACATAGCCGTCGGGAACTGTTGCGCCGTAATACGATACCGGCGTGTTGTCTTGAAGAGCTGGAGGCACCTGATTGCCGCTATCCGCCGTATGCGCCAACAAGTCGGGCTCAACATCGACAACTCCCGCAGCCCCGCTTAGTGACTGAAGAGCAACGTCCGGGGCAAGATAATCTGGCAGGTTGACAAGAAAAACTTGACCGAGTGATCCGTCGATTCCCTCCACGACATTGCAGCCTGTAGCGACACAGACCGCCTGAATCGCCGAGGTGCCGCCGCTCACCCGAACAATGAAGCGGTTATCCGCCTGAACTGAAACCGTCCAGAGAACTAACGCTAACAGCAGCTTCACCCACATCCAGCGCCTCATATGATCCTTCCGTTTCCTTTCTACCTCGTGCCTGATTCGGTTAGTAT
>CAXUBB010000391.1:2154-5277 GCA_964249105.1 uncultured Bryobacteraceae bacterium | reverse complement strand
CACGGCGGACAACAGTAGTTTTATTCAATGAGCGCTCCTGCGGACGGCTCCGCGACAAATAAATGGGTATTGGGGTCGAATGGATTCAATTGTCTTGCATAATACCGTTCCTGAAGAGCAGTTTGCACCTCCTCAACATGGCGAGCATGGCAAAGGACGATCACGCAACCGCCGAAACCAGCGCCGGTCATGCGAGCGCCTGCCGCGCCTGCCTGCAAAGCAGTTTCCACCAGCACATCGACTGCCGCATTGCTGATGCGAAGCTGATTACGTAGACTTTCATGCGATCGACACAAGAGCAGGCCGAAGCGGGCGAAATCGTTCGTCTGTAAAGCCTCAACGGCTTGATGAACGCGCCGCCCTTCCCGGCAGACATGTTGAAAGACCCTTCGTTCCGTTTCATCCAGCAGATCGGTAGTTCGGCGTTCATAGGCTTCCAAAGCGGCAGCATACGACGGCAGATGAAGTTTTTCCAGCGCGCCCGCGCCCGCGATTCGTAAAGCGTTGAATTTTTCACGCACAGCGCCCGATTTCTCCGCCGTAGTAAGACTATGCGCTACCAGAAAGCGCCAGTCGGGTGGAATCGGAACGGGCGACAATTCCCAAGGAGAGAAGTTCACATGGAGAGCGCAGCCGGAACGACCAGCCAGCACCGCCGCATGGTCCATGCCGCCGCCGCGCGTGCCGACAAACTGTTCGCCTTCGGGCAGAACATCCATGAGTTCCTGAACGGAAGGCGCAATGCCATTAGCTCGCAGGAGGGCGATGGTGAAGCCGGCGAGCAGCGCGGAGGATGAGGACAAACCGGCGGCAGGGGGAAGATTCGAGGTGATGGCAGCGTCTATGCCGACTTTGATCCGCCATCCGTCTTGAGCAACAGTTTTAGCGGCAAGCAAGTAATTGATCCAACTCCCTGCCTTGGCTCTTTCGCGGTCAGACAAGTCAAAAACACTTTCGGTATCTTCGCTTGCGCTGACGACGCGCACGGTTGAATCGGGATTGGGCCGGTACACCATGCAAACGCCTCGTCCAATCGCCATGGGAAGCACGGGAAGGTTGTGATAGTCGATGTGCTCGCCAATGAGGTTCACGCGGCCGGGAACGAAAACTTGACAGGCTCCTTGCGCTGGGCCGAAGCGCTCTTGCCAGAGGGAAAAGGCCTGTTCTGCCAGAAAGCTCAGAAGGTTTGCCAACGACCACAGGATGACATTTCGTGTTTTTATGTTTTATAACGGAACCTTTTCAACCCTGAACCGTATGAAAAACGTAAGCTGTAGCTCCGCGTTCTTTATGGGACGATGGGGTATAGCCCTTTTGTAAGCAGGTTTCTTGAATTCACGTCGTCTTTCTCTCGCTCTGATATTTGTGTGCGCTCTGTTACTGACGCTCCCTGTTTCTTCCTGCACGAAGAAACAAGCGTCCAATCCCATGGCTGCCATGATGATGGCTGCGCCAGCCGTGCGCGCCGTTCCCGCCGCCGCTGCGGATATTCCGCTGACGATTTCCGCGGTAGGAAACGTAGAAGCGATGGCCAGCGTGGATGTGAAGTCGCGGGTGGCCGGTCAGATTCTGCGGGTAAATTTTCAGGAAGGCCAGAATGTGACGAAGGGTCAATCGTTATTTGAAATTGACCCGGAGCCGCTGCAACGGCAGATCGCCCAGATTCAAGCGGACTTGGCGAAAGACGCGGCCTTGGAACAAGAGGCGCGGGCCAATGTCACCAAAGACGAAGCTACGCTGAAGCAGACACGCGCCGCGGCGGACCGGGGCTTGGCGCTCGCAAAGGACGGCATCTTTTCCAAGGAGCAAACGGAGCAGGTCGTGGCAACAGCGGATTCGTCGCAGGCTTCGCTGGATGCCGACCGGGCAGCGGTGGACAGTGCAGCGGCTTCTTTGAAGTCGGACCGCGCGCGTCTGGCGCAAACACAGTTACAGTTGAGCTACACGACCATTACCGCGCCGATTACCGGGCGCGCCGGAGCCATCGCGGTGAAGGCGGGAAATCTGGTGAAGGACAACGATGCGGCGCTGGTGACGCTGTTGCAGATGTCACCCATCTACGTTTCGTTCGGCTTGCCGGAACAGATGCTGCCGGAAGTACGGAAATATAACGCCCGCCGTCCATTGCTGGTACAGGCGGCGCCGGATGCGGAAACAAATGTGACAGGATCTCTGCGCTTTATCGATAATTCAGTTGACAATACAACGGGCACCATCAAGCTGAAGGCTGAGTTCGCCAATGGAGATCACAGCTTGTGGCCAGGCCAGTTTGTGAATGTGCAGGCGCAGTTGAACTTGGAGCGCAACCGTGTTGTCGTGCCGAGCCGGACGATACAGACTGGGCCGCAAGGTAAGTATGTCTGGGTAGTGAACGGGAACAGCGCCACGGTTACGATGCGGCCGGTTCAAGTTTTGCGGAACTATCAGCCGCCTAAATTGAGCGAAGAGGCAGTGATTGGAAGCGGTTTAGAACCGGGAGAGATGGTGATTTCCGAAGGCCAGATGCGTTTGGCTCCCGGCATGAAGGTGCAATTGCTGAAAACCGAGTCGCAAGTAGGGGAGTCGAGCGGCGTTATTCCGCCCGGCAAGTCGTAGCAGTTGGCAGAATCCGAGTAAGCATTCCATGAAATTCACTGATCTATTTATCCGCCGGGCCATCACGACCACCTTGCTGATGATCGCTATCCTGATCTTCGGCATCCTGAGTTATACGACGTTGCCGGTGAGCAATTTGCCAGCGGTAGAGTATCCGACTTTGCAAGTTTCCGCGAGTTTGCCGGGAGCGAATCCCGATACGATGGCTGCCTCTGTCGCCACGCCGCTTGAGTCGGAGTTCTCAACGATTGCGGGCATCAACAGCATGTCGTCTTCGAGCGGAATGGGGTCCACAACGATTACGCTGCAGTTCGACTTAAGCAGAAGTATTGACGCTGCGGCGCAGGACGTGCAGGCCGCTATTTCGCGGGCGCAAGGCAATCTGCCCACCAACATGCCGGCGCCGCCTTCCTATTCGAAAGTGAACCCGGCGGAGCAACCGATTCTTTATATCGCTGTCTCTTCGAAGACGATGTCTCCTTCACAGGTGGATGAATACGCCGAGACGATGATGGCCCGGCGCATTTC
>CAXUBB010000391.1:0-2144 GCA_964249105.1 uncultured Bryobacteraceae bacterium | reverse complement strand
TTGGAGCGCAAAAGTTCGCGGTGCGCGTGCAGGCTGACCCGGAGAAATTGGCGGCGCGGCAAATTGATCTGGAAGAAGTGCGGAATGCGCTGTCGAGCGGCAGCTTGAACATGCCCGCAGGCTCGCTGTATGGAGCGAGCAAAGCCTATACGGTTCAATCAAATAGTCAATTGACGACAGCGCCGCAGTTTGCGCGGCTGATTGTGACATACCGTAACGGGAGCCCGGTACGTCTGGATGAGTTAGGAAAGGTGCTGGATAGCGTTCAGGATGACAAATCCGTATTTTGGATTAACAATCGCCAGAGCACCATTCTCGCGGTGCAGAAGCAGCCCGGCTCGAATACGGTAGCAGTGGCCGATGCGGTCAAAGCGCTGCTTCCCGTAATGCAGCAGTCCATGCCCAGAGGCATTGAATTTGAACGCGCTCATGACACTTCGCAGAATATCCGGGATTCCATTGCCGACGTGAAATTTACCCTCATTTTGACGATTGCCCTGGTGATCCTTGTCATCTTTGCGTTTTTGCGAAATGTGTCCGCCACGATCATCCCCAGCCTGGCCGTGCCGCTCTCTTTATTAGGCACGTTTGGGGCGATGAAGCTCCTCGGCTTCACAATCGACATGCTTTCCATGATGGCCATGACGTTGTCAGTCGGATTTGTCGTGGATGACGCGATTGTGATGCTGGAGAACATTGTCCGGCATATGGAGATGGGGAAGGGACGTATGCAAGCGGCGCTGGAGGGCGCGCGCGAAGTGGGGTTCACGATTGTTTCGATGACGATCTCGCTGGTGGCCGTTTTTATTCCGGTGCTGTTTCTGGGCGGAGTCATCGGGCGGCTGCTGCGCGAGTTTTCCATCACCATCGCGGTGGCGGTTCTGATTTCAGGGGCGATCTCGCTTTCCCTAACGCCGATGCTGTGCAGCCGTTTTCTCCGTCATGAAAGCCATCCCACGGGCGTTTTCTACCGCTGGTCGGAAAGGCTCTTTGTAGGTCTTAATAACGCGTATCGGCGGACGCTTTTAATCGTCCTGCGGTACCGGCGTTTGACGCTGCTGACCAGTCTGGCGCTCACGGCCGCGACGCTTTATCTATTCGTCATCATGCCGAAAAGTTTTATGCCCACGGTCGATCAGGGGTTTGTCTTTGGAGGTACGGAAGCGGCTCAGGATACCTCTTTCGAGGAAATGATGCGATTGCAGAGGAAGGTCAACCAGGTTGTGGCGAAGAATCCCTGGGTGGAGTCCTTTGGCTCAGGCACGCCGATGGGAGCGCAGAATACCGGCTTTATGTTTATCTCTTTTAAAGAGGTTAAAAACAGGCCTAAAGCAAGCGCGATTCTAGCGCAACTCCAGCAGCAGTTCGCGTCGATTCCTGGATTGGCGGTGTTTCTGGTGCAACCACCCCTGATCACCCTGGGGCAGAACGAGGGCCGTGCCCAGTATTCCCTGGCGCTACAGGACGCGGATGTCAATGAGCTTTATAAATGGGCGCCGGTTTTAGAAGCGAAGCTGCGTTCAATTCCGCAGTTACAGGATATCTACAGCGACCTGCGCCTGAGCAGTCCGAGGCTGGATGTTCAGATTGATCGTAATCGTGCGTTGGCGCTGGGCGTAACGCCGGATGCGATCGCAAACACGCTTTACGACGCCTACGGCAGCCGGAAAGTATCGACCATTACGGCGTCCTCCGATCAATATGATGTGCTGCTGGAAGTCCTGCCGGAGTATCAACGTAATCCCGCAGCCCTCAATCGCCTGTATCTGCGTTCCAACCAGGGAAAGATGGTTCCGCTATCGGCAGTGGCGGACATTAAGCAGACGGTCGCGCCGTTGAGCGTTAACCATATCGGGCAGTTACCGGCGGTGAACCTTCAGTTCAACACCAAACCCGGCGTGGCGTTAAGCGAGGCAACTAAGTTGATCGACCAGGCGGCAGGGCAGATTGGCATGCCGTCCACCGTGAACTTTACTTTTCAAGGCACGGCAGCGGCTTTCCAGAACTCGATCAGCGGGCTTGGCATTTTGCTGGTCATTGCGGTGCTGGTGATTTATCTCGTGCTGGGCATTTTGTATGAGAGCTTCATTCACCCGATCACGATTTTGTCCGGTTTACCGGCCGCAGGTTTAGGAGCGTTGCTC
>CAXUBB010000390.1:0-5287 GCA_964249105.1 uncultured Bryobacteraceae bacterium | reverse complement strand
ATCCCAGGCGGCTTCGATTCCGTGCTGCTGCAACCAAGCGGAGATTTCGTCTTCGCGGTCACTGCGTTCCAGGGTGTCCAATGCCGTTTGCGGGCCGGTCTGTGCTGCCCAATCGCATTCCAGCTTGGCGAGAAAAACTCGTGACTCCTGGGGAAGGCCGTCTTTGTCCAGCTTCAAGGCGGCGGAGCGGACAGATCCCAATGCCTTGCGAAGGTTATCCGCAGCGCGGCGGGCGGCGGAGGCGGGATTATTCAGCTCGTGGGCGAGTCCGGCGGAGAGCCTGCCGAGCGCCGCCAATTTTTCGCGCTGCTGGTCGGCGACCGTGGTTTCGCGGATGCGATCAGCCATGACGTTGACCAGCCTTCCTTGCAGGACAGGAAGGCGGCACAGCATTTCATCGAAGTATTGCCTGTGCAGTCTGGCTACGCGAGTAGGAACGGCAGCCCTGGAAGTTGAGGGGAAGTGCGTTAAACGCGAGAAGGGAAGCAAACCCGTGACCTGACCGGCGCGGGCGACGTAAACGCGCCCGTCTTCCCGGTCCGCGCGCAACTCCCCGCGCAGGATAACGGCCAAGTGCTCCGCCAGTTCTCCGGCGCGGATCATGATCTCACCTGCTTCCAGATCAAAGACTTGCATGTGAGAGGCCAGCCATTCCAGTCCTTCGACGGGAAGATCGGCAAAAGTGCTGATGGATCTTATTTCCTCAATCGAGAGGGGCTGCGTGGCGTTGGACTGATTGAGCGCGCTTTCCATGTTAGATCTTACTTAGGTACTGGTGGACAAATTGAATGGCGACCGAGCCTTCGCCGACTCCCGAGGCGACGCGTTTAATGGAACCGTGGCGAACGTCCCCGACAGCGAACACTCCGGGAATGTTGGTTTCAAGCAATCCGGGATCACGGTCAAGCGACCAGCCTTTGGGTCGTTTGCCGTCGTGAAGCAAGTCCTGACCGGTGAGAACGAAGCCACGCTCGTCACGCTCGACCGCGCCATCCAACCAAGCGGTGCGAGGTTCAGCGCCGATAAAAATAAAGAGACCGGAAGCAGGCACCCGGCGAGTATCGCCGGATGATTTACAAAGAATTGTAATCTCTTCGAGATGATCTTTGCCGTGAACCTCGGCAACTTGCGTGCCGGTTTCGAGATGGATGTTTTCCGTTTGCGCGATTTGATCGATGAGATACTGCGACATCGTGGCCGCCAGGGAGGGACCGCGCACCAGCATGATGACGCGGCGGGCGAACTTTGAGAAGAACATGGCGGCTTGTCCGGCGGAGTTGGCTCCGCCGACCAGATAGACATCTTCGTCCCGGCAGGAGACGGCTTCCGTGGAACCCGCGCCATAGTACACACCCGCGCCTTGCAGCCGGTCTTCGCCGGGGATGCCGAGTTTACGCCATTGCACGCCCATGGCGAGGATGAGAGCGTGGCAGGATACCTCCATTCCATCGCTGAGGCGAAGATAACGGTAGGGGCCGTCGCTACGAATCTCGCTGGCTTCCTGGGGGGAGACGATTTCGACTCCAAAGCGGCGCGCCTGATCAACAGCGCGGCGCGCAAAGATGGAGCCTGAAAGGCCGGAGGGAAAGCCAAGGTAGTTTTCGATACGCGAACTTAAACCGGCCTGACCGCCCGGCGCTTCGCGTTCGATCATGACGGTTTTGAGACCCTCCGATGCGCCATAAACCGAGGCCGCTAGTCCCGCAGGACCGCCTCCGACGATGGCCACATCGTAGAACTCCAGGCCCGCGCGAGTGTGCAGGCCAAGCCTTTCGGCGACCTGCTGCGGGGCGGGCTGCTCTAATGGTTCTCCGGCAGGAAAAATAACGGTGGGGAGTTTGGGAGTGTGGTCCTTAAAAGTTTGGAGCAGCCGGTGGACCTCCGGGACGTGGTCGGCGGCTTCCGCGTCAAGCCACTGATAAGGAACCTGATTGCGCGCCAAAAAATCGCGCATTTCATATGATTTGGGAGACCAGCGCGTGCCGAGGACTCGTATCCCTTCGAAGGGCGGGCGATAGCTGGCGTACCAGTCGTCCAGCAGATCATCGACGACAGGATACAAGTTTTGTTCCGGCGGATGCCAGGGCTTCAGGAGGTAATGATTGAGCTGCACATCGTTGATGGCTTTAATGGCTGCTTCCGTGTCCGCATAAGCGGTAAGCAGGACGCGTTTGGCATCAGGATAAAGCTTTATGGCTTCCAGCAGAGTTTCGATGCCGTTCATTTGCGGCATGCGGTGATCCACCAGGAGCAGCGCTACGGGTTCATTACGCTGCTGCAAGCGTTTAAGAAGATCGAGCGCGTTTCGTCCGGAATCCGCCCGCAAAATCCGGTATTTTTCGTTGTAGCGCTGGCGGAGATCGCGTTCAATGGAGAGGAGTACGTCGGGATCGTCGTCGATGGTAAGAATGACAGGCCGGGCCATAATGATTTGCCTTCAGTGGTTGAAGTTTACTGGAGAACTGTTGCGTTGGCAACACCGTCCGCCAGATCGTATGTGATGTGGTCTACATAGCACCAGCCCCAATCTTCGCCCGGTTCTATGGATCGCACGATGGGGTGATGAGAGCCGTGGAAGTGTTTGGTGGCGTGCTTATTTTTGGAAGAGTCACAGCAGCCGACGTGACCGCAAGTAAGGCAGATCCGTAAGTGAACCCATTTATCGCCGGTTTTCACGCAATCTTCACAAACATGGTGAGAGGGCTGGAGATCGCTGGCTTCCTTCAGATGTCCGCAGGGCTTCATGTAAAGGTCGATGCACCGGAGCGGAAAGAAGCCGCATAAAAGTGCGGGAGGTGGAAAAGCATTATCTGTGAAACACTTCAGAGAGACAGATATTTGCCGTACGCGAGTCCCTCAACATTCTTTTGGTTTGCATTCGAACACCTCGCAGCTCAAACGCGCTCTTAATTTTGAAGGACGCGTAAATGATCGACTCCGGACGGGAAGCCCGATTGGTGATACAAGCGAGCGCGGGAGATCGCGACGCGCTGGAGATCCTGCTTTCCGGTATGCAGCCGTATCTGCTCCGCTATATCTCACGGCTCGTCGGGAGGACCGCGGCAGACGATGTTCTTCAAGAAACCTTTTTGCAGGTCTGCCGAAATCTCAAATGGTTGCGTGACCCAAAGTTAATTCGACCTTGGGCTTATCGGATTGCGAGCCGGGTCTCGTTTGCCTGCTTGAAACGCGAGCGCCGCTATTCGCATGTCGAAAGGGAAAGTGTTCTGTCGGATGGAACTGCCTCGCCATCCGAGCCTGCTATGCAATTATTCCGCGACGTGCCGGATTTGTTAGAAGAAATCTCGCCCTCCAGTCGGGCGGTGATGACCCTTCATTACGTGGAAGACTTGTCCATTGAAGAGGCTGCGGCAATTCTTGATATCAGCGTCGGAACCGCAAAGTCCCGTTTGGCTTATGGACTTTCGTGTCTCCGCAAAATTCTGGAAAGGAAGTAAATGAACATGACTCAACAATCAACGGAAGTTCTTCGAAACTCACTGAATCAGATCGATCGGGAGCGCAGGCGCGCCAAACTGCTCCTCTTTGGACTGCTTCTGATGACATTCTTGTTTTGGATTGCCATGATGTTCTCCAAAGATGATCACACGGGGCTGCCGTTCGGATTGGCCGCCGTTATGGGCAGCGTCTTTGTCGCTGGCATGATGGCCACCAAAGCTTCTCATGACAACACGCGGGCGATTCTCAAGGCTATCGAGTTACTCTCAAGGGAAAAGCGGAATGATTAATATGGAACATCAGCGCGTTGCGGCTGGGAAAGGCATCTTTTTTCAGTATCCCCATAGCTACCCTCATGCGCCATGCATTTAACGCAGTCGAGTTTATGACCGATAAACCGGGCGCGGCCTTCTTCAGTAGTGACCCAGGGCCGTAGGGTCCAAGGCGGGTTATGCCGGACATGGCGGGTATGCCCACAGTCCAACTCGGCTACCCAGTCATTGTATTTGTCCTGATGAAATCCGGTAATACTTCGTTCCACTTAAACATTTTCTGCTTGCGGATGCCGCCAGGGCTGGCGATAAGGGCGCGCCAACACTTTATTCGCTTCCTCGTCATTCGCAATCTGCTGACGATTCGCGTCCCAGTGGATGGTGCGGCCCAGCTTTAGCGCATTATTTGCCATGATGCAAGAGGCGGTGGAGATGTAGCCTTCCTCAATGGTAGAGACCGGCTTGGAACGCGTGTCGATGGCGTGCAAGAAGTTCTTCATGTGATAGCGGACGGCTGGCGCTACGTGCTTTTCCAGGTCTTTTTCGGTTTTGTCTTCCGGGTATTGCTCCAGCTCATAAGTCACGTCGCGGTGAATGGGCTGACCGCCGCCTAGCGGAATGAAGTCGTAACCGTAGACGCTTGTTTTTAGGGTGCCTTTGTCTCCGTAAAAAGTTGCGCCCCAGGGATACTTGGGATCGGCCGCTTCTCCCCAACTGCGGTGCTGCCAGACCACGCGTAGATCAGGGAAGTCGAAGGTCGCGGTTTGGGTGTCAGTGATGTTGGCTTTACTCTCCTTATCGACAAAAATTCCTCCGGTGGAAGCCACCTGGGTGGGCCAGCCGAGGCCGAGCATCCAACGAGTCATATCGAACATGTGGACGCACATGTCGCCTACGATGCCGTTGCCGTATTCCATAAAGGCTCGCCAGGTGCGCGGATGCACCAGCTTGTTATAGGGCCGCATGGGGGCTGGGCCGGTCCACATATCGTAATCTAGGTTAGCGGGCGGCTGCGTATCGGGCGGGTTTTCGCTGGCGCGCATGTGGTAATAGCAGTACACTTCAACAAGCGCGATCTTACCCAGCTTGCCTTCGTCGATGAAGCGGTTTTTTGCTTCCACGAGATGCGGCGTGCTGCGACGCTGCAAGCCGACCTGCACCACGCGCCCGTACTTTTGGGCTGCGGCGACCATGGCTTGGCCCTCTCTTACGTCCGCGCTGATAGGCTTTTGCACGTAAACATCCATGCCGGACTTGACGGCTTCAATCATGATGAGAGCGTGCCAGTGGTCTGGGGGCGCAATCAGGACAAGATCAAGATCCTTGGCCTTGAGCATCTCGCGATAATCGCTGTAAGTGCGCGGTTTTTTCTTCGATATTTGCCTGGAGGCGACGATATCCGCCGCTCCAGCCAGCATTTGCTTATCGACGTCGCACAGGGAGACGACCTCCACGGGAGCGACTTGAATGAGGCGGAGCAGGTCGATCTTGCCGTACCAACCGCAGCCGATCAGTCCGACTCTGCGACGCTTCTCCTGCGCGAATGCGTACTCACC
>CAXUBB010000389.1:0-5296 GCA_964249105.1 uncultured Bryobacteraceae bacterium | reverse complement strand
CAGATGCTGGCCAGCCAAGTGCAGGATGTTCACTTCGACTACGATAAGAGCGAAGTCAATGCCGACCAGCAATCAATCTTGCAGGCTGACGCAGCCGCTTTGAAGACGATCTTCTCCATGGACCCGAACTTTGTTGTTACGATTGAGGGCCATTGCGATGAGCGGGGTTCGGCGGAGTACAACATTGGGTTGGGTGATCGCCGCGCCGCGGCCACTCGTGATGCTCTCGTCAACATGGGCGTATCCAGCGACAAGCTGAAAACCATCAGTTACGGCAAGGAACGTCCGCTTTGCACCGACGCCACGGAAGATTGCTATGCCCGCAATCGCCGCGCGCATTTCTCCCCCGGCCAATAAACAATTGTTTCTTCTCTTAAACTAGGAACAGGGTGAAACGGGGACGGCTCCGATCCGTCCCCCACCTTTGGGAGCGTATTCAATGAAATTCCTGCGCCTTGCTGCTTTAGCCCTGACATTTTCCAGCTTCTCCTTCGCGGTCAACAAGGATTTAATTGCGCTGCAGCGCGATCTTGAAGCAAAAATCGACGCCATGCAGCAAACGCTTAGCTCGAAGATCGACGTGATGACCGGAACTCTGCAGGCGATTCAGAACGATTCCCGGCGCACGGCGGATCAGGTTGCCACTTTGCAGGAGTCATTGACCACCGCGCTGTCGCGCTCATTGACGCCCGTGAACAATCTCAATACTCGCGTTGAGTCCATGAGCGAGGATACGCGCGCCCTCCGCGACGCCTTGGCCGATTTGAGCGCCCGCCTGGAGCGCATGGACGCGAAAATCACGGATCTCAAAAATCAGATGCAGATTATGCAGAACCCGCCCGCTGCCCCTTTGGGCGCACCAGGTACAGTGACAACACCACCAACTTTTCCTAATTCCTCCGGACAAACGGGACCTACTGTTACACCTCCGGCAGGCATGAGCGCCGAAAAAACCTATACCGATGCCCGACGCGACCAGCAGACCGGCAATGTCGATCTGGCTTATCAGGAGTATCAGCAATATCTGGCCTATTTCCCGAGTACCGAATTGGCCGCTAACGCGCAATACTATCTAGGAGAAATTGACTACAATCGAGGCAATTACAAAGGCGCGGTACAGTCTTTTGATGCTGTTCTCGAACGGTATCCGAATAATCCCAAAACGGCGGACGCCCGCTATATGAAAGGCATGGCGCTGGCAAAAGACGGACAGCGCACGCGCGCGATTCAGGAGTTGCGTTCGCTCGTCCAGAGCAATCCGAATAGTGAGCAAGCGCGTAAAGCGACCCAAGCCCTGCGCGATCCCAGGCTGTTTCCTTCAAACGCTCCCAGCCGCCGCGCCAGCCGTTGACAGTTTAACCTTCGATATAATGCACGCACCATGTGCGACTTCACGAGAAGAAATCTTCTACTGGCGACCACGCTCGCTGCCGGCTTAAGCGGAGAGGAAGCTCAGGAGACATCGGCGCAAGGAAAGTCCGCGAACGAAGTAAATAAAGTTGTCCCAGTTGGAAAGGACGTGTTCTTTCACCAGGGCGATATCGAACACCAGGGCCATTGCAATAACGGCTGGATTGTTTTCAAAGATTACGTCCTGGTGATCGACGCGAACTTTCCCTCGGGAGCCCAAACCATTCTGCCGAAAATTCGCGCCATCACATCCAAGCCTATCCGCTTCGCTTTTGATACGCACCATCACGGCGATCACGCCTATGGCAATCAGGTGTTCGTGGACAATGGCGCTACTCCTGTTGCCCATACGGGCATTATTGAAGAGATGAAGCGGTACGAAACCGGCTATTACGACGATAAGCCCGGACGCTGGGAAGAGGCCGCTAAATCGCGTCCCGATGTAGCCGCAAGCAGGTTGAACCCTCCCTCCGTGCTGTTCCCACGCGAGTTGTACTTTGATGATGGTGAGCATCGAGTCGAACTGCTCCACCTCGGTGTCGCTCACACGCACGGGGATGCCGTGGCATGGCTTCCCAAGGAACGCATCCTCTTCACCGGCGATGCCTGCGTCAACGGACCTTATAATTTTGTGGGTGACGGCAATGTCGAGCAGTGGATTACCACCTTAGCAGCAGCGAAGAAATTAGGCGCGCGGGTGATCTGTCCCGGCCACGGGCCGCGAGGCGAGAGCAGCGTAGTCGAGGACCAGCAGCTTTTCTTCCAGCAGCTTCGTGAGCGCGTCGGCGCTTTAGTCCAGGCGAAAAAGAGCGCGCCTGAAATCTATCAGTCCATTCCGCGTATTCGTGAAGACTTGACGGCGCAAGCCCAGATTCGCCGCTACGTCGGAGATGGCCTGTCCGCTCAAGCCGAAAAGGTTTATAACGAGATGACCGGTCAAAAATTTCCAGATAATAGCAAGGTTGCACGCGCCGCACGGCAGCAACATCGGCACTCCCATTCCTTACTGGATGCGTAACGAAAAGGCCAGCCATCTACTTTTCCAGTAAAAAGACGGTCTGGATTTCGGGATACTCCTGTCTGGTGATAGCCAGCGTTCGAAAATCGAAGCTTTGAACATCGGAGCGCGCCTCCATGCCCTTGGCCTTGATAACTCCGCCTAGTGTTTTCACAAAAACATCCGGACCAAACGTATGCCGCTGCTCGCTGGAAGCAGGAGTGATTTTTGTCTCCAAGTTGAATCGGACTTTGGCGGCATTACGCCAGCGTGCTTCCGCTTGCGGGTGTTTCTCCCCCGCGCCTTGCTTGTAATACTCCACATAGTAAGCGGCAAAATCGAACAACTGTTCCGCATTCGTCGGCGCATACGGGTTCCTGAATCCCTTTGCTTGCGCGAAAGCCACGGCTACGGGAGAAAGCTGCAAATCATTTTGTTGCTGAGGACCGCGGAAAATTTTGTCACAGATAAAACGCTTCTGCGCTTCGGCCATGGTGATGTCTTTGATCCATATCCGATTTTCTTCCGTGTAAGGCGAACCGTCCGCTTGGCGGCAAGTCTGCGGATTGATGAACTGCTCATGGCTGATTAATGAGACATGATCCGCCGTTACGCCCGTGTCAGTCTCAATCGTGGTAATCAGGTTATCCAATCCGGCTTCAAAGGCCGGTAGAGTATTTTCAGGTCTCAGATCCCTTCCGCCCCGATGCCCTTCCGCGTCGAATCGGGCAAAATAAGCCTTATCTTCTGAAGTAAGCGCATTCTCCCGCGCACGCGCTAACTCCTGTCGCAAGAAATCCGGACGATCTGAAATAATTCCGTCGATGCGTTGCGCCATTAACTCACGCAGGCGGACCGGATCGTTTACCGTCCAGACCACTACCGGAAAGCCTGCTGCCTGCACAGCCCTAAAATCAAGAACCGGGGAAGACCCACGGAGCAGTTGATCAGCAGGCGAAAGCACCGGAATACATTTCGCTCCGCAAGTACCCAATTCCTGTTTTGCCTTTTGCAAAAGGTCAATCACGGATTTTGTGCTTGCATTTGAATTATTTTGTGGAAGAATAGGATAGGCGAACAAAAGGAGAATAACTAAAGCAAAAGTTATGTTCATCGGAACGGGCAGAAACAATTACGTATTGACGCTTACAAAGGAACGCCACTAATCTAGATTTCCGCTCTCTTCTTGTAGAGCTTTGCGCAGCTTTCTTACAAACCACTTTGCAAAGTCCGAATGTTCCGTACTGACGTGAGCGGAGCCGGGGACTTCGCGAATAGAAGGCGGCGTACCTTCCGGCAATCCCCAAGGTCTGGAACCTCGCTCCACCAACACGCGAGCTTGGTCCCACGTTAGTCTACTCATCTATCTCTCCGCTCTCATTGTACGGCGATTTTGAGCTATTTGATCGCTAAATAATTCCCGTACTGTAAGATCCACCGCCTCGATCATCTGTGTCCGATAGGTTTCATTGCGCTGCTCGAAACGCGACCAGAATGGTTCGGGAAAATTAGAACTGATCACCACAACCGCCACGGGCAGGCGGTCATCCATCTCCAAAATAGGAATAGCGATTAATGAGCGCCAGTTGCGTGATCCCCGGCTGGCATAGAACTGCTTCATTTCAGGAGTGAAGTTCTGGTCGGCGACATCGGGATCGTCAAGAACTTCAAACAGCTTGCCTTGCGAGAAGGCCACTCCAGCTACGCCTTGCGCCAGCCCGCCCGATACCCGCAAGCGGAAATGACCGGCATACTGTCTGGCTTCTTTTCCATTTGTGATATGCCTAGTTTCGGCAAACACGGCAATCTCGTGCAAGGACACTTGCCCCATCAAAGTCGCTTGTATAACTTCGTTCTGCGGAATGGCAAAGCTTTCGCGTAAAGTTGACAAAAGCTGGAGCAGCGCGCTTCGCGCCTTCAACTGCCACTTATCGCTAAAAATAACTTCTCCCGGCAGATTCTCCCGCACCCATTCCAACGTCTGGCTCATCCATGGCAACGGCTCCGCCGGATTCGCCGGGAGACCAAATTTGATGTCGCGCAGCAGCCGCGGCACTTCGTGATACTCGCGAATAAATACAACACGCACTCCCTGATTCGCCCAGTGAAGCGTCTGGTATGTGTCCAGCAACTCGTGCCCATGCACGCGCAGGACCGCATAGATCTCCGTCGAATCTGAAATTCGATTGCGCGACCGCAGATACAAATGCCGCCGGAGATTCGCATCGGCCAAACTCATTCCTAAAATAAGAACCGCCCCGCCGGAGGTAAGGACGTAATCGAGCATCTGATTGGGCCGTTGTCCCTGACGGCTGAACAGCTCAAAGTACTGGGCCTCCGTCAATACAAACGAACCGCCGCAGATGCCATCCGGATCGATCCAGCCATGAATGTGGTAAACCTTTTCCGCGTCAGGCTCAATGCCCGGCCGCGGCGCATTCACAGAGCGATAGACGGCGACATCCGGATCATTTGACGTTCCGCCCCGCATGCGGTAGCGGGCCAGTTCGAGCAGCGGATCAAAATTAGTTGTAAATAATGTGGCCCGATCCATCGCCGCCAACTGCCAATGCACCTGCGTTAAAGGCAGGTCCGTGATGCTCCGGCCTCTATATAAAGTCCTCCGGAGGTCGTCAAAAAAATTCTCCCGCGTGCCTGAGTTCCACACAAAATCAGCGGCAGCATCGCGTCCGATAGCTTCGTACAATTCGCTGACCAGTTCATCCAGGTGCCCTCTGATGATGGGCAGCGCTTTAGGGTCGCGTCCCAGATCTTCTTCAATGTATTGGCGGAGAAGCGCTTGATTCAACTCTCCCCAACTCGGAAACCCGGAATCAACGGACAGTCCCGCGCCGGCCAGCACGCGCAAATTACCTTGCCGGTAGTTCT
>CAXUBB010000388.1:2388-5307 GCA_964249105.1 uncultured Bryobacteraceae bacterium | reverse complement strand
TCGTAGCGAGTGTTTTTCGCCAAACCGACGATTTGGGTATCATACTCCCCTTTTTTGGTATTGATGCCGAAATACTTGCCAATGGAGGGCTCGCCAGAAAAGTATTTTTCCGCAAATACTTCGTTCACGACGGCGACATGAGGAGCGCCCTCCCGGTCCTTCTCTTCAATGGCTCGGCCCGTCAGAAGGGGAATTTGCATGGTTTGGAAATATTCCGGTCCTACCTGGATAATGACAGTACTGTCGGGCGCGAGGCCGGGTATGATTACGCCGACTCTGCTGGTCGAATTTGATATGAGACGCGTGTCCGTTGCTGTCGCGCTGCGCACGCCGGGAATCAGAGCGAAACGCCGCTGCAGTTCGGAGTAGAAACTTTTGAGTGCGGCGTCCTTGTAACCGGCTTGCCGGGCGTCGATGCTGAAGAGCAAAAGATTATGCGGATTGAAGCCGATGTTCACGGCGTGAAGATTATTCAGCGTGCGCACGAACAGTCCGGCAGCGGCGACCAGCAGGAGCGAGATGGCGATTTGCGCCACGATCAGAACGTGATGGAGCCCGAAAGGCAGGCGCGTCCGCCGGTGGGGAGCGCCAGTGCGTGTTTCCTTGAGAGTCGGCATGACATCGACCTTCGTCGCTTGTAGGGCTGGGGCGAGACCGAACAGGATTCCGGTTGCTAGAACGACCAGCGAAGTAAAAAGCAGGATACGCCCGTCAAGTTGAGCGCGCAGAGTGAAATCCGCTTGCCCGTTCGCCAGCATGGCGGTGAGAGCATGAATACCTCCTACCGCCACGAGAATTCCGAGAAGTCCGCCGCAGCTTGACAAGAGAATGCTTTCCGTGAGGAGTTGACGCACCACTCGCCGCCGGCCTGCGCCCAGGCTGAGACGCACCGCAATTTCACGACGCCGGGTGTGGGCGCGCGCCAAGAGCAGATGGGAGATATTGGCGCAGGCCACTATTAAAATCAGCACCACCATTGCCATCAGGATGAATAGCGGCTTGGAGTAGTGACGGCGCAGGAAATCCACGCCGGAGCCGCCTTCCTGAAGAAAAAGCTGGGGCAGGGTGCGGCGCTCTTTGTCATTCGCCGCTGTGTTTTGGACCCAAGGCTGAAAGAGACCGCGCAACTCCGCTTCGGCTCCCGCGAGAGTGATTCCGGGTTTTAGGCGGCCCATTATTTCGATCCAATAGAAGTGATCTCCGATAAACCGTTTATCGTGGTCTTGATAGGGATTGAGATCAAGCAAACCGAGATCATGAATAGGGATGAACACCTCCGGGGCGGTCGGAGGACGAACGCCGAAGAACTCGGACGGCATAACTCCGGCAATGGTGAAGGGTTTGCCGTTAATCAGAAAGATCTTTCCAAGAATATCCGCACGGGAACCGAAATGGCTTTGCCAAAAGCTGTAGGAGAGATTGACGATTGGCGCTGCTGCGGAGCGGTCGTCTGCCGGTCCGATCAGGCGGCCGATGGAGGGAGTAACGCCGAGCGAGTCAAAATAATTGCCCGATACATACTGGCCCTCGCCCAAGGTGGCTTGCCCGTCCAGCACCAAGTTGAGGCGGCCTGCCGTGGCGTAAGCAAAGAGCGTTGAAAAAACGTGGTTGCGGTCGCGCAGGAGTTGGTAAACGGGGTAGGGGAAGTTCGGGCAGATCCGCCAGCCACCCTCATGATAGTCATCGCCCATTTGGGAGTGGACAACACCCCAGTCGTCCGCTGGTTGACGCCAGTTGATAATTGCCAACTGTTCCGGGTGACGGACAGGCAGGGCGCGGAGCATGATCGCGTCCATGAAGCTGAAGATGGCTGTGTTGGCTCCGATGCCCAGCGCGAGCGAGAGGACCGCCATAACGGTAAAAACCTTGTGGGCGGCCATGCTGCGGAGGCCGTAACAGATGTCCTGCGCGAATTGTTGCGTATAAGTTCCGAGCCACATCATGCGGCTGTCCTCCTTTAATAGAGTGGCGTTGCCGAATTCGCGCCGGGCTGCTTCGGCGCTGCCTCGCTCCTCCGTTTTCAGCGCGAGGTGATGCTGCATCTCCTCGTCAAGTTCGCGCTCAAATTGATTCCGATGCCAAAACCACTGCAATCTGCGCCACAGTTCTTTCATGCCGGTTGAATTACCTTTCCGATGGCGGTCATCACTCGTTCGAACTCGCGCAATTCCAGGCTTAGTTGTTTGCGTCCTTCTGGCGTCAGCTTGTAAAATCGGGCACGCCGGTTGTTTTCCGATGGCCGCCACTCGGCGGTGACCCAGCCCTTGATCAGCATGCGCTGAAGCGCGGGATAAAGAGAGCCTTCCTCAATTTGCAGAACGTCGTCTGAAATCTGCTGGATGTGTTGCGCAATGCCGTAGCCGTGCATGGACCCCAGCCGGGCCAAGGTTTTCAAGACCAGCATGTACAGGGTGCCAGGTGGAATTTCCGAGCGGCTTCCCATAGCTAGACTATAGGACAGAATAGCTGGAAATACCAGCTATTTAATTTGTGACGGAATCGTTCTGAAGCGAACGACAGCTTCCACCAATCCCGGAATATTATGGGCGGCGGCTTCGGCGGCTACTGGCAAGCCAGCCTTTGTTACTGTTTGCGACGTGGCCGGGCCAATGGTGCTAATGGAGATGTTTCGTAGCGGTTCCGGCCCGATGAGGGCGACGAGGTGTTCTACCGCTGAGGAACTGGCAAACAGCACCCAGTCTGGGTAAGGTTCGCGGAAGATGCTGACGGCTTTTTGAGCGGTTTCGGGCGGCAGGACGTTTCGGTATGCTTCCACCACGTCCACCTGTGCGCCTAATTTCCGTAGCTCCCTGGGCACGATGTCCCGAGTGACCGCAGCGCTGGGAATCAGAATACGGCGGTCATTCAGATCGTTTTGGGTGAAAGCTTCCACTAAGGATTCAGCTATATACTTTTCGG
>CAXUBB010000388.1:0-2378 GCA_964249105.1 uncultured Bryobacteraceae bacterium | reverse complement strand
TGAGGGAGACGGTGAAGCCGCAACGTTCCGCCGCTTGCGCGGTGGCGGTTCCTATTGCGGCGATGCGCGCTCGACAATTACTTGCTTGCGGCAATTCAGCGGCGAACGCCTCGACCGCATTTACGCTTGTAAAAATGATCCAGTCATATTGATTGCCATGAGCGGCAGCTTCGCGCAAAGGCGCGGGATTTTCGGGGGGAGCAATGGCAATGGTGGGAAGCAGAATGACATCCGCGCCCAACATACGCAAAGGCCCGGCTAATTCCTCGGCTTGCTGAGCGGCCCTGGTAACCACGATGCGCACGCCCGCGAGCGGCTGCACCTATTCGCTCCCAATCGTCAGGATTGATTTTGCGCCTCGGAAGAGCAGATCTTCAGCCACCTTGTTGCCTAAATCTTCCGGATGGGAACGCGCACTCGTACCGTGCCCTTTCAGGCATTCCCGTCCATTCGGTGAAATCACAATCGCCTGCACATGCAGATCGCCGCCACGCGTTTCAGCAAAGACACCGACCGGCAACTGGCATCCGGCCTCCAGCCGGGCGAGAACGGTTCGCTCACAGGTGACACACTCGCGCGTCGCATCATCATTAAGCATCGAGCAGATGTCACGGGCCTCACTGTCGTTCCGGGTTTGAATCGCCAATGCGCCTTGTCCCGGTGCCGGGCAGATTTCCTCCGGCGCAAAGATTTGCGCAATTTCGTGCTCCAGTCCTAAACGGCGAAGTCCCGCAGCGGCCAGCATGATCGCGTTGTACTGGCCTTCTTTCCGCTTGCGCAGACGGGTATCCACATTGCCCCGGATGGGTTCAATTAGCAAATCCGGACGCAATCTGCGAAGCTGCGCTGCCCGTCGGCCCGAACTGGTTCCGACCCGTGCGCCTTCCCTTAGCTCACTCAGCGGTTTACCTGCCATGGCGTCACGAGGATCTTCCCGCTGAGGAACGGCGGCAATACACAATCCCTCCGGGTTCTCTGTCGGCAGATCCTTCAAGCTGTGAACGGCAAGATCAATGACGCCGCTTAGTAACGCGTCTTCAATCTCCTTGGTGAAGAGTCCCTTGCCGCCGGCTTGCGCCAAGGAAGCGGTTTGCAAATGGTCGCCCGTCGTCTTGATGATCTCAATGCGGCTTTCGACGTCCAGCTTCATGAGTTGCGCCGCCACATAGCGGGCTTGCCATAAGGCCAAGTGTGAACCGCGCGAGCCGATGGTGAGTACTTTTGCCGCTGTGGGGAGGGTTACCATGAAGCTCAACGATCACGTAAGCGAAACATGCGCCGAACCGCGCTGATGACCTCTCCTTGTGAAGCGTCTTCCGCCGCTTGCTCCGCCGCATGTCTTCGAATTTCGGAGATCGGGCCATGGGCGATTTTGTTGATGATGCCGCGCGTCAGTCCTTCAATCGCTTCTTCCTGTTCCGGCGTCAAAGCGCCCAAACGTCCCCGATAGCGAAGGAGAACTTCCTTTCGAATGGCTTCCAACTGCTCCTGCAAACTGAGAATAGTGGGAGTGACATCGCGGGCGCGCAGCCGGACTTCCAATCGCGCCACTTCTTCCGCGACGATATTTTCCGCCTGTTGCGCTACTTCACGCCGGGTTTGCAGATTACGCTCGGCCAGTTGCTGAAGATTATCGATATCGTACAGGAACGCGTGTTCGATACGGTTCACCTGCGGTTCGATATTACGCGGCACGGCAATGTCGATAAGAAACATCGGCTGGTTCTTCCGTTCCTTAATCACCTGCTGCATCAACTCAGCGGTAATGACGTAATGGGGCGCGCCGGACGAGGCAATCACAATATCCACTTCCGCTAAACGCTGCGGGAAAATTTCGTAAGGAACGACTTCGCCGCGAAACATTTCCGCCATTTGCCGGGCGCGCTGCGGCGTCCGGTTCGTCACAAGAATTTCCCCTGCGCCCGCCCGCAGCAAGTGACGCGCCGCGCCTTCCGACATTTTGCCGGCACCGATGATCAGAACGCGTTTCCGGTGGAGCGAGCCGAAGATTTCCCGGGCCAGTTCCACAGCGGCATAACTGACCGATACCGCGTTTTGGCCAATATCGGTTTCGGTGCGGATGCGCTTCGCCACATTGAAGGCGCGAGTCAGCACGGCATCAAGAACCGTGCCGATTGCCCCCTGCTCACGGGCCTGCAAGTAAGCCCCCTTTAATTGGCCTAGAATCTGAGGCTCGCCCACAATCATCGAATCGAGACTGGAAGCCACCCGGAACAGATGACGAATGGCCGCCGCGTCCTCGTAAATATAAAGGTGCGGGCGCACCGCTTCCCAATTCAGATCTGGGCGGTTGCCGACGATCTCTTCCAGTAATCGATCAATGGACAGGTCTTCAGCGAGCGTAGCGGTTACTTCAA